>NZ_JACMOO010000244.1 GCF_014377975.1 Ferruginibacter sp.
ATAATGTTCAGCATTTATAGCTGCACAATTAGCGTATCTAGTTTCTTTATAAAATGCTGGTGTATAGTTGCAAAATTTACTAAAATATTCCTTCCAGTTCTTTCAGGTGATGAATGATGTAAGTTGCTTTAATATCTGTAGGTATTTTTAAATGATTTACAAACACGCAATCCATGCCCGCATTGATGGCGCCCTGTATATCCGCATCAAGGTTATCACCCAGCATAATACTTTCCGACAAGCTGGCTCCTGCCTTATTTAATGCATACTCAAAAATTTCTTTTTTTGGTTTAAGGCTGTTGCTTGCCTCCGAAGTAATCATGTGTGTAAAATAAGGGCTAAGACCACTGTTATTAATCTTGCTCCATTGCGTTTTTTCAAAACCGTTGGTTATTAAATGAAGCTTGTATCCCTTCTGTGTCAGGTAATTCAATATTTCAATAGTGTGCGGAAACAATGTTTTTTTTGTAGGCAATATCTCTAAAAAATGTACACTCATATCTTTTGCCAGTTGCTCACTGCCCATTTTAAATTCCAGCATTGTGCGCCACATACGTTTCCACTTTAATTCATCGCTGCTTATAAATCCTTTGTGATATCTGTCCCACAAAATTTCGTTGTGGTGCAGGTATTGTTTATAAAAATCAATAAACGGATAAACCCCTTTTGCTTCCAGTTCAAAATAAGTATACACTTCCGTTAGTGTTTCTTTGGCGTTGGCATCAAAATCCCATAAGGTATGATCGAGATCGAAAAATAAATGTTTGTATGCGGCCATGTTTGTTAAATTGTTGCGTATTATTTTTAAGAATTTAATTATTGAAAAGTTAACTTATCTTAATATTTTTTTGCAGGTTTATTTGCAAAGCTACTGGTAATTTGAAAACTTTATAACCTTTTCAACTTCGCAGGAGTTACACTTTGTAGCAATTCAATGACCAATGTATTTGCTTACATTATCAGGTACAACACAACAAGAAATATTCAATATTGATGGGATGCTGCAGCAGCGCAAAATGCGCATTGGATAGTTGGTTACAAAGGGGCCGCACACCTGGAGCAGAAATACCCGTTTAATATTTGGTTTGTAAAGTGCCGGATTATAAGTAGCCAAGTTTGCAGATGAATATACCTTGAACAGAAATTTATTTACAATTAAAATATTGATTATTAAATAAACGAAGATGTTTACAGTATTGTGTTTAGATTAATACTGTATAAAAGTCTGGAGCAATTTGACGCATACTCTTTTACAATTTTTAAAACCTGCCTGCAGTGCTGTAACTTCGGTTGGAAAGGCTGAAGTACAATATTGTTTTTATGTAAAAGTGTGCGACGCACATGAAGTACCACATGGCTTCTTAGCCAGGACAATTATTTTTTTTAATATTTACACAGCTTTGCTGTTAATTTTTTTATAATGAATGTAGTAATAACAGGTGCATCCAAAGGAATCGGTAAGGCAATTGCTGCTGGTTTTGCAGCAGAAGGCAACCATCTTTTTTTGTGTGCCAGAAATGAAGTAAACCTGTATAATACGGTGGCGGAGTTGCAGGTGAAATATCCTGACAGTACCATCAGTGCAAAGGCAGCGGATGTTTCCGACAAAACTGAAGTTATAAAATTTGGAGAATGGGTGCTGGATAAAGCGGGTGCCGTGGATGTGCTGATTAACAATGCCGGACAGTTTTTACCAGGCAGTGTTTATAATGAAGAAGAGGGATTACTGGAAAAAATGATGGCTGTTAATTTATACAGTGCCTACCACCTTACCCGTTTGTTACTTCCCAACATGATGAGGGCTAAACACGGCCATATTTTTAATGTTTGTTCCATTGCTTCGTTGCAGGCTTACGCAAATGGCGGCAGTTACAGCATTAGCAAATTTGCCTTGATGGGCTTTAGTAAAAATTTACGGGAAGAATTAAAGCCATACAATATTAAAGTTACCGCAGTGTATCCTGGTGCAGTGATGACAGCTTCCTGGGGAGATTTTGATAACAGTCAGCATAGAATTATGGAAGCAAATGATATTGCAGCAATGATTATAGCAGCCGCTAAACTATCGCCACAAGCTGTGGTGGAAGACATTATTCTGCGGCCGCAATTGGGAGACCTTTAATTTTAATGGATAATTTTTTGATGGCTATTTAATAATGAGGTGCTTTTATGTTTTCCAGCTTCATTGAACATTAACAAGCTTCTTTTTTATTATTCATTTAACAGTTTTTTATAACCATTTATATTTTTCTGTTACATTACAGCAATGCTATAATTTACCTTTGTATTACAAGTTATTAATGTGTTATTGAAAAAAATATTACTACTTATTTTTTTATTGCTGTTTGTTGTTCAATATAAATTATTGGCGCAGGTACGTTTTAGTGCTTCTGTTTCTCCGTCGGTAATTGGTAAAAACGAAACGGTTGAACTGCGGCTGATGATTGAAAATGCCCGCGATGTTGAACAGATTATTCCACCTTCGCTCAAAGATTTTATTGTGTTAAGCGGGCCCAACCAGGAAAGCAGCATGGAAACAATTAATGGCGTTACCAAACAATATATTGGCCTCACCTACCAACTGCAACCTAAAAGAAAAGGAAACTTTACCATTGGCCCGGCCATTGCCAAAGCAGATGGAAAAGTTTTAAAAACCAATACTGTAATATTGAAGGTTACCAATGCAACTGCTTCCACAAATCAAAATAATTCCGGTTTTCCTTTCAGTGGGTTATCTTCTTTTGATGATAATCCTATGCAGCATACAGATAACAGCGATTATATTTTAAAGAAAGGAGAAAATATACCCAACAAGATTGCAAAGAATATTTTTATTAAAGTGGATGCTGATAAAACCAGTTGCTATATTGGTGAGCCGGTGGTAGTAAATTATAAATTGTATACCCGTCTGAAATCTGAAAGTAACATCACTAAAAATCCTTCTTTTAACGGCTTCTCCGTGATTGACCTGGGGCAGCCCGGCAGCTCATTTTACGATATTGAAAAACTAAATGGCAGGCAATACAACGTGTACACTTTGCGCAAATCGCAGTTGTATCCTTTGCAGGCAGGGCAAATGGAAGCAGAGAAGGCTGAAGTAGAAAATAATATTCATTTTGTAAAGGAAGATTATTTTAAAAGCCGCCAGGGAAATACCAACACAATTTTGGAAGATCTGGGATTTTCCGGGTTACCGGCAGATGCGATGCAGGATGAAAAAGTAACCCTGCAAAGCAAGCCGTTAATCATTACTGTAAAGCCCTTACCCGACAGCAATAAGCCGGCGTCGTTTAATGGTGCAGTAGGTAATTTTTCTTTAGATGCCGGGGTAGAAAAATCTAATTTTTCAACCGATGATGGAGGTAAATTTCAATTTACCATTACCGGGCAGGGCAATATGGAATTGATAAATGCCCCCGAAATTAGCTGGCCTGCTGGTATTGAGGCGTACGATCCAAAGGTAGTGGCATCGCTGAACAAACAAGCCGTGCCCGTTAGCGGCAGCAAGGGTTTTGAGTATACTTTTACTGTGAAAAAACCGGGCACTTATACTTTACCTGCTGTTGAATACAGTTACTTTAATCCTGCCCTGAATAGTTATAAAATAATGACCACTAAACCGGTTGTTATTACGGTTACCGTTGGTAAAGGAAAAAAGATTGTTGTGCAAAATAACCTTCATGAACCGTCTGTCAATGAACGTTTTTCATTTGCCATTTTTAGCAACCGGTTATGGATTATTGTTCCTGTGGCGCTTATTGTTTTGGCGGGTTTGTTTTTTTGGGTAAAGAAAGAAAACAGGAAAGAGCAAGCCCGGGCAATTGCCAATACAGAGGAAGAAATAAAATTGAATGGTGGTGAAAAACCCAGGGTACTATTTAATCCGTTAGCCAATACAGAATACTGCCTGGTACAGCAAAATAGCAAAGGCTTTTACGAAGCACTGAATAACGAATTGCGCCAATTTCTCGCCACGCAATTATCCGTTCCGGTAGAAATAATAAATGGGAAAAAAATTGCGGAAGAACTGGATAAAAAGGGTGTTGCAGTAAGTACCAGTTTGCAGGTACAACAATTGTTAAATGATGTAGAGTGGCAATTATATACTCCCTTTACCGCAGAAAATAAAATGCCCGAAATGTACCGGGCTGCCGATCGAATTGTTCATTCTTTCAGCCAGGGAACGCCCATAAATACGCATGTTTAAAGCTCAGTAAATTTATATCCTACGCCTCTTACTGAATGAAAATATTTAGGGTTTCGGCTATCCTCTTCAAAATATTTACGAAAACTTAAAATAAAATTATCAATGGTACGGGTTGTTGGATACACATTGTATCCCCATACGGCCTGTAAAATTTTTTCACGGGTTACCACTTCATTTTTATTTTCAATCAGCAGCTTCAACAGCATGATTTCTTTTTTGGTTAGCTCAATCGTTTCGCCATCTTTGGTAATACATTCCAGCACTTTAAAATCTACCTGGTTTTTGCCAAATTTGTAAATTTGTTCCAGTGGCTTTCTAATAGCCAGGCGTTTGCTTTTTTCCACTAACTTGTTAACACGTAATAACAATTCTTCCAGGTTAAAAGGCTTGGTTAAATAGTCATCTGCTCCTTTTTTCAATCCCAATACCCTGTCGGCACTACTATTTTTAGCACTTAATATTAGAATAGGAATCTCATTGTTTTGCAAACGTATGCTTTCGCAGACGCTGATACCGTCCAGCTCGGGTAACATTACATCTAATATCATTAAATCAAAATGCTCCTGCTGTACTGCTTTTAAAGCTTCCAGTCCGTCGGAGGCGCAGGTTACTTCATAGTCTTCCAGCTCAAGGTTTAGCTTTAATGCTTCCTGCAGATTTTCTTCATCTTCTACCAATAAAATAGACACTTTTTTTTCTGCCATTTTAAATTATTTATTGTTGTACCAACTGCGATGCCTATTGCCTGAATACAATTGTAAAATTACTGCCGTTGGGTACATTATCTGTCAGTAAAATAGTTGCCTTGTGCTGCTGCGCAATTTTTGTGGTAAGGTATAATCCAAGCCCGGTGCCCTTTGCTCCTTTTGTTGCCTTATTGCCGGTGCGGTAATATTTATCAAATACTTTTTTCTTTTCTTCATCCGCAATTCCTTTGCCTTCATCTTTTACAGATAGCTGGATTTCTTTATTTTTTTCCTGCAGCAAAATAGATACGGATGTTTCTTTGGGTGAATATTTAATGGCATTATCAATTAAATTATTTACCCCTATCTGCAAGAGCAGTCTGTCGCCATTAACAAATATATTTTCATCAATTACAGCATGGATATGCCGTTGCGGAAACCGGATGGTGCAATCCTGCACACACTCCTTTACTATTTCGGTGAAATCAATTTCTTCCATTGTAATGCTGTAACCGCCTGCCTCTATCTGCGATGCCAACAGCATATTATTACAAAGTGCATTTAAGCGGTTGGTTTCCTGTATGGTATTTTGCAAAAGTTTTTGCTGCTGGCCTTCATCCAGTTTTCGTTTTTGCAGGGTTTCTAAATTTAGCTTAGTCACTGCAATCGGTGTTTTTAATTCATGCGTAATGGCCATCATAAAATGCTGCTGTTGCTGGCCCGATTTTAATTGCTGTTTTACTGATCTGAAAATAAATACAGCACCCGCTAAAATCAATAAAAGAAAGGTGGCACCTTCACCGATATACTGCGCTGTTTTTCTTTTTTCAACCGCATTTAATTTTTGTATATCAGTAAAGTAAGCAGGATTCTCCTTTTTCAATTGTTGGGTTTCAAATTGTATCATCAGGTGGTTTTGCTTATTCAAGGCAATAAACCACCATACCAAAGCTGCTACAATATATGTTAGCAGCACCCAATACACTAAAAAAATTAAACGTAGCTTTTTTGTTTTATAAAAAGAAAGTGTCATTACAATATTGTGCAGTTATTAAAGTGATGTTAATTGACCCTATCGCTAATATTTACCTGTTGATTATTTAATAAAGGCAGTGAAGAAATACCGCAGATAAAATATTTTATCCTGTTGCCAAACTTGTAGCAGAAACTTACCGTGCTTTTTCAACCCGTATACCCACGCTCATGATATTGGGCAAAGGATTTTCCCGCATAATCTGCGCCAGGGTAAACCGGTAGTTACCAGCCTTGTTAAACCTTACCGGACCGTTGGTAATTAATTTTCTAACCTCCCAGATATCATCCATTCCGGTTCCCTGCCAGCCTGTAGCATCGGTTCCCAGCACCAGTTCAAACTTATTAAAACGGGTTTTATCGCCTGGTGCCTGGGTACCTACATTAAGCCAGAGATTGTTATACCTGTAAGCATCTGTATGACGCAATACAATAAACACATTGTACGATGCAGTAGTATCTGCAATAACAAAATCAACCGCAGGCTGTAAAGCAAAACTCCACTGGTTGTTGGGTATCACCGTATTCTTTTCAAACACATCCAGCCGGGTGCAAGCTGCCAGCCATGTGCTTATGCCCATGATTGCAACAAATATAAAACCATAATTTTTTAAGGGTAAATATGCCTTCATGCTCACAAAAAATTTGTATAAAAATAAAACTCTTTATCCATTGTGCCCTAACCCGGGAAGGGTAATTACTGCCAGCATTATAAAACGTTCAACACCTGCTCTTTTGCTTTCTCCAGCTCATCCTTCATGGTAACTACACATTTTTGGATATCTGCATCATACGCCTTGCTGCCGGTAGTATTAATTTCACGGCCTATTTCCTGGATAACAAAAGATAATTTTTTACCCTTTGCTTCATCGCCATTTGACAGGAGTTCAATAAAGTATTGACAATGTTGTTTTAACCGAACCTGTTCTTCATGGATATCAATTTTTTCGATGTAGTAAATCAGTTCCTGTTCCAGCCGGTTACCATCATAATTTTCTTTGCCTACATGTTCTTCCAGTAATTGCACAATTTCTTCCCTGATGCGTTTCATCCGGTTAGGTTCCAGTTGAACAATGGCTTCTTCCTGTGCATTGATATTGGTGATGCGTTTAATCAGGTCTTTCTCCAAGCTTGCACCTTCTTCCTCCCGATGATTGTTTAATTCCGTTAACGCAGTTTGTAATACTTTTTTAAAGTCTTCAAAATCGGTATCAATTAACACATCGTTGGTAGGCGTTACCACCTCTGGCAAGCGCAATAGTGCACTTAAAACAGAGTTTGTATCAATACTCAGTTCGCCTGCCAATTCTTCTATCTGGCGGTAATAAGCCTTTATTAAATCGGTATTGATATTTACCGGTTTGGAAGTTCCGTTTTGTTTAATGGTGATTACACAATCAATGGTACCCCTTACCAATTGTTCCTGTAAAATATTTCTTATGTCAAACTCATAGGGACGCAACAAGGGTGGCAGGCGCAATTGCATTTCAAACTGTTTGCCGTTCAGAGATTTTATTTCTACTAAAAATGTTTTATCATTTACTGTTTGTTCTGCCCGGCCAAAGCCAGTCATTGATTTAAGCATGTGCTGTTATTATTTTATAGGTTTCGATTTGTAGAAGAGGCTACAAGTTATAGATATAAACTCATTTGTTTACTTTATGCGGAGCATTTCTATTGGGAAAAAGAAAATGGTATGCTTCGCCGGATGTTAATATTCTCATTTCGCCGGGTTGCAGCAAATCAATACTGCACTTTTCTATCCGGTAACGAATCAACCGCAGCGTGGGAAATCCAACAGCTGCTGTCATCTTTCTTACCTGCCTGTTTTTTCCTTCCGTGATGATTAATTTTATCCAACTGGTTGGTATGTTTTTTCGGTAACGGATGGGTGGGTTTCTATCCGGCACAACAGGTGCAATTTTAAACAACATTGCTTTACAATTTTTGGTGCGGTATATTTTTCCATCCACCGTTATATCAACCCCATTTTGTAAATCGTTGATGGCTTCATCATTTATTTCTCCCTCTACCTGTACCCAATATTCCCTTTCATGCGCAAAGGAGGGATTGAGTAACTGGTGATTCAATTTTTTATCATTGGTAAGTACCAATAATCCTTCGCTATCATAATCCAGTCTTCCCGCCGGATACACATCGCCGGGCACATCAAAAAAATCCCTGAGTGTTTGCTTTCCATCGCCGGATGTAAATTGCGATAACACATTAAATGGTTTGTAAATGATGCAGTAGTATTCCAACAGAAAATAAATTATGGATGAATAAAATGATACAATGAGCAGTAAAATAAATGTTGCTGAATACCTTGTAAAAATAATAAAGCCCGACATTTGATAGCCAGGCTTTGTTATATTAATGGGTTAGTAAGTACCAGGAAATAAATTTCCGTACACAATATTAAAAAGAAATTATCCTATCTGAAAAATTATTTTGATAAAATTTATGCACATTTTATTTTACGCTGTGGATAAGGCGCATTGTATTTAGCCCGCATTGCAAATTAGAGACGGCAATATTTAACCCTGTAAATATATTTTAATGGAAAGCAATAAAATATCAATCCTCTGTAAGTATTGATTTTACAGGTGTTTCAGCGATCGCTATTTTTTTATAGCGTTATGTTGTCAATAATAAATAATGAGGGCAGCTGATATTTTTATGAGATAAAAAATGATTTTTCTGACGCGTGTTTGATGCGGAAAAAAATTAAAAAAAATTGATAAAAGTCAGGTCCTTTTACATACTGATACAAAATTTGCATGCAACACTTATAAAATAAAGCAGCCTACCTTTGCCAAAATTTTTATTGCATGCAATTCCCTTCTCCTGTTTCTATACAATGGATAGCGGCCTTCATCGGTGCTGAGTTAATTGGTAATGTAAATGGTCTGGCAACCGGCATCAACGAAATACACAATGTCGGGGAGGGTGATCTTGTTTTTGTTGATCATCCGAAATATTATGAGAAGTGCATAAATAGCGCCGCAAGTTTTATTATCATTGATAAAACTGCTGCAATACCTGCAGGAAAAGCATTGCTTGTTACAGACGATCCTTTTGAAGCATACAGTAAAATTGTACAACATTTTTCCCCATTTATGGCCTCACTAAAAGCCATCAGCGATACTGCAATCATTGGTGCAGGATCTGTAATAATGCCCAATTGTTTTGTGGGTAATAATGTACGCATTGGTAAAAACTGCATCATTCATCCCAACGTTTGTATTTATGATAACTGTATTATTGGTGATGAAGTGGAGATACATTCCGGCACCGTAATTGGCAGTGATGCCTTTTATTTTAACACCAAAAAAAACAGGAAAGTATGGTATAAAAAAATGAACAGTTGCGGCATCGTTTTACTGGAAGATAATATAGAAATTGGCGCAAACTGTACCATTGACCGGGGCGTAAGTGCGGTTACGAAAATTGGCAAAGGAACCAAGTTCGACAACCTCGTTCACATTGGCCATGATACCGTAATAGGTAAAAATTGTCTGATTGCTGCACAGGTGGTAGTTGCCGGTTGTGTAATCATAAAAGATGGTGTTACCCTTTGGGGACAGGTGGTAGTAAATAAGACATTGACCATTGGTGAAAACGCTGTATTACTTGGCACATCCGGTGTTACGCATAGCCTGGAAGGAAACAAAACTTATTGGGGCACACCGGCGCAGGATGCGGGTTTGGCAAGAAGGGAACTGGTATGGATAAAAAGAATACCGCAGCTTTGGGATAAGGTAATGGGGAAGTAAAAAAGTTATGAATTGTGAGTTATAAGTTATAAATTTTTTAAAAGTAATGGAGCAAACAGGTAGGCAAACTCATGAATAATTAATACAGTAAAAACGTTTAAACGCCTTAATGCCAAATTAAAATTTACTACGGTCTAAAATCATAGGGCAGCACTTCTGCCACTTTTTGCCATGTCCAGTAACCATTAATTACAATATCATTCTGATCAAAGAAATAACCGTTTTGCTCAATGCCTATAGATTGATCCGGTGCAATGGTCAGGATCGAAAGCTGAAATTTTCTGGGTACATCACCTGTAGCTGCAAGATAGAGTGGAGCGGGCGCCTGCCTGTTGTACAATACGGCCATGTTTTGCTGATTGGGGGTTATCTCTACCAGCTGTGTACTATCATTTATGCTGTAGTTAATGGCTCCATAAAAATCCTGTACTGGTATGGCTGTTTCTATCTCATTGGTTTTTGCCACCAGTTGAATTTCAAATCCTTCTTCTTTTATTTTTTTATCATGTACACTCCGCATAAAATGCAACATAGATCCCTGGTAAGCTTTTAGCCGGTTATTGTACCACCCTGTTTTTTGTGCTTCGTCTGCAGGTGGCATGTCTTTAAACAAGGGGTAGCCTGAATAAGTACTCATCTGTGTGCCGTACTCATGCGTAAAAGAATCAAGCGTATATTTTATAGTGTAACCCAATGCGGTGTTTTCAATCTCAAGGGGCGCAGTTGCCAATACTTTTAAGCGGTTCTTCTTTTTATAGAAATAAAAATGCAGCACATCTTTATTTTTTATAACACACTGGTTGCTGTTGATGGTTTTACCAATAAAATTTTCTTCAAAAAAGCTGCCATATTTTATTAATCCGTCTTTTACTTCATTGCTTGATTTGATTACCACATCTTCCAGGGCTTTTTCTTTTTGTGCTACTTCTATCACAATGTTTTTATCCAGTGCATCTGCGGTAGTTATACGCCGGGTTACGGTTTGATAACCGGTAAAAGTAATGATAAGGTCGTACCCGCCGTTGAGTAAGCGCAATGTAAAATTTCCCTGCTGATCGGTAGCTGTACCGATGGTAGTATTTTGTGCAAATACACTAGCACCCAGTAGTGGTAATTTTGTTACTGCATCCATTACTTTACCGGTAATCAGATATGACTCAGATTGGGCTATACTATAGTTTGCAAAGAAAACAATACACAAAAAAAAGATGACTTTTTTCATACATAAATATTAATCAAACATTAAATAATTGAAACGCTGTTTTGTAAACAAAATTGCCAGCTAAAATACATTAATGGTTGTTAAGCATTTGTTGCAATGCAGTGCAGGTTTCGCTGATGGTTTTTTCCATATTCCGGTAGGTAAATCCGGGTAAAAAGCTTTTTAATTTACTGTTGTCGTAAAACTCTTTTGATAATGCTGAAGCCGCTGTTTCTTTAGTTAGTAAAGGATCTTTTCCTGTAAACCGGCTTTTAATAGCTTCTATGCGCCACATTAGTTTTGCTACCAGAGGAGTTACTTTTTTATGCGGTTTTTTTTTATGAAAAGCTGTAGCAATTAAATTAAATATTTCCTGGTAGCTTTTGTTAGCGGCACTTATAATAAAGCGCTCTGCTGTTATATCACTGTCCATTAACTGAAGCATTGCAGCGGCAACATCCCTTACATCCACAAAGCCATTTACACCATCTGTGTACCAGGGAAATTCGTCGTAGGCACTTTTAAAAATTTGAGAACTGCCACCTTCCCAATTGCCTGCACCCAGTATAATTGTTGGGTTTACAACTACTGCATTAAGCCCTTCGCCGATACCCCGCCACACTTCCAGCTCTGCAAGGTATTTACTTTCGCCATAGTTACTGCTGCTGTTTTCTTCTGTCCAAAGCATTTTTTCATTAACCATATCCCCTGGTTTTACCCTTCCCAAAGCAGCTACGGAACTTACATGCACCATTTTGCTAACGCCTGCATTTAAAGCAGCATTTACTATATTAGCAGTGCCCTCTATATTTATTTTAAACATTTCCGATTTGCGCCTGGGATTAAATGTAACAATGGCAGCGCAGTGGTAAATCTGCGTAATGTCCTGTTGCATGAACTCGTCGAGCCCAACCACATCTAAAATATCGCAGGGCACTTGTGTTAAAAGAGAAGAATTAAAAGCAGGCAATAAAGTTTTGTTGTAGATGGCCATTACTTTTTTACCTTGAGCAAGCAATTGTGTAATTACTTCTTTACCCAATAAACCACTACCGCCTGTAACAAAAATCATTGTAAGATATTATAGTTTAGAAGCGAAGATAATATCAATTTTTTGAAAGGTTTCTGCGCCTCTTGCTACAGTAATTGTTATCACTTGTTAAAAATAAAATACTGCTATGTAATTGTATTGATTTTCTTTTAAAAAAATCTCAAACCACATAACAGTAAAACTAAAACTGAATACAGCGTTAAAATATTTGGTACTTAAAATTTACTTTCAATTTGAAGGTGTATTAAGAACAGTCCCTGACCTGATCTTATACCTTAATTTTTTTGTGTTGCCTGCTGTTTGGCCTCGGCTTTCATTTTGTCGTTTGCTGTAACAGCAAATTCTACCCTACGGTTGGAAGCCCTTCCTGCATCGGTGCTGTTATCTGCTTTTGGCTGGGTTTCACCATACCATTTAATGGTTAACCGATTGGACGGAATACCCTCTCCTTTTAAAAAATTACCCACTGCATCTGCTCTTCGTTGCGAAAGGGATAAATTATACGGGGGAGTACCTATATTGTCTGTATGCCCTTCAATTAGAATATTTGTTTCAGGGTAATTATTAAATATTTTTACCAACTTAGCCAAAGCCAGTCTTGAATTGGCGGAGATATTAAATTGATTGGTACCAAAGAAAACACCTGCTGCAGAACCATCCGGATTCTTTTCATCAAAAGTTACATTGATGCCTTCTTC
>NZ_JACMOO010000245.1 GCF_014377975.1 Ferruginibacter sp.
ACAAGAAATGGACAGTTATATACAGCAGCCCAACAATGGACTGATTTAAACAATTTAATTACAGGCGATAAATATTTAAACTCAAGAAGAGGTCAGTATGCAGAAAGAAATGGTTTAAGAACACCGTGGAATCATGATGTAGATATGAAATTAATGCATGAATTTAAGTTTGGAAAAGATAATGGACGTTCACTTCAGTTAAGTCTGGATATTTTTAATGTATTGAATTTGCTGAACAATAGCTGGGGCCATGTTTATTTTGTAACCAATGTAAACAACTATACAGCTAATATATTAACCTTTGTTACGGATGCAAATGCAGTTAAAGTAGGTAAGCCTTCTTCTGGATATTTACCAACGTTTAACTTTAATGTACCTACTGGTTTAGATAGTCACTATTACACGGTTGATCCTTTAAACAGTCGTTTTCAGGCACAATTCGGAATTAAATATAATTTTTAAGGAAAGAATATTTGATCAAACATTTTTTAAGAAAATATTTATATTACTGCCACCCGATAATTTTATCGGGTGTTTTTTTACCATAGTTTCAATTCTATTTTCGATTTTATTTTCATTAAAGATTTGTTAATTGAGCATATTCTTTTATAACATTTCCATAACCCTGCAATAATATTTTGATAACACACTTGTGTAAACTTGCATCAGTTTCAATTAACATCAGTACCATCTTTACGCATAGCAATCCAAACAAGTTTCCTTAAGCAAGAACGTTTTTTAATGCTTGTACCACCTGTTAATCTTATCAGGTGGTTTGTTTTTTAGCCCTGCTATCAATCAAGGGCCCGTATATTTACCGGATGAAAATTGTGCCGTTATTTGTAATCATTTTATTTTATGCAACGGCATGTAACAGGCCAAACGAAAAAATAAAAGAGTATATCAATACCACAGATAGCGTAGCCATTAATTTTTTTAAAGCGGATGGAACAATGGATACAGTAGTTGCTGTTAAAATGGTACGGAATAAAAAAGTGATAGAAGACTTAAGCTCAATGATAAGTGCATCTGCTGCAAAGCCACCCGTAAAATGTGGCTATGATGGCTCACTGCATTTTTTTAAAAATAATAGGGAGATACAGGATATAGGTTTCAGGATGAATGATGCTGCATGTATGTATTTTACTTTTAAACAAGAGGGCGAATTAAAAGCTGCTGTTCTATCCAAAGAAGCATTTGAATTGCTACAAAATATACGGAAGTGAGGTGTTGCTATTCTTACCTTATACTATAAGTTTATACCCAACGGGCCACCAAGGAATTATTGAAAAATATACCCTCCTTGCGTGCTGCCTTGATGTTTTTTACTGCAGACATTGCCAACACCAGGTCAACTATCTTTTCGGTTTCATCCGGAAAATTGATGTGTAATGCTTCCTTTTCTTTCAGCCAGTTTTCAACTTTATGCAGGTGTTTTTTCTTTAAGTTTTTAATAACAGGTATGCCCAGATCTTGTGCCCCAGCAGCATTTAAATGTTGCTCGTACTGATGTGCCATGGGTACAACCAATAATTTTTTACCCATTTGCAATGCTTCAGCGGGTGTTTCAAAACCAGCACCACAAATAATGCCTGCGCAGGTTGTGAAGCTTTCAGTAAATTCAGCAATACTTACTGGCTTTATTTTGCAATTACCTGCAGTGTACGATTTTTTTGTATGCTTACTAAAAATCTGCCATTCTGTATTTTTAAAAAAGGAAAGAAAATTAATTAGCTTTTTATCAGAATATGCAGGCAGGTATACAGTATAATGGCCCAGGTTTTTTGTTGTTGCATTGCGTATCTCTCTTTTTATTACGGGGGTAAAAATGTTTTCACCATAACTTTTAAAATGAAAACCTACTCCTGTTTTGCAAGGTGCGTAATATTTTAAAATCATTGAGCCAAACAAGTCTTTTGAAGTGGCCTTTGGTGCATTCTTATTTAATACAGCCCACTGATGGCTCATGCCAATACAGGGAATATTTTTTAGTTTACAAGCCCACGCACTTACTGGTTCAAAATCGTTTATCACCAAATCGTACTCCTCTACAGGCAGGGATTTAATTTCGGATAAAAATTTTTTGGATTGCATTTGTTTGAATGTTTTATACATATCCACTCCGCCTTTTTTGCCAAAAATAAAACCCAACCCTTTTCTTTTAAATTTAACCGGATAGTTCAATCCAACATCGGCCTGGGTACCACTGAGTAAAATATCCAGCTCACATTTTTTTTCCAGAAAAGGAATAATTTCATTGGCCCTGCTAACATGCCCGTTTCCGGTGCCTTGTATCGCGTATAATACTTTCATAAAAGTGTTTTAAGATGCTACAATAAAATCTTCCATCATTATTTTAAATAGTTCTGCAGTACGCAGGTAAGCTGCTTCATCCGTATAAAATGAATCGGTTAGTTCCTGCACCAGTTTATCTTCGTGAAAATGATAAACACTCCATTCGTTATTGATATATTCCAAAGCAGTTAAATTCTCAATCCAGTCGCCAGAATTCAGATAATTAACACTGCCATTGCCATTTATAATTTTCCTGTTACAAGGTTGATGTATATGCCCGCAAAGTACATAATCGTATCCTTTTTCTATAGCAATGTCTGCTGCGGTTTGTTCAAAATTATTAATGTGCTTTATGGCTCCTTTTACAGAATTTTTTATTTTTTTCGATAAGGAAATTTTACCCTTTCCCAATTTTTTACTGATGTAATTGATAAATGCATTGATGTATATTAACATGTCGTAGCCCACTGCGCCCAGCTTTGCCAGCCATTTGCTATGTTGCATAATAACATCAAATACATCTCCATGAAATATCCAGCTTCGTTTACCATCGCTGTGATGGATAACCAGTTTGTTGACAATGTGAAAATCGCCTACGGAAAAATGTTCAAACCGGCGCAGCATTTCATCGTGATTGCCTGTAACGTAATATACTTTTATGCCACGGCTAAGCATACTGGTAATTTGTTTAATTACCTGCATGTGACCTGGCGGCCAGTACTTTTTACTAAACTGCCAGATGTCGATAATGTCGCCATTTAGTATTAAGATGGAGGGGTCGATGGTGGAAAGGTAGCGGGACAATTCACTGGCACGGGATCCGTAAGTACCAAGGTGAACATCGGAGATTACTGCTACATCAAGTTTTCTTTTTATCAACGGATATAGTTTAGAGTAAAGTTCTACATACAATGTGTAGTAATTGTAAATAATACGTTACTAAAATCTTAATAATTAGTACATCAGGAAATAAGCTAATTTGCTGATGTGCTAATTTGCTGATAAAAATAACGATTTGTAAAATGAAGATAAAGGGTGATTGTAATTAGCAAATTTTCCGATGTGCTAATTTGCTAATGAATAAAGCGATTTGTAAAATGAATATAATGGGGGATTGTAATTAGCTAATTATCGAATTCGCACATTAGCTAATTAATTGGCGTCTTTTTTAGACTCCAGCGTAAAACCAAAAGTAGTACCAACATCAATAGTGCTGCGAACATGGATTGCCTGTTGATGGGCTTCAACAATATGTTTACATATGGCAAGCCCCAGACCACTGCCACCAACTTTACGGCTTCGTGCAACGTCTGTTCGGTAAAATCGTTCAAATATTCTACCTAGATGTTCTTCAGCGATACCATTGCCATCATCACTTATCTCAATTAAAATTCTTTTTCCATCAATTTTATAGGCGCTGGCTTCAATAGTGCCATTTTGTTTGCCATATTTTATTGAATTTTCCACCAGGTTAATAAATACCTGCCTTATTTTTTCTTTATCTGCAAATACAGTCAGCGTAACTTCGCAGCCCTTTTTAATCACCAACCGTATTTGTTTTTTTTCGGCTTTAATTAAAAGCGACTCATACACATCTTTTACCAATTCCTGTACTACAAAATTTTCTTTGTACAATTGTTGTTCGCCCCGTTCCAGTTTAGATATTTCATCCAGGTCATCTACCAGGTTTACAAGCCTGTCAATATTTCTGGAGGTGCTGTTAAGAAATTTTTTGTTTACTTCCGGATTTTCCAGCGCTCCGTTTATTAAAGTATCTACATATCCCTGTATGGCAAATATGGGTGTTTTTAATTCGTGCGATAAGTTTTGCAAAAACTCTTTGCGGTATATCTCATTTTTTTTAAGTAATTCAATTTCAGCCTTACGTTGTTCGGCCCAGGTTTCCACATCCTTCCTTACCTCATCAATACTTTTTTGAGGTAAAATATTTTTATAATAAAACTCTTCTCTTTTACTGGCTTTGGTTTGATAAATCAATTTGTAAATCAGCTTTATTTTCCGGTAAACAAAGCGTTGTACCATAAATAAAATCAAACCATAACTTCCGGTAAAAATGATGATTAAAGCGATGACGGATATAAGCCAAACAGGATGAAAATAATAAATAGCCGTACTGATTGGAATAGCAATTATTGCAGCAGTAATTGCTGAAAGTTGTTGAGGAGATAAACTTTTGGTTAAAAACATTTTCAAAAATTACCTGTTTGAATATTTAATTATTAAACAAGTGTAAGTTAAACTGTTTTTGTAGTGATTATTGCTTTGCCTGAGCAGCGACATCATCTTTTGCTCATTGAAAAAAAATTTATAATTCAAATTTGTATCCTACTCCTTTTACGGTAGTAATACAATCCAGATCAAGTTTCTGGCGTATTTTGCGGATGTGAACATCAATGGTACGATCGCCAACTATTACTTCGGTGCCCCACACCTGGTTCAATATTTCGTTCCGTAAAAAAACCTTACCTGGTTTGGAAGCCAGAAGTGCCAGCAGTTCAAATTCTTTACGGGCAAGAATAATATCGTTGTCCTGGTAGTTAATAATATATTTTTCCCGGTCTATTTTAAGATCGCCTAACTGTAACAAATCATTGCCATCTTTATTCAATCGTCTAAAAAGGGCATTTACTTTACTGGTAAGTACTTTTGGACTTACTGGTTTGGTAATATAATCATCTGCACCGGTTTCCAGGCCACGTATTTCTGTTCCTTCATCGCTTAATGCACTTAAAAAAATAATGAGGGTTTCTTTAAATGCAGGCAGCATGCGCAAAATATTGCAAACATCAATACCATTTTTACCGGGCATCATAATATCAAGAATAATAAGATCTGGCTGATATTTTCTGGCCTGGTCCAATGCCTCATCGCCATTTTTTGCGGTGTATACTTCGTAGCCTTCCTTTTGAAGATTAAATTGTATGATCTCCAGTATGTCTGGTTCATCATCAGCAATTAATATTTTTTTAACAATACTCATACCTTTTTTCAATGCACAAAAGTAGTCTATCAGTTGAATATTGCATCAACCCCCGGGAATTCTGATATTATCAAATTGTTAACCACATGCTGTAACTTTACAATAGCGCTACACAATAAAGCAGCCTTTAAAAATTGTATTGCAATTTTAGTTCATCTTTGCAGTTGAACGTCTTTATGATGAAATATTTTCTACCTTTTATTTTCATAGTATTCTTTGGAGATGCCTATGGTTTAGCAGATTCCGTTATTGTTCCAATACAACGGCAGCGCAACCATGAACGCATAAAAGAAGAACAGGTAAAATGCGATAAGGCTGATGGTAAACTGGATGGAATAATCAGGGTATCGGGCAACGAAGAAATAAATCTGCAGGTTACCGATGCATTGTTTAGAAAAATAAAGACACTGCAGGATTATATAGAAACAAGCAGTAAGGTTGTTTCCAACAATGAAAAAATAAGACAGTTAAATTATATTCAGGAGGTAGTCGTAAATTTCAGAACCGAATGGAAATCAAAAAGGCTCAATCCTGTTTTTGCACCCTTGCTGATAAGTAATTTTGAAAAGATTTTAAAGGCAAATATTGATAGCCAGAGTATGGCGCCCAACATTGAAGAAGTACCCTATGAAATAGGAAAAATCAATGCTGAAATATTTAAAAATAACAAAGGCTACAACGAAAGTAAAAAAATTATTTTTCTAAAATTTTGTGCTCTAAATCCCGATAAAATTCTCGCCACAATCCGCCCATTTGTAAATGAGCCTTTTGCTGATAGTCTGGTGGTGTTAGCCGGTTTAAATAATCCAAAACAATTGTATGATTACGCTTCTTCGGGGTATTCACCTGAATCCAAACTGATACATAGAAATACAGATCCCCTTGTGGAGGTAATTGCAAGAATCAGTCATACCCCCAATGCATTATTTTACTTTCCTTTTTTAGATGATATATTAAAAGGTAAACAGTTTACAGACAGCATAAAAAAATTAGTAGGCGATGGAGAGCGAAAAATAGATAGCGTGGGTTATTTTAAGTTACTGGTAAAAACAGAAATAAATTACCAGCAAAGGCTAATTGCAAAAGATACACCCGTGGCCATGTTTGGTGTAAATGGTTTACGGGAAATGTTGCAGAAGAAAGCAATTGAAAATTTTATAACGCCCATTAACGAATTGCACGAACAAAATAACCTTGCCATCCGGATGAAGGCAATTGAACCATTATCTGCTCAGGATATTTATTATGTTATGGTAATGGGCGAGAATGATATTTACACCTCCAGTTACAAGCATAGTTTTACAAGGCTGCTGCAGAAAATGGGAACCACGCCAAGAGGCGATGAATTAATGATGAGTGTTAATATGGATTTTTTTAGAAAGTTTATAAAGATGGCGGCAAACTTTAACCAGTTGGATGTTTTTTTAAAAACAATGCCCCAGGATAAAGCTACGGTGTTGATGAAAGCCTTTGTTGCCAACCTTGATAAATCCAATAACCTGGAAGATGCCGTTGATGTAGCAGATAGTTACAGCAGTATAAGAGACACTGCGCTTTTAAAAACCATTTTAAAAAATGTGAGTTATAATGAGCAACGCAGCAGTATTGAAAATAATACCAGAGGTAAAATAATTTACAATTTGCTAAAAACAATCTTTTTATCTTCTGACAGTAACAATGTGGATCTTACCAGTGAAATAGGTATTCCATCTATTTACTCAATCGATAATAAGTATCTTGCTGATGATAGCGGACGAATTATACAACAGGTGTTTTTTTATGGGGATGAAGATGGCAAAACAAATTTTGCAGGGTTTATGAATTCTTTTGCTGCCAAAGACTGGAAGATAACCCAGCAAAAAGAGTGGGTGGAAATAAAATCTTTAAAAGGAAAAAAAGTATGGATATATGCCAATCTTCCTTTAAACAGTGATAACAATCTGGATGATACAGCACAGGCTCATTTAACCAGGTACTTAAATAAAAAAGATATTGTTCCATCAGTTGTAATACACCGGGGGCATAGTTATTGGTTACCAGGTACCATCAATAGAATGGCAGGTAGTGCAAAAATAATTGTACTCGGTTCCTGCGGCGGGTATAAAAACCTGAGTAAAATATTGACAATCTGCCCTGAAGCACATATTATTTCAACAAAAGAAATTGGCAAGGGCGATATTAACCGGCCCATTATTAATTATCTTAACCAGGCCCTGATGAGTGGCAATACAATTGTATGGAAAGATATGTGGGCAGCATTAACCAAAGTTTTTTATGCAGATACCAATAAGGAAATCCGGGAAAGCTGGGATGATTACGTGCCGCCATACAGAAACCTGGGCGCCATTTTTATTAAAGCCTATAATAAAAAAACGGAACTGCAATAGAGTAAGAAAACCAAATTTTTTATAAATGCTATGGCTCACAATGTCAACAAAAGGTAAGTACATAAATTATTAACTTTACAAAATGAGCGAACCGGGCAAGGTAAAAACCATTTTTAATCTTTCATTACTTCGAAGGGTATTTCAATTTGCATCTCCCTACAAAAGTAAATTTTACTGGTCACTTTTTTTAGCCATTTTTTTAGCAGTTATTTCTCCAATAAGGCCCTGGCTTATACAACTTACCATTAACAGGGGTTTGCAGGCAGGCACCCATTTTTGGTTTTTAAAAGGCGCTGGTCCTTTAATTATTGGTATCACTGTTATTCAATTGGCACTATTGTTAATTGAAACAGTGTGCCGGTTTATTTTTACTTTCTTTACTGCATCGCTGGGGCAAAGTGTGGTAAAAGATATGCGGGTAAAAACTTACAAAAAAGTGATCAGCCTTAATCTTTCTCAATTTGATAAAACGCCCATTGGCACACTTACAACAAGAACTATTAATGATATTGAATCTATCAACGACATCTTTAGCGACGGACTGATACCGATTATTGCTGATCTGTTATCTATTATTGCCGTGCTGACCTATATGTTTTTTATAAGTTGGAAATTAACCCTTGTATGCCTGGCCCCTTTTCCTGCATTGATTATAGCTACTTATTATTTTAAAGAAAGTGTAAACAACTCCTTCATCCGTGTTCGCAATGCAGTAGCGCAACTGAACGCTTTTGTACAGGAACATATTACCGGAATGGGAATTGTTCAAGCCTTTGCAGCAGAAGACAGAGAGTTTAAAAAATTTGATACTATCAACAAAGAACACCGCAACGCCAATGTTAAATCAATTTTTGCGTACTCTGTTTTTTTTCCGGTGGTAGAACTGGTATCTGCTTTATCTGTTGGGTTGCTGGTATGGTGGGCAGCCAAACAATCATTGTATTTAGCTGATGCAGACAAGCCCGAAATTGTCGGAGTGATCACATCTTTTATCTTATGTTTAAACTTATTGTTTCGGCCGCTAAGGGTTATTGCAGATAAATTTAACGTGTTGCAAATGGGTATGATTGCAAGTGAAAGGGTTTTTAAAATTCTGGATAATGCTGATGTAACAGATACTTCATCTGTAAAAAATTTAGAACACAAAAAGATAAACGGAAGTATAGAATTTGATAAAGTTTGGTTTGCCTACAATGATGAAAATTATATTCTTAAAAATATTTCATTTCACATTAAGGCAGGTGAAACCCTCGCCATTGTTGGTAATACCGGCAGTGGCAAAACATCCATCATTAGTTTGGTAAACCGTTTATACCATATTCAGAAGGGAGCTATAAAAATTGATGAAGTAAATATTGAATCGTACGATTTGTTTTACCTGCGTAGCAGAATTGCCGTTGTTTTACAGGATGTATTTTTATTTAGCAGTTCGGTGTACGATAATGTTACCCTTCGCAATGCTGAAATAAAAAAGGAACAGGTAATTGAAGCAGCTAAAATGATCGGGATACACGATTTTATTATGCAGCTTCCGGGCGGATATGATTACAATGTAATGGAACGTGGCGCCACGCTGTCTTTAGGCCAACGGCAGTTATTGTCTTTTGTAAGGGCCTTATTATACAATCCCGCAATATTGATTTTAGATGAAGCGACATCTTCGGTGGATACCGAAAGTGAACAGTTAATTCAACATGCCATTGATAAATTAATTGCCGGGCGAACTTCTATAGTAATCGCACACCGTCTGTCAACTATCCGCAAAGCAAATAAAATTATGGTGCTGGAAAAGGGTGTAATTATGGAAATAGGATCTCACAAAGAACTGATAGAAAAACGTGGATTTTATTATAAGTTACATAAAATGCAGTTTGAAAGACAAGAAACTACAGGGTTATCTGTTTGATTTTACCCAACTATCTTAGTAAATTACAGGATGGATCTCGCAGAAAAAATAAGATATCGTTGAAGGATACTATTTCAAATGTACCAGCTGCTGATTATGAAAAGGCAGAGAGCGATCTGTTAAAAGATGCTTTAAATCGTTACTATACCGAAAGGTTTTTAATGACAACATGGTTATATAAAATCCAGCGTACGCTTAATAAGGCAAAAATTATTCACAAATCTTACAACCTCAATAAGTAATTTTTCTCAAGGATATTTTCGATGAAGAAATAATAAAATTTTGGAAATCTCTGCAGGATAATAATGTTCTGGACATTATAGAAGGCGGGTTTGTAACTAGAAACTGGTATCAGCGATATATCGGCGATATGGATATTTGGATTGATAATTCACAAATGAACAGGGCTAATGGAAGAACCTAATTTTAAGACGCAGGTATGGGAGATTATTTCATGATGGAACGAATGCAATTTGTGGCAGGGTGGTCGGATTGTAGGCTAAACAATGGTTTAAAATTTGATATTTTGGTTGATATGACAGGTTTTGAAGATAATACTTTTGATGAATGTTTACAAATAGCAACTATTGCCAATATTGAAAATATTAAAATCCCATTCCTTCATAGTAACCAAATTGTTGCTAACAAAAAAGCAGTCAATTTCGGTAAAGATACAATGGATGTTGTTGAACCCGAAAAAATAAAGCTGCTGCGCAAAGAAATGGGACTGGATTAAAACCATGACCTTAAAATGGTTTATAAATTCTCTTTTCTCCCTCTAAATTTATAGGTTAAACCCCTATCTTTGCGCCAAATTTGAGGTACGTCATGGCATTTAAGAGCATCAAAACTATACTGGTATTGGTTTTTAGCACAATATTATTGTCTTCATCTTACAATGTAATTGCGCAGGGAAGTGAGATAAAATCTGCAGAAGAAAGTGCAAAAGAAAAAAAAGACGGCTTTAACGCCAAAGAAGTAATATTTGGCCATATAATGGATGCACACGAATTTCATTTTTTAGAATTTGAAGGAAGAGATGGTCAGAAACACACGGTTTCAATTCCTTTACCCGTTATTTTATATTCACCTCAAAAAGGTCTTTCCTTTTTTATGTCTTCTGCATTTGAGCACAGGCATAAGGAAGTAAATGGATATAAATTGAATGAAGATGACAAGGTAGTATCAACCGAGGATGGAGTAAAAGTGTATGACTTCTCTTTAACCCGCAATGTGGTACAAATGATACTGGCTTTAATTTTGTTGGTTTGGCTGATGATCAGCGTTGCAAAAAGTTATGCTACCGGGCAGGGAGTAACCTCTGCACCAAAAGGCAAGCAAAATTTAGTAGAAGTGCTGGTTTCATTTATAAGGGACGAAGTAGCAAGGCCTAACCTGGGTCACAAAGCCAATCAATATTTGCCCTACCTACTAACGGTTTTCTTTTTTATACTTATTAATAATCTGATTGCATTGATACCGGGTACGGCCAACGTGCCCGGCAATATTGCGTTTACAATAGTGCTTGGTCTTATTTCCTTTGTGGTAATCATGTTCAGTTCAAACACTCATTACTGGGGGCATATTTTTAATCCACCCGGGGTGCCAGGATTTGTAAAACCTATTTTAATTTTAGTAGAATTTTTAAGTGTTTTCATTAAACCTTTTGCTTTAATCATCCGGTTATTTGCCAATATGGTAGCAGGGCATATTATCATCATCTGCCTTATCTCCCTTATTTTTATTTTTGCACAAATAAACCCCGCTATTGGCTGGGGTGCTTCGCTTGTTTCAATTGCTTTTACAATTTTTATATATTTTATCGAATTATTGGTAGCGTTTTTACAGGCTTTTATTTTTACTGTACTAACTGCGGTTTTTGTCGGGCAGGCATTTGAAGGAGAGCATCCTAAAGATGAACATCTGCCAGACGATGCAGTGATTGTTTAATTATTTATTTTTTTAATCATTATAAAACAGAAGTATGAGTTTAATGACCGTTTTTTTAGCTGCAGGCGCACTTGCTAATGCAGGTGGTGCTGTTGGTGCCGGATTGGCAGCAATGGGCGCAGGTATCGGCATTGGCCAGATTGGTAAAGGTGCTGTAGAAGCAATTGCCCGTCAGCCCGAAGCCTCTAATGACATACGTGCAAACATGATTCTTGCCGCTGCTCTTGTAGAGGGTGCTGCATTGTTTGCAATCATCATTGGTTTCCTTGCAATGGTACTGTAAGAGTTTATAAAGTTTTAATAGCCGGTAAAGTTTATCATGTTCAAAAGCATTTAAATCTCTGGTTGTTTAAAAACTTTACAACTCATTACTGCATCCAAAGTACAGGACGGAGGATGCAGTAATTTTAAAATTGTACTATTAGTAATAAAAATTGAATTGATAATAATTTATAAATAAATACTCCCTTGGGGAGAATGGAGGGTAAAAAAAATGCAATTATTAACACCGGATCTGGGATTATTTATTTGGACGCTATTGGCTTTTTTAATTGTTTTCTTCATCCTTAAAAAATTTGCATGGCCTGCTATTATTAAAGGACTGAACGATAGAGAAGCAAATATTGCCGGCTCAATTGCAACTGCAGAAAAAGTAAAACTTGAAATGGCGCAATTGAAAAATGAGAATGAAGCCTTTATGGTGAAGGCCCGTGAAGAAAGAGCATTGATGTTAAAAGAAGCCAAGGATACAAAGGATAAAATAATCAACGAAGCTAAAGACCAGGCAAAAGAAATAGCTGCCAAAATAGTAGCAGATGCGCAAATAACTATCAATGAACAGAAGATGGCTGCTATTACTGAAATGAAAAACCAGGTAGGTAAACTGGTAATTGAAATAAGCGAAAAAATTCTGCGTAGGGAACTTGTTGGTAAAACAGAACAGGAAACTTACATTAAGCAATTGGCCCAGGAGGCAAAATTTAATTAGTTATAAAACCCATTAGCGATAAGATAATTTAGGGGTACTATAAAAGTCTTTACATTTCAGTTAATTAACTACATCAGTAAAAAGCAATGAATAACCCACGTTTAGCAGGCAGGTACGCAAAAAGTTTAATTGATTTGGCCAAAGAGTTGAACCAGGTAGATATTGTTTGTACAGATATGAAATTCGTGCAAAGCATTTGTAAAAGTAATCCAGACTTTGTATTAGTATTGCGTAGCCCCATCATCAAGCCTGGTACCAAAGAAAAAATTATTGAATCAATTACAACAGGCAGGGTTAATATTACAACAAGCTCATTCATACGTTTATTGGTTCGTAAAGGCAGAGAAACGAATCTTCCTGAAATTGCGAACGCGTATATTGAACAGTTTAATACATTAAGAAACATTCACCGGCTAAAGATCATAACAGCAGGTCCCATCAGCGATGATCTTAAAAATGCCATCGTTGGCAACGTAAAAGCATCCACTTCTTTTCAAAATATTGAGGTTGAAACAGCCATAAAGGAAGAACTGATTGGTGGTTACGTGTTGGAAATGGAAGGAGCATTGATTGATGCAAGTATTTTAAAAGATTTAAAAGATATTAAAAAACAATTTATGGATAACCAATACATCCATAAACTTAGATAAAAACAACTTTTTAAAATTAAATAGTTTATGGTACAAATTAAACCGGATGAGATTTCAGCAATACTTCGTCAGCAGTTAAGCAATTTTAATGCTGGTGCAAGTTTGGAAGAAGTAGGAACCGTATTGCAGGTGGGAGATGGTATTGCCAGGGTATACGGACTAAACAATGTGCGCAGTGGTGAACTGGTGGAGTTTGAAAATGGCGTAAAAGCCATTGCATTAAACCTTGAGGAAGATAATGTAGGGGTGGTATTAATGGGCGACAGCAGCGAAATTAAAGAAGGCGATAAAGTAAAGCGTACTAATAAAATTGCTTCCATCCGCGTGGGTGAAGGAATGAGCGGTCGGGTAATAAATACATTGGGCGAGCCTATTGACGGTAAAGGTCCGTTACAGGGTGAATTATACGAAATGCCACTGGAGCGTAAAGCGCCGGGTGTAATTTTTAGAGAGCCGGTAAAGGAGCCATTGCAAACGGGCATAAAAGCAATTGACGCAATGATACCTATTGGCCGTGGACAAAGAGAACTGGTAATTGGCGACCGTCAAACTGGTAAAACCGCTATTTGCGTTGATACGATCATTAATCAGAAAGAATTTTATGCAGCCGGCAAGCCGGTATATTGTATATATGTGGCAATTGGGCAAAAGGCTTCTACCATTGCCGGTATAATGAAAACATTGGAAGAAAATGGTGCGATGGCATATACCACTATTGTTGCTGCTTCTGCATCTGATCCGGCTCCATTACAATTCTATGCTCCGTTTGCGGGTGCGGCCATCGGAGAATTTTTCAGGGATACCGGAAGGCCAGCCTTGATTATTTATGATGATTTGTCAAAACAAGCAGTCGCTTATAGAGAGGTTTCCTTATTGTTGCGTCGCCCGCCAGGCCGCGAAGCTTATCCTGGTGATGTATTTTATTTGCATAGCCGTTTATTAGAAAGAGCTGCCAAAGTAATTGCGAAAGATGATATTGCCAGGCAAATGAATGATTTGCCTGAATCAATTAAACACCTGGTAAAAGGTGGAGGATCCTTAACAGCATTACCTGTTATTGAAACACAGGCAGGCGATGTATCTGCTTATATTCCTACCAATGTTATTTCTATTACTGATGGCCAGATATTTTTGGAAGGAAACTTGTTTAATGCAGGTATTCGTCCAGCTATCAATGTGGGTATTTCTGTTAGCCGTGTAGGCGGCAACGCACAGATTAAGTCAATGAAAAAAGTAGCAGGTACCTTAAAACTTGATCAGGCATTGTACCGCGAACTGGAAGCTTTCTCTAAATTCGGAGGTGATCTTGATGCCGCTACAAAAAATGTAATTGATAAAGGCGCACGGAACGTGGAGATATTAAAGCAATTGCAATATGCTCCAATGACAGTGGAGAAGCAGGTTGCCATGATTTATTTAGGCACCCAAGGTTTATTAAAGGAAGTAGCTGTTAAAAATGTAAAAGCATTTGAAGAGCATTTTTTAATGGAAATGGAAAATACATTGCCTGAAGTATTAGCCGAATTTAAAAAAGGTAATTTGCCGCAGGATGGTTTAAACAAAATGGGTGATCTTGCAAAAGGATTAGCCGTTCAATATAAATAAGCGTAGCAAATAGATAACTGAAAAAGAGTTGCAATGGCAGCTCTTTTTTCGTTTAAGTCCTGCTTTACTTTTTGTATTTTTTGCATACGCTCTAAAGAAGGAGGGGAGGTGCTATTTTCTATTTTATAAAATAATTTTTTTTCTTTCGATTAAATAGATATCTTTACATCTTATTACGATAAGTACCCCTACCTGATTTCCCATCCTACACAATCACCACAAGAAAAAATTACCACACATCCTTTTTTGATTTATTAGCACAATTCTATTGGCTATTTAGTTTAATCTATAAAGATTACTCACTAAATGATTGTGCCCCTAATCCATTTATCTTTTGTATCTCCGCTTACAATTTTAATTAATTCTAAACCACAAAAGAGATGAAAAAGTTTTACACAATTATTTTAACTGTAGCAAGTTTATACAGTTATCAAATCACCAGTGCTCAATGTACGGGTGTAAAAGGCCCTAATCTTTTAGGCGCAAAAGGAACATTCAGCGCACCCGCAATCACTATCAATAGCAGTGCTGGCAGTTGTACAATGTCAGGATCCGCTACCTATAATCCAGTAGGTAATGTTGGAAAAGCATTAACAGGTTGTACAGCTACTATCGGTAGCGCAATTCCTTGCTCCGACTATACGTATACTGCGGCAAGTGGCGGATTACAGCCGGAATTCACGTATTCTATTGTAAAGACAATTGGCAACACGTCTGGGGGCAATTGTCTTAAAGGTGACTGGAGAGGTTCTGACCATACC
>NZ_JACMOO010000246.1 GCF_014377975.1 Ferruginibacter sp.
CCTGGTTAAATATCACAATATCATCATGGAAGTACACAATGCTGTTGAAAAGATCTTCACTGATAAACAATACTATCATTGTGATGCTTAATAATAAGTACATTTAAACTTTAAACCCAGGCAATGCAGTTGTATTACGGAGACGTTTTTAAAATAATAGTGGCCATGGTCATAGGCCTTATTATAGGTGTGGAAAGAGAATACCGCAGCAAGCCGGCGGGGTTGCGAACCCTGATGCTGGTATCGGTAGGTTCCTGCATTTTTACGATGCTGTCTGTTAAAATCGGCATCAATAATCCCGACAGACTGGCGGCCAATATAATTACCGGCATTGGTTTTTTGGGGGCAGGCGCTATTTTTAAAGATGATAACCGCGTAAGTGGACTTACAACCGCCACCACCATCTGGGTATGTGCAGCACTGGGTATGAGTGTAGGGTCAGGATATATTTTTTTAGCATTTGCAGGTGCGGCAGCCGTATTGTGTGTACTGTCGTTGCTGGTATTTGCCGAACATTATATTGATACCCGAAGCGGTACAAGGGGTTACCGTATAGTTTGCGTATTTACCCATAACACCCTGGAGTACTATGAAAAAATTTTTAACGATGTTCACCTGGAAGTGAGCCGGGGTACTCAAACAGTGGAAGCACAAAATATAACCGGCCACTGGAAACTAACAGGCAGTAAAGCCAGTCACGATAAGCTCATTACTATTTTATTGAATGACCCGGCTATAAAAGAGCTTGATTTTTAATTTCATAATTTAAATAATCCCGTGAATAAAATTTGATTGCCAGACCCCGGAGCACATCATTTTCTCGACAGTTCGCACATTTATTTGAAACGGTTTATTGGTATGAATTTGATTTATGTGTCAGCCGCTACCAAGGTAACTTAGGTATAAAAAATTTTACCTGCTGGGAGCAATTTCTAGTAATGAGCTTTGCTCAATTCTGTTATCGGGAAAGTCTGAGAGACATTGAATATTGCCTGGAAAGTATAGGGTCTAAATTATATCATTGTGGAATTAAAAGTCGTGTTAGAAAGAGTACTTTGTCAGATGCCAACAAAGATAGAGACTGAAGGATATATGCTGACTATGCACAGGTTTTAATCAAAAAAGCGTTGCCTCTTTATAAAGATGACAATAAGTTATGCGAAGAATTAAAAACAATAATTTATGCATTTGACAGTACAATAATTGATTTATGCCTGCAGCTTTTTCAATGGGCAAAATTCCGAACGGCAAAGAGTGCAGTTAAAATGCATGTGCTTTTAAATATAAATGGTTCTATACCTGAGTTTATAAGCATAACAGATGGCAGTGTGCATGATGTTAAGATCCTGGATCAACTCAATTACAAGCCAGGCGCATACTATCTCTTAGACAAAGGGTATGTATCATACAAAAGGTTGTGTAGAATTGAAATGGAAAAAGCTTTTTTTGTAACAAGAGCTAGAATAAATATGGCCTACGTTGTCATTAAAATAAAAAAGGGAGGTATCAAAAGCGGAATTATAAAAGATGAACTGGTGGAATTAACAGGATACTATACAGCTAAAGGATATCCTAAAATAATTAGAAGAATTGAGTATGTTGATAAGGAGACCGGAAAGAAATTACTATTCCTGACCAATAATCTTATTGTCAAATCTTTTATGATAGCCAGATTGTATAAAGAAAGGTGGAATGTTGAATTATTTTTTAAATGGATTAAGCAGAATTTACGGATTAAAAAGTTTTATGGCAATAATGAAAATGCAGTTAAGGTACAAATATGGATTGCAGTATGTGACTACTTAATAATCGCTATTCTCAAAAAGGAATTAAATCTCAAACCAAGTATGAATCAAATATTACAAATACTAAGCATCAGTTTATTTGAAAAAACAGCCATAAAAAAATTGTTTGAAAAAGACGATACTATAATTATTAGTAATCAACAATCATTATTTTAAAAAACTACCGGATAGTAGTGAGAAATAAAATAAATATCAAAGGCTTGTACTGCCTGACTGGGCGCAGTGCCGTAGCGTTAGACGCTGAGTGAGAAGCGGGCAAAGCTGGCGGGTATCCTGTGCTGAACATTTAATACAAAGCAGCATTAAAAAATACAGCAAGCTCCTGATGCGTATAAATAGTATACAACGATAAACCTGCACTGCCTGCCAGGTTGCAGCGCCATACCCCCTTGGTGTTTGTAACCAACCTCAAGACAAAAAGCAATGCTTTTTTTTGGTGACAAAAAACATTTTTTTAAAAGAGTTGATTTTTCATTTTCGCTTCATGTTGGCATTATACATTTGTTCTGTAATCAATTATTAAACTAAAAAAAACAGAATTATGAAAACGACATTATTATTATCAGCCGCCATTTTATTATCAACCGCATCATTTGCGCAAACCACTGTAACAAGCCAGCATGCGGTTAACAATGCTACCAGTTTGCAAAGCCAAAAGGGTAACAGTGAAGTGAAAAATTCAGGCAACGTTTCTTCATCAACTAACATGCAGACCAATGCAGTTAACAGTTCAGCAAGCAGGGCTACCACAAGTGTTGAAAAAGGAAAGACTGAAATTGCTGCCGAAAAGCAAACGATGAGCGCCAAAGCTGCCGAAGAAAAACAGCCCGTTAAAGCAGTGGCCACACAGGATGCCAGCGTATCTGCAAACACGCATTCAGCTGCAAATGTTGGCGCATCAGAAAGGAACAATAAAACAGAACAAAATGCGTCTTTAACTGGCGAGGCAACCATTTCAACAGTAAACATTAAAAAGAACAGTAATCAGGTAAAAGGAAATGCTAAAACTGTGGTAAATACAAATGCGGCTGCTACGGTTGCAGCCGGTAATCAGGTAAAAGCCAGCGTACATACCATAGCCATTAAAACAGGCGAAAAAGTAAATACTACCGCTGTAACCACCATAAAATCAAGTTCAGCCATTGCTCATTCAATTAAACCAGCTGCTGTTGTTAAAATGAACACGCATATAAAAACAAACACAGGTATTAAAATAAAATAGGTAATCTGTATCAGGTTTTGCATCGGTCATTTTTTATTACGATGCAAAACCTGTTTTAAAAATACGCAATGAAAGTTTTAAAGATTTTAAGATGTTTGTCAGGACTCATTTTTATGATCCTTCCTTATTTTACCATGGCCGGCGATGGTAAGCCTGTTGTTAACCTTATTGCTATTTCAAAAATTAAAACTGATACCGTTGCACCAAAAGCACCAGGTCCAGATAACCAAGGAGATAAGCCGGCTGAGGATATCATAAGAGAAGTACCAAAATCAAGAAGACAACCCGTACCAATACCGGTTAAAATAAAAGTAATACCGGTTAACATTATAAAACTAAAAATTGTGAAACCAATTATTAAGATCATTCACTAACAAACTAACCTCATGAAACCTTTAATATTATTTGCCACTATTATATTTTATGCTGCTTTTTGTTTTGCGCAAACAGACACAACGAAAGCTGCACCGGCAGACAGCACAGCTTCCAGATCTACTTTAACTGTAGCTGCAGTGTATGCTAATAATGCCAGTTATTATGGGCAAAAATCTGCGGAAAGTACGCCTTATGCTGCACTGGCTGCAACCGTACGTTTTAAGTCTGGCTTTTATTTTACAGGTCTTGCTTATAAATTATTGAATGAACAAACTTCATCTGTTTCAGCATCCAGCCTAGGTGCTGGAGTAAATTTTAAACTTGCGAAAAACTTATCTGCCGACCTTAGTTACAGTCATAGTTTTTACCCGGCTTACTCACCGTTATTGCAGGCGGCCAATGCGGATAATGCTAGTGCAGCTTTCATTTACGAAAACTGGCTGAATGTAAACCTCTCAGGCGACTACGCTTTCGGAAAAACCAATGATGAATTTTTTACTGGTGGAATATCAAAATCAATCAGCCTGTTTAGCATCGGCAAAAAAGATATTGTTACCATCAATCCATCTGCAGATATAGTAGCGGGAACGTAACATTTTTATCAAACATATCTTACTGAACAAAAATTAAGGGATAGCGTACTGGGTATTATATTAAGCCCTGTTACCGGTACCCCTTCTCAGGGTACCACCAAAACAGCTACGACTACTGCATTCAATCTGTTGTCTTATAATTTTAAATTACCGCTTGCATACAACAGATCGCATTATGTGCTGGAGGCTGCTTACCAGTTATCGGTATTGAGCAATCATGCACAAACAGATCCGGGAAAGACAAATTCATTTGTAACGTTAAGTTTTTATTACCAGTTTTAATACCTATGAAAGTACTGATTATTGAAGATGAAAAGGCCATGGCAAAAGAGATGTATGTGTTTTTAGAAAAATCGTTTTACCTGTGTGATATTGCTTACTCAGCAAAAGAAGGTAATAACCTGATGGAAGAAAACCAATATGATTTTATATTGCTCGACCTGGGGCTGCCGGATAAAGACGGACTAGAAGTTCTGAATGATACAAAGAAAATGTGTCCCAATGCATCTTACATTATTTTAACTGCACGGGGCGATCTGGAAGACAGGATCAAAGGCCTTGATCTTGGTGCAGATGACTATCTTGCAAAGCCCTTTTCGTTATTGGAACTGCAATCAAGGATGCAGGCTATTACCCGACGAAAATCTGGTAACAATGATCCACAGATTGAGCTCGGTGAATTTTATCTCGACCTCAATAAACGCTCTGTCTGGTGTCAAAAAAAAGAAGTTGAATTATCCCGTAAAGAGTTTGATTTGCTTAGCTATATGCTGCTGCATAAAAACAGGCCGCTCACCCGTTTTCAGTTAAGCGAACATATTTGGGGAAATTTTTCTGATGATGATTATGATTCCAATTACATCGATGTGCATATAAAAAATATCCGTAAAAAAATGTCTGCTCATGCGTCTGTTGATTGGTTGCAAACGCTGCGTGGTATTGGTTATAAAATAAAAATATAAGTATCCAATGAAACTGCTTACCAAGCTCACTCTTTTTATCACACTTTCAAAGTTACTTATTGTAATACTTTTTGTGGTAATGATGCCATCGCTGGTAAACCGGGTAAGCTTTCAATACACCAATTATTATTTAGGTGAACAGAAAAAAAAGGTACTCAACGTAATAAAAAAGAATGGAATAGATTATTACCTGCAGGGCGACAGTGCTTACGGAAGTTATACCATGTTGAAGGAAGAATATATATCCCTGGTTCCCGCAGGCAGTAATATAGTTAGAGATACCATTGAGACTTCGCAACGCATAGTAGACAATGATACATTGAATTATCGTTTACTTACGCATCAATTAACCTACGGCAATCAGCGTTACCTGTTGGAAATTGGCAAAACCACTGCTACAATTGGCGAGTACAAATACCTGTTGCAACGATTTACTTTGTACATCCTGATTGGGCTAATTGCAATCAGTGTTATAGCGGATCTTATATTTACAAATGTGTTGTTAACACCGCTTGCAAGGATAGTGCGAACCAAACTGCTGGATAGAAAATTTCCATTTAAGGAATCTCTGTCGCCGGTAAAAACATCTACTTCCGATTTTAAATACCTGGATAGTTCCCTCATCAGCCTGATGGAAAAAATTCATGAAGCCTTTGATAAAGAAAGAGAATTTACTTCCAATGCATCACACGAACTGATGACGCCAATCAGTATACTGCAAACAAATATTGAAAATATGATGGTAGATGAAAACATCAGTGAAGAGCAGCAGGAAAAAATAGCTGCTATGATGAAAACTCTCAACCGCCTTAAAAAAATTGTGCATTCACTGCTGTATATATCCCGTATTGAAAACGACCAGTTTGCAAAAAATGATACTGTAAATATCCATACAGTTGTAACAGAAGTAATGGAAGAACTCTCGCACCGGCTTGAAATAAATGAGATTATTTTTACCAATAGTGTTTCAATCAGCCGAAATATCAAACAGGTAAATCATGATTTGATTTTTCAACTGCTTTATAATCTTATCAACAATGCCATACGGTACAGCAAAGCAGGTGGTACTATTCATGTGATGGATCAATATGTGCCGGCAGACCACTACACTTTATTGATAGAAGATACCGGAATCGGAATACGGCAAGAAGACCTGGCAACCATATTTAACCGGTTTAAAAAATCAGGTCACTCAGGTGGTGAAGGACATGGCCTCGGTCTGTCTATTGTTAAAAGTATTGCATCTTATCATGCATTCGAAATAAGCGTACTTTCTGAATTAGATGAGGGTACCGTTTTCAGTATTAAGTTTCCTTTGCAACAGATAGATATCTGAGTTTGAGTAAATAAACGGTACTGCCAAGCCAGCAAATAGGGTACACTACATCACTATATTTTAATGCATTCAAGCGTTGTCATTTAAAGTTTACCCGCCGCAGCAGTTAGTTCAACAAAGAGCTGTACCCAGGGGAATGGTAATTTTTGGGGGCTGTAAAAAATAATCAGTAAGGTTACAATTTTTTTAAAACGGAATTCCATAAACAGGCCATCAACTTTTCTCTTTTAAACATATCTTTGCGCCAACACACTCAAGGGGTGCCTTACAATTGTTATTGAATGGTTCAATAACAATTGCTGAAATAAAGGCTGAGATTATACCCATTGAAAGAAACTGATTTCAACAATTAAGTTTCATTCATACACCTGATCCGGATAATGCCGGCGTAGGAAAGAGAATAATACTGTATGGTTATTTCGTTTTTTTGCACCACTTGAGTAAGTATTTTTTTAACTATTATTATGATGATGGAAGTACAAGTCTGGTGTGATTTGCTGTTGCTGCAAATAAAGCAATCTACCTGGATGGAATGGCTGGCCGTGGCATTTGGTGTGGCAGAAGTGTTGTATGCCAAAGCCAATAAAATATGGCTATATCCCACGGGTATTGTAAGCACGGTAATTTCTATGTATGTATTGGTAGCAGCCGGTTTGTACGCAGAAGGATTACTGAATGTGTATTACCTCGCAATGAGTATTTATGGCTGGTGGTATTGGATTAAAAAGAAAGATTCACCGCCTGTAAAAATTACGTATTGTACCAGAAGCGAGTGGACAACTGTTGTTTTAATTACAGTGGTTGGTTTTATGATATTGTATGTTGGTCTAAAAAATTTTACGCCTTCTGCCGTTCCGGTTTGGGATGCATTGGTAAGTGCTGCGGCCTGGGCAGGGATGTGGTTACTGGCAAAGCGTAAAATAGAAAACTGGATATTGCTAAACATTTCTAACCTTATTGCAATTCCATTGTTGCTGTACAAACATTTAATGTTGTACAGCGGTCTTACTATCTTTCTTTTTGTAGTAGCTGTTCAGGGATATATTAAATGGAGAAAGATTATCAAAAATGAAAATCAACACTCAGTAAAAGTTACACCTTGATTTTAAAAATTATGAACGTACAAAATATACCCCATCCTTCTTTTTTTATTGATACCTTAATTACAGAACGTATCAGGGATTTTGCCGCCGGGGCGGAACAATTACAGCAGCTTCATCCCCAGCAAGTAGCAATAATTTACAAGGAAAAATGGTTTAATCTTTTTGTGCCGGCAGCATACGGCGGTCTGCAAATGTCGCTGCCTCAGGGAATACAAACAGAAGAAAGCCTGGCTTGGGCAGATGGTAGTACAGCATGGACGGTTACACTTTGTAGCGGTGCAAATTGGTTCATTGGTTTTTTGCAGCCTTCGCTATCAGATGAAATTTTTAATACTGTCAATACATGTCTGGCAGGAAGTGGAAAGGCTACCGGTGTGGCTAAAGACCTGGGCGATGCCTATGAAGTATCCGGCTACTGGAACTATGCCAGCGGTGCTTTTATTGCTACTGCCTTTACGGCCAATTGTATCATTGAAAAAGATGGGGTAGCATTATTGAATGCTGATGGAACGGCGTTGGTTAAAAGTTTTGTTTTTTTAAGAAATGAAGTAATACTTCATCCCACCTGGAAAAGCATTGGAATGATTGCCACCGCCAGCAACAGTTTTGAAGTAAAGCAATTGCGTGTACCAAAGAACAGGAGTTTTACAATTGACAGTAATGCGGCCATATTGGATGCCCCTGTTTACAGATATCCTTTTCAACAATTGGCAGAAGCCACCCTTGCAGTAAATAGTTCCGGCATGGCCATCCGCTTTCTTGATTTGTGCGATACATTCAGCGAAGAAACCAAACCTGGTTCCCTAACGCAACTGCAGCTAACAGCTGCAAAAAATAAGCTTCAAATGGCAAGAAATTATTTTTACAACGCGGTACAGCAATCATGGCAAGCTCATGTACAGCAGCAGCCTTTTGCAGCCTGCGCTTTAAAAGCGGTAACACTTGCCAGCCGGGAATTAGCTGCCACAGCAAGAAAATTAGTGGATGAAATATATCCTTACTGCGGCCTTGCAGCAGCCAATCCCGCTACAGAAATAAACCGCGTATGGCGAAACTTACATACTGCCAGTCAGCATGCTTTACTGTTATCGGATAAATAGCAACGACGCTGTTTTTTATTTTAATTGAAGAAAAATTTGCAATTTACAATTGCCTTAACCGGAAAAATTCAATCTTTTAGCTACCTGTTTTGAAACAGAGCGAAAAGAGAAAAACTGTAGTTCAATTTTTGTTTGTCCGCGCAGTATGCAATGACGATACTTTCGCTCTTTTTAAAACTTGACGAAGCCTGTGCAGTTGGCTGTATTTGAAAGCAAGCTGGATGCATTGGCCGCAAAACAGTAATTTTTGCAACACATAAGTTTACATCTAAAAAAGTAAATTATAAATAAAAAAAATGTATAGCATCTTTTGCATTCTGCCGGATCAATTATTTGTTAAATAATTCTATCAAAGTAATTTCAGGCCGCATGCCCAACCTGCCTGGAAAACCGAGCCAACCCAAACCACGGCTTACATAGAGGTATTGAATACCTTCCTGATATAAACCTGCCCAATGTTTGTATTTATATTTTATGGGGCTCCATTTTCTGTTCCCCAAATTTATTCCTGCCTGCATGCCATGTGTATGGCCTGAAAGGGTCAATGCAATATTGGTGTGGTTTACTACCTCCATGGGCCAGTGTGCAGGATCGTGTGACAGTAATATTTTAAAAGGAATATCGTTCACTTGTGCCAATGCCATTTGCAAATTACCATATTGTTTAAAAGGTGGATTTCCCCAATTTTCAACACCTGCAATAGCAATACGCTCCTGGTTGTTCTCAATAATTACGGCTTCATTCAACAATAGCATGAAGCCAATATCTTTGTGAAATTTTTTGATGGCTTCAAAATTTAGCTGCCGGGCAGCAGGGGATTTCCATTGATGATAATCGCCATAATCATGGTTGCCTAAAACGGCATATTTGCCCCTTTTTGCGGATAATTGTTTGAAGGTTGTATCCCAGCCATTTAATTCAGATGCAAAGTTGTTAACGAGATCGCCGGTAAATAAAATAAAATCCGGTTCTAAATGATTGATCATTTTTACAGCCCTGTCAAAAATATGAAAGCGGGCATTGAAACTCCCTAAATGAGTATCTGAAATATGGACAATTCGCAGGCCATTAAAACTTTCCGGAAGTTGTTCAAGCTTTACTTTGTGATGATGTACCTTAAAACGGTACAACGATCTAAAGATGGCATATTGAATTACAAAAAAAGGAAAGAACCACGAAAATAGTCCCAACATGGCAACCCACAACAAGGGTACTATTTCAGCAAAAACATAATCGGTAAAATGCAGTACCGAAATAACGATGATGAAAATGAATTTGGGAATAAAAGAAGAAACCGTAAGGCCATACAAGGAAGATATTAGCAAATGTTTGGTTTGCGGGGCTAAGTATTCTAATCTTACTTTTAATATCAATATAGAAGATATAAGTCCGATAGTAAAAAACCAAAAACCAATATTGACCGCATTTCTTGTTAAGATTGAAGGGATAAATGCTGTGATGGATTGCAACCAGTAAAAGGCGAATATATCTACAATGAGTATTGCCAGGCATAGTAACACAATTATAAAAAACGAATAACTCTTCATCCCGTTATTTTTTTATCCTGGTCCTTTTTTCAATCTTCATTTATCAGCTAACACTCCATAAATACCCATTACACCGGCCATTCATTTATCAGCTATTAATCTATTTTATCTGAACGATGCCTGGTGATACTGTGGGAAATATGGAAAATATTTTTGCATCATGCCCCGGAATGATGAACTTCACATCCGATGCGAGGGTCTTCATTCTTTGCATAGCCTTTACATAACCAGCCGGATCTAAAGTACCACCAACAGAAGCCGGTGTTAAATGATCCAGGCTATAATAAATCCAGATATTATCAGAGGCAAGAATAATTTTGTTAGTGCCCGTTTTCACCAGTACATATTGCGAGTTAAAAGTGTGTCTTGATCCGGTGTAGACTGTAATGCCGGGAATAATTTCTTTATCATCGCCGTTAACAAGGGTTAGTCTGCCAGCCAGGTTTGCATCCATCAGCTTTAGCACATCTCTTTTATTAAAGCCGCCATTGCTGCCATCCTTTTGCCAGGCTGTACCAACAAAATAATTGAAGTCTTCTTTCTGCATCCAGATATGAGCATTGGGAAACAAATCAATTCCATCAATATGATCCCAGTGAGGATGGCTTAAAATGATGTCGGTGATTTCGCCGGGGTTTAAGCCTGTTTTCATCAACATCGAATCTGGCCGCGTATAATTTGCAATGCCAAACTCTTTCGCTTCCTCAACGTCATGTAAAAAGCCGGCATCTACCAAAATATTTTTACCTCCTTTTTCCCTGATTAACCAAACCATAAAGTCAATATTCACACTGTCTTTTTCCGGACCTTTGTCGGCCCATGCTGCAATGGTCGTTGGATGTGCCAAAGAGCAGAATTTAACGGCATACACTTCATAATTTTTAGCCTGGCACCATGCAATAGGTACCGCAGAAATAATCAGTAAAACAATGAGCATTATTTTTTTCATAATTTAATTTTTAAACGGATACACGCAGGCTCAACACATGCATGGCAAAAGTGAGGTACCCGGTTCTATTTGCTTTTCAAAACTAAAAACTTTTGCATCAAATTAGCCGTAATCTTTTCACCAGTAAGGTTTTTATTGGTTATCATAAAAATTTTACCATTCTCCGGAAAATATATAGTTGCAGGTTTTCCCTTCTTCAACTAAGGCGGCTACCCCGATAAAATTTAATGGTAGTATATCTAAGGAGCTAAGAAAAGAGCGGCACAAAGAAGAGCACAGAGAATTAAAATGCAATATTAAAATTATGCGGAACAATACTATATCCCATCAATTGGCAGATGATACCCATTGATGACCTGCCACTTTTTTGATCTTTACTACCAGAATACGGGTTTAACCAAATATTAAAGCAAAGCCGGAACGTTGTAACTTCCAGAACCAAATCGGGCTGTGGTTTATAGTTGCATTAATTATAAAATTCCCCCAGGTGCCATAAAATTCCGGATGGGTCGTGCATAAAACATTCCCTGCCCCAATCATTTTCCCGGATGGGTATTAATTTTACACTTTTATATTTAGCAGTCAGGTTCAAAGCCAGCAATTCGTTCCAATATCGGCTAACATCTTCAACTTCTAAAAAAATCATTGAATTATCTATCCAATCCTGCACGTAAGCATCTTGTAAATAAAATCCTATTCCCTCCGTTTTAAAATACGACATAGTATGAGTCAAAATATTTTCTTCAAAACCCAGGTCCCGGTAAAAACTCCGGGATAGTTCAAAGTTTTTAGCTCCGATGAATGGCCGTATTGATTTTGCTTTATGTTCCATTTTGTACGTTTTTATAAATCAAATTGATTTGACAACTCCTGATAAAATTTTCCATAGTGTAAGATAATAAAACAGGATGTATTGTATGTATTTGCTACAAATATCTTACCGGTTAACGATTAAGCCGTTGATCAATAAAACACAACGGCTGCCTTCGGGATGGGTTGCTATATTTAAAAAGCTGCCCACAGCGGCAGAAAATACTGTAACCGTAGTAATCTTTTTTATGTGACCTATTTTACTGAATGATCGTAAAGAGGTATGTTGAAGTTAGAGGCATAAACGAATCAGAAAAGACCTTTCATAAAAATCAGTCAATGCCTGGTGAAGGCAGAATTTTATTCAACAGTTATTCCCTGATTTTTACTTAATGTTAATTCTTTAGCAGGTGTTGATATCAGCCTGACATTTCTTCCCAGCACATCGCCTTGTAGTTTATTTTGTTTTATTTCAACTGCTTTGCAGGCTTCTATGGTGATCATATATTTTCGTGCATGAAATGCCTTAAACCGGTTAGACCTTATGATGGTA
>NZ_JACMOO010000035.1 GCF_014377975.1 Ferruginibacter sp.
AGTATGAAAAAATATTTATTTGGATTTATGCTAATTTCATTACAGCCGTTTTTGGTGAATGCCCAAAAAAAGTTACTTTTTGATTTGAGTATAGGTATTAATAAATCAATAGGTGAAGACATGCTTGCAACAAAAATTACAGGAAGTAATGAAATTCAATACTATAAAAAAAAGAAATACAGTCATCCTTATTTAAATGTAATCGGTACTGTTCTATATCCCCTAACTAAAGATTTTTCTCTGGGATTAAAATCTGGAATTTATGTTTACTTTTTGGAAACATATTTAACTGCGGCTCAACAGACATCAGTTTCCATACCAATTGAACTGGCAGGCAGGTTAAAAATTCTGGATATGGGAAAAAACTCAGCAGGCATTGATCTTTCCGGAGGTATTAACCTTTTCAGCATAAATGATGTTATAGAACATTATGGTAATGGTAAATTAATAAATATTTCCCTTTATTATTTAGCAAAAAATAAGCATCTTGTAAAAATCGGAATAGAACAACAGATCGATAATGTTCAATTTATTATTACTGAACCAAATACAAATTTGTTTAATTATAAAATTAATCGATTGGCTATTAGTTTAACATACGGCATAAAATTGTAACCAACATTATTTATGAAAGTAAATCATTTTAGTAAAATATTTTTATTGAGTCTTGTACCTTTTCTTTTTTAACTGTGCAGTTCTACCCAAAAGGCTTCCATCTGTAACAATGGTACATTTAAGATTTATGAGCCCCAAAATTACAATTGATACCCTCTCCATCTATCTACAGGAGTGCCTGCAATAAAAGTATTTATCGTTGGACGGACGCATCTTTACACTAAAAATTTTTATGTCATAAACCTGCACTAGTTCATTTATAAGGTCATTTAAGCATTACCCATCCATCTTTGAAGTTCCTATCAGGATTATAATATTTAAAAGCTTGTTATGATGTGGTTCAACAGGCATTTATCACTTAAAACATCGAAGGAAAAATTAAAACCAGTCTATAGAATACTTATTAAAAGCATAGGGAAGAATAACCTCGATTGATTTATTTAATCCACGCAACAATATTACATTGTCAATTTCTTCAGATAGAAAATTGGGTTGTATGAATATTCATATGGGTAAGTGGTATCTTAATACTTTTTGGGTGTCAATTCTGCATAGCCTATTAAATAACTTCGGTAACTTACTTTTTGATTTTAAAAGAATATTTAAGTAAGTTCGTCTATGAAATTAATCAAAAATATCTTGCTTCTTGTAATGATAATCCCGGGTACAAAATCATTCTCCCAAAAAATCATTCAGATAAAATCACCTGACAAAAACATAGTCTTTTCATTTACACTTACTAAAAATTCGCCTGTTTATGAAGTGGTATATAAGGGCAAAAAATTAGTAGATAAATCATCGCTGGGATTAGCTTTCAAAGAAGATGGAACTTTTGCCGAAGGGCTTGTTGCAGGTAAACCTATATTTAAAACAGATGATGAAACCTATGACCTGGTGGTGGGAAAGGCTAAAACTATTCACAGCCACTATAACGAACTTACAGTTCCGATTATACGAAACAATGGAACCGATAAAAAGCAGGTAAATATTGTAGTAAGAGCTTTTAATGATGGAGTAGCTTTCAGGTATGAATTTCCAAAGCAGGAAGGTTGGTCGTCTTACATTTTGACTGATGAACAAACAACGTTTAACCTTGCTGCCAATCCAAAAGTGCTGACCCTGTTCAGGGAAAATTATACCACATCTCACGAAGGATTTTACGATTCGCTGCGGTTGAATGAAATTAAACCAGATACGTTGATGGACTTGCCTTCTTTATTCCAATACCCCGGCAATGTATACATGGCCATCACAGAGGCCAACCTGCGCAATTACGCAGGCATGTACCTGGCAAAAAAGAATGGCGTACTGACGACCATGCTCTCGCCGTTTCCGGGGCAGACAGCAATAAAAGTAAAAGCAATACTGCCGCATCATACACCTTGGCGGGTAATGATGATTAGTGATCGGGTAGGTGCATTGATTGAATCAAACCTGCTGACAAACTTAAACGAACCATCCATTATTAAAGACATTTCCTGGATAAAACCAGGAAAAACCAGCTTTCATTGGTGGAACGGAGATATTACGCCTGATACCACATTTGCACCAGGTATTAATTTCGAAACGGATAAATATTATATTGATTTTTGTGCCAGGCACCATATTGAATATCATTCCGTAATTGGATATGGTGGAATTGCCTGGTATAAAAGTGATGCTCCTTGGTATGGAGAAATAGGCCAAAACACAGATGTTACTAAAACCGTACCTAGCTTAAACATGCAACAGGTATGCGATTATGCTAAGCAAAAGGGAGTTGGAATACATGTATGGGTAAATTGGAAAGCTCTATATCCTAATCTCGAAAGGTCTTTTGATCAATTTCAAAAATGGGGTATTAAAGGGATGATGGTAGACTTCTTAAATCGTGACGACCAGGAAATGGTGAATATACAGGAAGAGATATTAAAAACAGCTGCTGAACATAAAC
>NZ_JACMOO010000247.1 GCF_014377975.1 Ferruginibacter sp.
CGTTTTACAATCATAACAAATCGATCGAAATATTTTCAAACAGTTTTTTTAAAGTGACAATACTTTCAGCATTTCCTCCGCTACCAGTTGGTTTCCTCTGTCATTTAAATGAACTCCATCAGTGGTGAGTATGCCCAATTCTTTATGACCTGTATTGTGCTGTATTTCATAATTCATAAAAGCTGCTCTAAGATCTACCAATAAACAATTGTATTCCACTGCAAGTTTTCTTATAATGGCTGAATAGGCCTCCAGGTCTGCATCCTGGGGATTGGCTTTTTGCTTTTCCCCAATTACTGAAGCAGTGCACAGAATTAAGTTTATATTTTTTTCCTGCAATTTTTTGATGATCGCTCTATAAAATACTTCATACTTTTCTATATCCGTTCCGGTACCGGATGTTTTGTGCCATATATCATTGATGCCGATATACACAACAACAATCGAAGGGTTTTTATTCAGTACATCTGCATCCATCCTCAGGTATAAATCATACACTTTGTTGCCATCAATTCCAGCGCTGGTTAATTCAAAATCTTTCTGTTTATTTTTATTGTAAACAGCCTGCCGGATAAGATCAATATACCCTCCTTTTAGTACACCAGCCTTCGTGATAGAATCACCGAAAAATAATATTCTTTTCATTTTTAATATTGATTAAAATGACAGGATTCAGAAAATGTTTGCTTACCTGTTTGACTATTTTGTGTATGCCCCAATCCGGTTTATCAATTCAATACATGCCCTGCTGTTATGATAAGGACATTTCCACAAACCCACTTTATCCTGCCCCTGCATGGGTACATTGTATGCATCCACACCCCAGAACCATTCCCCGTTTTTTGTGTCCTTAATGGTATTTTTTACAAACTGCCAGCTATTGATTGATTGATGTAAATATTGCAAATCGCCCGAAATTTGCCAGGCTGTAAAAAAACCAATCATTGCTTCTGCCTGGGGCCACCAATGCTTTTCTTTTACCAAATGATGCTGCTCTTTTTCGTACCATAAACCCCCATCTTTGTCGAGCCCCTCTTTAGTAGCCTCTGCAATTTTTATAGCAATTTCTTTTACTTGTATTATTAGTTTTTCATCTTTTATTACTTCCGCTGCCTTCAGCAATAACCAGGCAGCTTCTATGTCATGCCCATAAGAGATAACACCACCTTTAACATTCCAGTCTTCATCAAAAAATAAATTAAGATGCCCCGTATTTTTATTGATGATGTGTCCGGTAAAGTTTTTAATTAATAACAGGATGCTATTGCGGAGGTTTTCGTTTGGCCAGATGCGGTATAAGTTTGTATACGCTTCCAGTATATGCAGGTGCGTATTCATGGTCTTCTTTTCATTGGCATCTTTGCTGCTTAGCCGAAGGTCGCTGACAGGTTGCCAGTTGCGGGTAAAGGCTTCCAGGTAACCGGTTTGGGCAGTATCAAAACTATGCTGTTCAATGAGGCGGTACAACGCTATGGCTTGACTCTTTACCTCTTCCAAATGGCTGCTTTGGTAATATTCACTGTATGCATACAGCAAAAAGGCAATTGCATATACCTGCTTTTTTGTATCGGCAGGTTCGCCTTTAAAATTCACCGTCCAAAAAATACCCCCATACACTTTATCAACAAAACAGGTATTGATGTATTGATAAGCCCTGTGCGCCATCGCCAGGTATTTTTCGTTTGCCGTACAATTATACGAAGCAGCAAACGACCATAAAATTCTGGCATTTAATACAGCTCCTTTGGGTGCGGTTGTATTCCAGTTATTTTCAGCATCAATTTTTCCAAAAAAGCCACCATTGTTTTCATCAGGTGCATATTTTAACCAGTATTCCAGGATATCGCTTAACTCCGTTTGTAATTCGCTGCCGTATTGTTGCAGGGTATTGGTCATAATTTTTTAAAAATATTTTATGGCTGCAGCCTGACTCCTTCAATAAATTACCATAGTAAATTTTACCAGAGTGGATAAATTTATTTTGCAAATTCCTGCGCTTTTTTTTCTTCTGCTTTAACAAATGTATTGGCATCTATTATATTGTTGATGGTGTTTACAGATGCAGCAGAACTCCATCCATCTGCCGGGGTATTGGTAACATAATCCACCAACTGATTAATGGTTGAAGTAGCCACATGCATCCTGCTATCTGAGGATGCATAGTAAATAAATACATTACCATCTTCTTCTGCAATCCAGCCATTGCTAAATACTACATTGCTGACATCCCCAATGCGTTCTTCGCCTTCCGGTGCTAAAAAATATCCTCCGGGCTTATGCGTTACCCTGGTAATATCATTTAGGGCGGTCATAAACATGTACAACGTGTAGCGCAGGCCTGCCGCAGTATTTCTTACTCCATGTGCCAAATGCAGCCAGCCATTATTGGTTTTAATCGGAGCCGGACCAAGCCCATTTTTCATTTCAAAAATAGAATGATATACCCTTGGGTCAATCACGGTTTCTTTTTCAATCACCGCATTGGTAATATCTGCTACCAGTCCAAAACCAATACCGCCGCCTTCGCCGGCTTCAATAAAACTATCCTGTGGCCTAGTGTAAAAAGCATATTGGCCCTGTAAAAATTCGGGATGCAGTACAACATTTCTTTGTTGTGCCGAAGGTGTTTTTAAATCAGGCAAACGCTGCCAGGTTTTAAGATCTCTGGTTCTTGCAATACCACATTGCGCAATCGCTGCAGACTGGTCGCCTGGTGCTGCAGCGGGGTCTTTTCTTTCCGTACAAAAAAGACCGTAAATCCAGCCGTCTTCATGCGCTGTCAGGCGCATATCATAAGTATTGGTATCGGGCACAGCAGTTTCGGGCATCCGTATTGGATATTCCCAAAAAGTAAAATTGTCTATTCCATTCACACTTTCTGCAACTGCAAAAAAAGATTTGCGGTCTGCCCCCTCTACCCTTGCCACTACTAAATATTTATCATTCCATTTAATAGCACCGGCATTAAAAACGGCGTTAATTCCAAAGCGTTCCATCAGGTATGGATTAGTTGCTTCATTCAAATCGTACCGCCAGTTAAGGGGTGTATGGGATGCCGTAAGTATTGTATTTTCATAGCGGTCAAATACGCCATTACCATTTAATACTTTTTTATTTTTTGTTGTAAGTAAGGAATTCTGGGTTTGCTTAAGTTGTTGTAATCGGTTTTTAAATTGTTGGTGCATTTTGGCGTATTTGATCAATAGAAAGTGTAGAATATTTTAGTGTTTTGTAAGGCTGCATAAAAATAATAATCCTGATTATTTACTGTATAGCTTTTTTTTCGCTACTTTTTTTTCAAAAATCATTGTATTCATCATAGAAAATTTTTTAAAATTGGCTGCTGATACCTGGCCTCGGTAAGGTACATAAAACTCTATTTCATTTTTTGATTTCCGGCCTGCATTTCGCCATGCCAACATATACGCGATGGTATGATTTTTTAATGCTTTAGCTAATACATCTGTCCACCATTGCGCATCCGGAACTGTATTGTATCCAAACTCGGTTAGTGCAGGAATTTTATTTTTAAATACAGCAATTTTTTCTATCAAAGAAAGACTTTTATCTGTCTCCGTAATAAATTTATCATTTGCCAGTATATCGCCCTTCTGGTAAATATCGAAACCAATTACATCTACATAATCATCTCCAGGATATCTTTCCAGGTAATCTTCACTTGTAGTAAACCGGTCGGTATTATAAGCGTACAACAGGTTGTGCACATTTTTTGTTTCTTCTAAATAGGTTTCAGTAAAACGATACAATTGTTTTATCTGTTCCGGTGTACAATGATTTTTGCCCCACCAGAACCAGCTTCCGTTAAGTTCGTGAAATGGACGAAAAATAACCGGGATATATTCACCCTTTTTTCCTTTTAAATCCAGCATAAAAGCGGCTACTTTATCAAGCCAGGTTTTGTACAATTCGTTTTTTTCGCCGCCGGGTAAAATAGCTTCAACGGTTCCAGGTGAAGGATCCCATGCCGTTTTTCCTGTTAGCGGATTATTTAGATGCCAGCTGATTGTTACCACGCTACCACTTTCATAAGCGGTAGTAATAAACTGTTTCATTTTATCAAAGGGAACACCATCCAGATTTACCGGGGCATCCATTTCAATACGGCCAAGCTCCCATCCATATACTGCCGGCAATTGACCCGTAGTTTCTTTTACATCACTTCTTCCTGCTTCGTATTTCCAGCCTACTCCATAAGCAAGATCATCCTGGTGGCCAAACAAAATTCCTTTACCGGCCTGTTTGTGTAAGTTGGCAAGTAAATTCATTGTTTCTTTGGTAGCTTTTTTGTCTGCCGTTTGGGCAATAATAAGTCCCGGTATCAACCAAGCGCTGAATACAAAAAAGCAAACAATCCCTTTTTTCAAAATTTAAAATTTTTATCGAGTTATTACTAAAGATATTAACTATGCAAACGCAATTATGGCAATATCATAAATACCTTAAACGAATACCTGCAAAATTAACAAGATTGCTTATCTACATTATAATACTATCTTATCTTATCATTGATTTAAATTGATTTCAATGAACAGCAGTTAACCGGAACAGTTTTGTACTTATCTGGTTGAAGGAATGGTACTATTTTAGTTATTTTTTTGTACTTTCAATTTTTGTTTATAGCGGTTAAAATTAAATCTGTCATATTAAAATGCATAAAAGTATAGTCAGGGAAATAACGCCTTTAACGCAAAATGATTGCTTTACCATTTTTAGCAGGGTAAAAAAGGAATTTAATTTTCCCTTGCATTACCATGAGGAATTTGAGCTCAATCTCATCACCAATGCCAAGGGTGCCAAACGAATTGTAGGCGATCATATTGAACTAATTGATGATCTGGAACTGGTTTTAGTTGGTCCCAATTTATCCCATGCATGGTTTACCGCCCAGTGCCAAAGTAATGAAATAAAAGAAGTAACCATCCAGTTTCACCGGGATCTTTTTGATGAAAAATTCCTGAGCAGAAACCAGTTGAGTTTCATTCGTAAAATGTTCGATCAATCGGCAAAAGGTATTCTGTTTTCGAAGGAAACAGCCCAGGCAATTTCAGCCCGCATTGTTTCACTTCACCAGCAAACCGGCTTTGATTCAGTGATGGCGCTGATCAATATCCTGCATGATCTTTCCTCTTCCCGAAACATCCGAACCTTATCGGAAGCTACTTTCAATACCGGATTTCAAATTAATTTCAATAGCAGGCGGATTGAAAAGGCTTTTGAACACATGAACAAAAACTACGACAAACCGATAACGCTGGGTGATATTGCCAAGCTGGTAAACATGACAGAAGTTTCTTTTAGCCGATTTATTAAAAAGCGTACCGGGATTACTTTTATTGATAGCTTAAATGAAATAAGGCTGGGCCATGCATCCCGTATTTTGATAGATACCACCAACTCCATAGCAGAAGTGAGTTACAGTTGTGGCTTTAATAATATATCCAACTTTAACCGCTTATTTAAAAAGAAAAAACATTGCACACCCAAAGAATTCAGGGAAAATTTTTCGGGCACAAGAACCTTTTTTTAATGGAAATTTTTCTATGATAATTTTTGTCTAAGCTAAAAAGCCATTTGGAACATCACTACAACTTGTACAGCGCGGCAGATTGCCGGCTTGTAAAGTAATTTTTTAAATCATATTCAGCCTTTAATTTATATAGATCCTTGAGCAACCTACTGCATTCCGTCACTAAAAACGCATCCCTATTTTTTATAAAGCTTAATTTTTTTTGGCAAAAACACGCAATGATAACAGCAGGTTATCTGCCAATACCATGCTGTTGCTACCAACACCAAAATCCCTGCGGTTAATATTGAATGACGCTGAAAACAGAAAACCGTTATTTTGTGCAATAGCTGTAAAAGGAAAGGAGATTGGCTTTGTTACACCTTTAATAGTAAGATTACCCTTCATTAAAAATGTTCCCGGTTTATCACCATTACTTACCGCGGCAGATGCAAAACTAATAAGTGGATATTTTTCTACATTAAAATATTCTTCTTTACGAATGTGTTTGTCTCTTGATTCATTATTGGTATTAATGCTGGTGGCATCCACACTAACTGTAAAGCTTGTGTTGGCAATATTGCCAGCATCAAATTGTATTTTTCCTTTAAGACCGGTAAAACTGCCACCAGTTGAAAATCCGAAATTTTTAATGGAAATTTTTATTGCAGAGCCTTCATCAACGGGCACTAAGTTTTGAGCATTGCCTTTGGAAAAAAACATAATAAAAAATAAGAGAATAAATATTTTTTGCATAATTATTTAATAAAAATAAAAGATAGTGTAGTGACAATGTTGATTTCATTAAGTTGCAGATATTGTGGACAAATGTAAAAAATTAACATATTTTTTTCTTTTTTAATGCCTCGCCTTTCTAATCAAAATGTCCGGCAAATTACTTCCTGCATAACCCCTTGGTTTTTTCTACAGCAAACCAATATGAATAACGTAATAGTAAAAATTAAATTTTGTTAAACTAAATAAATTAGTATATTTGTACTAATCAAATTAGTTGCATATGTCACAAGCCGGACAAAATCTAAAGTATCTCCGCAAATTACGAGGTTGGACACAGGAAGAGTTTGCAGTAAAATTAAGTATTAAGCGTTCTTTAATCGGAGCATATGAAGAAGAACGGGCTGATCCCCGTTTGGAAGTGCTGGAAATAGTAGGAGATATTTTCAAACTTACGCTGGATGAATTGTTACTGAAGGATCTGAGTAATAGTGGCAGTAATTATCTGGCCAAACGCCGGCAACAAAAAATGATGACCGCCGAGAGAAACATTATTCATTTTGTACCGGTAAAAGCTGCGGCGGGTTATTTAGCCGGTTATGCCGACAGCGAATTTATTGATGAGCTGAATACCTTTACTTTACCCATGCTCGCCGGTGGAAACTACCGCGCTTTTGAAATTATTGGCGACAGTATGTTGCCCACCCCCAGCGGCAGTATTATTGTGGGTGAAAAAATAGAATCAAGGGAAGACGTAAAAAATGATCAGGCATACATAGTGGTTAGCCGCCATGAAGGCATTGTATATAAAAGGGTGGTAAAAAATAATAAGATAAAAAATAAATTTACTTTGATAAGTGATAATCCGCAGTACCAGCCTTACCAGGTAAATGTTGAAGATGTGGTTGAGCTATGGCAAGCCCAAATGGTAATCAGCAAAATAAGCCAGCAGCAACGATGGGATATGAATTCGTTGGCAAGCATGGTTAATAATTTACAGACCCAGGTAAGCACTTTAAAGAAAAAATTAAATTAAGTAATATCCGGTTCAATGGACAAATTATCCGTCAAAAACAGTATCGTTATCAATGCCCCTGCAACAACTGCTTGGGATGTTTTGGTAAACCCTGAGCAAACAAAAAAATATATGTTTGGCTGCGAAACAGTTTCTGACTGGAATGTGGGCAGTGCCCTGATTTGGAGAACCAATTATGAAGGAAAAGAAAAGGTATTTGTAAAAGGAATTATTGTTGGTTTACAGGCTTCAAAATTATTAAAGTATACTGTAATACATCCATACTCAGCCATGCCTGATATTCCTGAAAATTATTTAAATGTAACTTATGAATTAGCAGGAGCTGAGGGGCAAATAAAATTAACGGTAACACAGGATGGTTTTGAAAATGCA
>NZ_JACMOO010000248.1 GCF_014377975.1 Ferruginibacter sp.
GGGCATCGAAGCTTTTGGCGAAATTTCATTGATGAAACTATTTGCTCCAAAAAAATCAAACAGGGATTTAAAACTCTTTAGTTCCATTGCATACAATGATGCAAAATACATAACAGGAAGCATCAATCAGGCAGGCGTAAATAAAAAGATTAAAGGAAATAGTGTAGAAAACGCACCGGCCTGGGTTTATAAAAGCGGCCTGGAATTTATTTGTAAAAAAGTATCTTTTAATTTTCAATATAGTTATACTAGTAAAAGTTACAATGATGCCTTTAACACAGCATCCAGCAGCAATGGAGTAATTGGAGCGATTCCGGCTTATCATGTTTTGGATTTTAATTGCAACTGGCAGTTTAGCAAACAGTGTCATTTGTCGGCAGGTATCAACAATTTTACAAACGAAAAATATTTTAACAGGCGAATTGCATTTTACCCTGGACCGGGAATTTTACCAGCTGATGGAAGAACATTTAATATCTCGGTAGGAACAAAATTTTAATTATTAAAAATTAATCAAATTGCAACCGATATAAATTCAGTACAGCAAAGCAAAGGTCTTCCCCCTTAGAAGAAATTGAAGTTATCTTTAAACAGATCAAAAGACAATAACAATACTGAAAAACTTTAATTATAAACAGGAATTTGTATTGATTCAAATTATTGAACCTGGTGTAAGCTTTCCTTGCAAATGCTGGCTGATCCTGCATTGGTAGCGGAGTATGCTACATCGTTTAAATTTGAAAGCAGCGAAAGCGCCAGTAAATTAACCGGCACAAGCAGCCTTCGGGGGAAATAATTTTTGGTAATTGGGATTAAGGCTCGTAACAAAAAACGCCTGCCACTGTAAACTGTTAAAAAAAGGGCAGGGGTATTTTGATACAATTGGGAAGGCTGCCGTGATGAATTTACTGGATTATGATAAAAGTTTCATGACATTTGAAAGGCAATATGCAAAAACTATTTTTGGTTTACAAAATAACACGATTGTTGGCGTTGCTCATTTGTACAAAAAAACGGTAAAGCCATTGATAACAGTAGAACTTTTTTCATGGTGAACTTGTGGCTATTTTTATTGTGTTGATAGCTGTTTTGTCTTGTCTCTTAAATCTAATTTATTAACCATTGCAAGTGCTAAAATGTACTTTCCAAAAACTTAATTGGTATTCGTAAAGAGATAAAACAATTTGTAAACTGTGCAAATCTTCGTCGTCAGCTTCTGTATTTAAATCTTGGTATCCATCTTTACCGTTAAGATATAATGCAGTCGCCATTTCTCGAAACTGCTACCATTTTATTTTTGTAAGTCTCCATTCAAATCTCCCTTTGTCAATTTGTTTCAATCCGATGTTGGTTGTATCGTTATATGCCTTTATTGCAACATGATATTTTTGGTCTAAGCACTTGAGGATTGAAAAGTCAATTAAAGGAGATCCTTTAGAAAGTTGAAGAAAAGCTTTTTCAATTTCTAGTAGCCCTTGGATGTCAACTGAAATTAAGACGCAATCGTTGCCTTTTACATTCTCAAAAAAACCGGTCCTGATATATTTAGAAGTATCTGTCATTTAAAATCGCTACGAAGTTTTTATCTATGCTAAAATAAGTAACTCCATTCTATCAAACCGTTTCCTTTTATTACTGAAAAATAAGAAGTGTCTTTAATTAGCAAACTAAATATTACTCTGTATCACAAAACGTTCATTCCTGCACTCCTCGCTCATGAGGATAGGTTTCATGAATGGGAAATATTTCGTTATCCTGCGGTGACAAACATCCAACTATTCATGCTATTTTAAACAAACAATATTTCAATGTTTATTTACGGGGGTTACCATAAAAGAATACTTTCGTCTGAATGCAATTTGAGGATGGCTATTATTTTTTTGGTAGATTTATAACATGAAACGATTGATATTATTTTGCCTCGCCATTATTCCCATGGTATTAATGGCGCAACAGGCATCTACGCTTACACCCGATAAAATTTATGGAGATCTTTTTATACAGGTTCAGTTGCAGCGAATTTTTCCAGATGGTAAAACTTTTGTTGACTGTACTCCAAAAAGAAAAGTTGCAGACATTATGTACGATTATGGCCTCGCAAAAGGCCCTAACTTTAACCTGAAAAAATTTGTGGCGGATAACTTTGATATGCCCGTTATTCCCACCATCAATTACACATCCGATACAAAGCAAGACCTTGCAACGCACATTAAAAGTTTGTGGCAGGTTTTAAAACGCAATCCGGATGTGGCTGTTGAAGGCAGTTCTTTATTGCCATTATCCTATCCCTACATTGTGCCGGGTGGCCGCTTCAGGGAAATTTATTACTGGGACAGTTACTTTACCATGCTGGGCTTAAAGGAAAGCAATGAATGGGAGATGATTGAAAACATGATCAACAACTTTGCTTTTCTCATCAATACCTACGGACACATTCCCAATGGTAACCGAAGTTATTATTTAAGCCGCAGCCAGCCCCCTTTTTTTGCCATGATGGTAAACCTGCTGGCTGATAAAAAAGGTGCTTCGGTTTATGCCACCTATCAAAAAGAATTACAAAAAGAATACGATTACTGGATGGATAAAACAGCTGCTACCAAACATGCCGTTACCATGCCTGATGGAAGTATTCTGAATCGATATTACGATGCAGATATAAAACCAAGGCAGGAAAGTTTTAAGGAAGATTTTGAAATCGCCACTACAGAATCCAGGGGCGACGCTGCAGCCTTTGAAAAAAAAAGCAAAGAGTTAAGAAGCGGGGCTGAGAGTGGCTGGGATTTTAGCAGCCGCTGGTTTGCAGATGGTGAATCTATTAATACCATTCAAACTACCAATAGTATACCCGTTGATCTGAATGGCCTTATGTTGAACCTGGAACTCACACTGGCAAAGGCTTACAGGCAAACAGGTAATATTTCGGCAGCCATGGAATATACCAATGCTGCTGCAAAACGAAAAGCGGCCATTAACAAATACTGCTTTAACACAAAACAAAGCTGGTATTACGATTACATAATCTCAACCAAAAAACAAAGCACAGAACAAACCATTGCCGGCGTCAGTCCTTTGTTTTTTAATATTGCATCCAAAAAACAATCCGCTGCAATAGCCGCAGTATTAAAAGCTAAATTTTTAAAGTCCGGCGGCGTGGTGAGCACTTTAAAAACCACCGGCCAGCAATGGGATGCCCCCAATGGCTGGGCACCGTTGCAATGGATAGCCGTAAAAGGTTTGGATAACTATGGATTGAAAAACCAGGCGAAAGATATTGCAGCAAGGTGGGTTGCGCTGAATGAAAAAGTGTATACCAATACGGGTAAAATGATGGAAAAATACAATGTAGTGGATAGCAAGCTGGATGCAGGTGGCGGCGAGTATAAGTCGCAGGATGGCTTTGGCTGGACTAATGGAGTTTACCTGGCTATGAAGGCAAAATTACAGGAATGGAAAAAGACGGAAACCATGCCGCGGAAAACATTAAAAAAAGGTATTTTACAGTAAAGCAGCTATACCAGCGGTTGTACTGCCTTATTAAAAATTCTTTTTCATAATAACGTTTATTTGCCGATACGAATGTCAGATGTTATAACGCTCAAAAAAATTTCACAGCTACTTAATATAAGTATCTCTACTGCTTCCCGGGCATTAAAAGATCATCCGGATATTGCAGATATTACCAAACAGAAAGTGAAGGAACTGGCAGAAATGCTGGAATACGAACCCAATCCATTTGCCATACAATTAAGCACCAGCCACAGCAATATATTTGGTTTAATTGTGCCGGAAGTCAGCAATCTTTTTTACACCTCGTTTATTGATGCGGTTGAAAACGAAAGTAGAAAAGTTGGGTATACACTCATCATTCTTAAAACGGATGATGATGCCGAAATTGAGGCCAACCACATTAAATATTGTAAAAAGCAACGGGTAGCAGGATTGTTTGCCTGCATTACCCCCGGCACTTCCAATTTCGAATTGTTCCAAAGCCTGAGCAAATCCAATATCCCGGTAATATTTTTCGACCGGGTACCGGATAACACTAATTGCAACCGGGTATGTTTTGCCGATGAAACAGCCGCCACCATAGCCGCAGAAGCCATCCTCAAAAAAAATAAAAAAAAGGTGCTGGCAATTTTTGCAGAGCCAAGTTTGTCCATATCTCAAAAAAGACTCAAAGCATTTAAAAACGTTTTTGAGCAAAATAATACTGCTCCGGAATTACTCATTTACCATGCCAGCCATGCCGAAAATACCAAAGAAATCATAAAACAAAAATTGCAAGCGGATGAAAGACCGGATACTATATTTTGTATGACAGATGTTATTTTAACCCACACCATGAAAGCCATCCAGGAGCTTGGTCTTAAAATTCCGCAGGAGGTTGCTGTGCTCTCTATCAGCAACAGCGATTTCTTTCCCAAATTATACACCCCCGAAATTACCTATGTAGAAACAAGTGGTTACAAGTTAGGCGAACTGGCCCTCTCTGCTATGATGACCTGTGTAAATGAAGATGTACCTTACCAGGAATTGTACATAGATTCTTATTTGGTAGAAGGGCAATCTTTATAATATCCATATCTTAGCAGGGATATTAAATGCTCACATCAAACGTTTGCAGAAAGGCATAAAAGTCGTTCCACCCATTCTATAATTATCTTTCTGCAACGATATATTTAAACGTTGCCTGCATATGTCATTATTAAAGCCCCGGCTTAGTTTTCAGCAAATCATCAACATGAATGTTGGCTTTTTTGGCATTCAGTATAGTTTCGGTTTACAGCAAAGTGCTGTTAATCCCATTTACGATTTTTTAGGCGCTAAGCCCGATGAAATTCCCTGGCTTAACCTTGCCGGTCCGCTAACAGGTTTAATTATTCAACCCATCATCGGGGCATTGAGCGATAAAACCTGGCATCCGAAATTTGGCCGGAGAACACCGTATTTTCTTATTGGCGCTATGATCTGCAGCATTGCATTGTTCCTGTTTCCTTTTAGCAGTGCTTTGTGGATGGCAGCTGGTTTATTATGGGTATTGGATGCCGGTAACAATACCGCCATGGAACCTTACCGTGCTTTTATAGCCGATAAATTGGATGCAACCCAGCAGCCCACCGGCTTTCAGGCGCAGAGCTTTTTTACCGGCTTTGGACAAACCCTGGCGAATGTTTCGCTGTTTATTTTCCCGATGATCTTTATTGGCAAAACCGGCAAGTTGCCCACCTGGGTTTTTGCCTCCTTTTTTTTAGGGGCTGTTTGTTCCATCGGTTCTGTTTTGTGGAGCATTAAATCAACACCTGAAATACCGCCTTCGGCAGATGAACTGGAGGAATTAAATAAAAAAAATAAAGGAATGCCTTCTCCGGTTGTGCAGTTTTTTTTATCCATTCTTACTACCGTTGTTGCTTATGTAGTTCTTATTGCACTCATCATACCCTCTTTTTTTTCAAAGGGGTTATACAGAAAATTCCTGAATTACGCTGCCACTCACCCAACCATTAAAATATTATTTGCCCAAAATATTGAGATTATTGATGCCATATTAAGTATGCCTAAAGTAATGTGGCAACTGGCACTGGTGTATTTATTTCAATGGTATGCTTTGTTTTGTTACTGGCAAAACTCCTCCAAAAGTATTGCCTTATCTGTATGGAAAACTACTCCTCAGCAAAACGGTGCGTTGTATGAAAAAGCCGTGGGCTGGACAGGACTTGTAAACGGATGGTATAACATTGTAACGTTTTTATGCGCCTTTGGGTTGGTATGGTTTGCAAAAAAATATTCTCCTAAAATGGTGCACTTTGGTTGCCTGGTGCTGGCGGGTGCTGGTTTGCTTGTTTTCCCGCACATTGAAAATAAATATTTACTTTTCCCGGCCATCACCGGCTTCGGTATTGGCTGGGCCAGCATGATGGGTATTCCTTATTTAATGGTAGTAAGCAAAATTCCGAAAGAAAGATATGGCGTTTACATGGGCATCATCAACATGATGATTGTAATACCTATGCTTATACAAACAACTACTTTTGGCTTCATTTTAAAGCATTTTTTAAATAATGATGCAAGAAATGCCGTTTCATTTGCCGGAGCGTTTTTGTTAATTGCAGCCTTGCTCACACTGCTGATAAAAGCCGCGAAAACTTCGGACGGTATCAGCATACCTTTCAGTGGCGGGCATTAGAATTTGTTTTATTTTTTATTAATTATATGGTCATAAAATAATTTAATTGTATGAATATTGTTTCAAATAAACCTGCAGAAATAAAAGGCAAAATACTTTGCATCGGCGAAGCATTGATAGATATGATTTGTACCGATAAAGGCAAGTCACTTTCTGACGGTAATAATTTTTTAAAAAAAGCCGGTGGTGCACCAACCAATGTTGCTGCTGCAATTGCTGCCCTGGGTGGCAATGTAGAACTGGCGGCTAAGGTTGGGATTGATCCCTTTGGAAAACACCTGATAGAAGTGATGCAGGATTTTGGTATTTCAACAAAATATGTATTGCAGGATGAACATTATTTTACCACATTCGCTTTTGTTTCACTAATGGAAAACGGCGAACGCGATTTCTATTTTAACCGTGGGGCGGATGGACAATTAAGTCTGGCGGAAGTAGACAATATTAACCTGGATGAATTCTCTATTATTCATTTTGGTTCTGCTACAGGATTTTTGCCAGGCCCTTTGCAGGCTGCTTACCAGGGCTTATTGCAAAAGGCTTTATCGAAAAATATCTTTATCAGTTTTGACCCCAACTTTCGCCAGCTTTTATTTAAAACAGAAACCAAAACATTTATCGATCAGTCGTGGAATTTTTTAAAATACTGCCATTTTTTTAAAGTAAGCGATGACGAAGCCTTGCTGATTACAGGGGCATCCAACTTAACAGATGCGGTGACCATTTTGCTGGAAAAAACAACGGGTATTTTTGCTATTACACTTGGTAAAGAAGGAACAATGCTCGGGCTGAATAAGAAGACAGTAGTTGTTCCCAGCATACCAGTAAAGCCTGTGGATACTACCGGCGCCGGCGATGCATTTGTGGGGGCGCTGTTATACCAGCTAAGCGATAAATCGCTGGATCAAATACTGTCATTATCAGAAATTGAATGGCATCAAACGGTTGTAAATGCAAATAAAGCAGGTGCCCGTACCTGCGAATACATGGGTGCAATGGAAGCGTTTAAACATTTAACCACCGATATTTTTAAGTAACAGTTACAGAGAAAAATATGTATGATTATTTATTGCATCAGGAAATAAATTCTGCTCTTTTAAAATTTAGAATTGGTAAGGAGGAAGATGACCTGTCTTTTTACAGTCGTTTAATTGCCAATGGTTCAACAATACAATCATTGTACCATGAGCTTTACAAACAACATCCCAGGGCCGGCACTCAGTTCAATTTATTGATAGATACACTTGCAGCAGCCCATAAAATAAGAAAACCGGCATTAAAAAAAACAGATGTCGCCAAGGCAGAAAAAGGCCATTGGTTTCTAAGCAACGAAATCACGGGGATGAGTTTATATGTCGATCAATTCTGCGGCAGCCTCTCCAATCTTGGCGACAAGCTTTCTTATTTTGATAAACTCGGTGTAAATTTTTTACACCTGATGCCTTTGTTTGAAAGTCCTGCCGGGGAAAGCGATGGGGGCTATGCAGTGTCTGATTTTAGAAAAATAAATGACCGGTTTGGTACGCTGGAGGACTTAATAGCCTTGCAGCAAAAAATGAATACAGCAGGCATGTACCTGATGACTGATTTTGTGATGAACCATACTTCCCGTTTGCAGGAATGGGCCATAAAAGCAAAGGAAGGCGACCCGCATTATCAGGAATATTTTTATATGTATGATGACCGTACCATGCCGGATATTTTTGAGCAAACCATGCCAGATATTTTTCCTGAAACGGCACCGGGTAGTTTTACTTATGTTCCGGAATGTGATAAATGGGTGATGACTGTTTTTCACAATTACCAGTGGGATCTTAATTTCAGCAACCCCGCTGTGTTTGTAGAAATGCTGAACATTATATTATTTTATGCCAACCTTGGCATGGATGTATTGCGCATTGATGCGCCTGCTTTTATCTGGAAAGAACCCGGCACCACTTGCCAGAATTTACCCAAAGCGCACACCTTGTTGCGCCTGCTGAAACAGTGTGTACAGGTTGTCTCTCCGGGAATGGCATTGCTGGGCGAAGCCATTGTGGCTCCTAAAGAAATCATGTATTATTTTGGCACGGGTAACTACACAGCTAAAGAATGCGACTTTGCATACAACGCTACCCAAATGGCATTGCAGTGGGATGCACTGGCAACCGGCGATACCCGGGTAATGCTGGCTGCGCAGCACGAACTGCTAAAAAAACCTTACGGCAGTTCCTGGATAACTTATACCCGTTGTCACGATGACATTGGTTTGGGATATGATGATTATATGATTCAGCAGGCATCTTTTAATCCTTATCAGCACCGAAAATTTTTAAAAGATTTTTATTCGGGTAATACACCCGGTTCCACTGCAACAGGTGCTTTATTTTCTGTAAATCCAAAAACACAGGATGCAAGAATCAGTGGTACATTGGCATCGCTTTGCGGATTAGAAAAAGCCATCAGTAACAACGATGAAGCAGCAATCAATACCGCCATCAACCGGATCATTTTAATGCAGGCCTGCAGCTTTTTTATTGGCGGGTTGCCTATGTTATTTTATGGAGATGAAGTAGGTTACACCAACGATTACAGTTACCTCAGCAACCCGGCAAAAAATTACGATAACCGCTGGATGCATCGCCCGGTAATTGACTGGAATAAAAATAATAATATCGAAATGGAAGGCTCAAGTGAGCAACGTATTTTTAAAGCTACCCAACAACTTATCAGTCTTAGAAAAAGGCTATCCATGGTGGCAGATTTAAGCAACCTCACCTGGCTTACACCCTACAACATTCATGTAGCCGGATTTTTGCGACAGAAGGAAGACCAGCGTTTATTTTGTTTTTTTAATTTTAAAAATGAAGTGGCTTTTGTTGACTGGCAGGCGGTAAAAGAAAAAGGAAATCCACCGATAGTATTGTATGATCACTGGAATCAGCAGGAACACCTCGTGGGAAGGGATCGGGAATTTTTGATAATTGAACCTTATTCTTTTTCTTTGTTGGAAGCCAAGTAAAAAACTATCTCATTACTGCTTTAGAAATGTACGAAAGATCTATTTTACTTCAACAAGAGGAATTGGGGGATATCTAATTAGAATCTTACTTACAGGCTTAAATGTGTCTACAGGTGCATGGTCCATGCATGGGTACCACTCTAAATTTTACAAGTTTATCTAAAAAAATGTAACACGGATAACACTAATTAAAATGATTTACACCTGAATTTCTGAACCTCTTTTTTTATCTTCCCAACCGGCATCATTCGCATTAATCATTTGTAACAAAAAAGTGCATATTTCAGATACTGCTCATTTTCGCCTGGGTAGTTATAGACGCTGTGCAGTAAAAACGGCAAAAGAATTGATTTCGGTTTTTTGTTTCTTCGGCAAATGATATTTTGTAAGCCTCTCAATCGACGTTTTAAGAATTACACCAACCTTCATGTTATACAAGGCTGTTGTTTCCGGAAGTATTTTTTTAAGTGCATGCCAATAGAACCGGTAAAGTTAAAAGTATATTGTTCATAGTTTTGGTACTTTGTAACAAGTCATTCAAAAAAATCTGCCAATGCACTTTTTACAAGCAGATGTGTATAGCCATTATCGGCTGTATAGGGATTGTAACCCTCTGTATCAAAATAATAAATATCCTCTTTTGGATGAAGTAGGCATCAGTTTGTTTTGATGGATCCACTGCCGGCTAAAAGTATCACTGATTATTTTTTGATGTTAAACCAATTTTATGACCTGCTTTTGCATAATACAAAATGCATAAGTAGCAGGGTACAACAACCCAATAAGCATGATGGGGTGAAAATTTATCTGCTAGCCATCCATATAAAAGCGGCAGCAATGCACCACCGCCAATGGCTGCTATTAAAAGGGAGGAGCCCGTTTTTGTAAACCTGCCGAGGCCGTTAATTGCCAGTGGCCAGATAGAAGGCCACACAAGCGAATTGGCAAGACCCAGCAAAGCAATAAATGCTACAGAAACATAACCATTTGTTAGCAGCGCCATACCCACAAAAATAAGCCCCAGCGTTGCAGACAGTTTTAACACCCTTACCTGTGAAATATATTTTGGAATAATAATGATTCCTATCACATAGCCTGCCAGCATTAAGCTAAGCGTACAGCTTGTAAAAAATTTGGATGTAGAAATTGGAATGCCTTGTGATGATCCGTAATTTATAATTGTATCGCCGGCAATCACTTCTGTTCCTACGTAAAGAAATAAGGTTAACACTCCAAAAAGTAAATGTGGAAACTGAAGGATACTGGTTTTATTACTATTGGAGAAAGCAACTGTTTTGTCTTCTGCATCTGTATCTATTTCAGGAAGCGCCGATAAGCGGATAACTATAGCCAGTAATAGCAGTATTGATGCCATAACTGCATAAGGTACTATAACGCGTTGTGCCAGATTGTTTAAAATTTCAGTCTTCGGTATCAGGGCCATACCGGCGATACGGCCTTTTATTTCGTCGGCATCTTTTAAAATAACAGCTCCTAAAATTAATGGTGCAATTACCCCGGCTATACCATTACAAATGCCCATTATACTTATTCGCCTGGCGGCGCTTTCCAACGGGCCTAGTATTGTGATGTATGGATTTGCGGCTGTTTGTAAAATAGCCAGACCCGAACCTTGTATAAAAAGACCACTAAGAAATAACAGGTACGATCTTGCCAGGGCAGCAGGAATAAATAAAGAAGCTCCCGCAGCCATGATGAACAAACCGACTGACATGCCTTTTTTATAACCGGTGCGTTTTAATAAAGCTGCTGCCGGAATAGCCATTACCATATAGGAAATGTAAAATGAAAAGGCTACCAGATAGGATGCCAGATTATTTAATTCACATGCAATCCGGAGATAAGGTATTAGTACAGAACCCAGCCAGGTTAAAAATCCAAATACAAAAAACAATGTACCGATAATAAAAATGGGTTTGTTTAATCGCATAAATCAAAAGGCTGTTCTTCAAGAAGTAATATAGTGCTATTTCAAATGGTCAATTGCGGTTTTCACACTGCCATGTTGAAGTAATAAAGTCTTTGCTTCTTCATAGGAACCAATAGCCGTTCTACCCATTAGCATTTTTACCGCACGGTCGGTTATCTTATTATTGATCAGTTGAACGTGTATCATTTGGTTATCTTCCACTCTGCCAAGCTGAATCATTGCGGTGGTACTGATCATATCAAAAAGTATCTTTTGTGCTGTGCCACATTTCATCCTGGTACTGCCTGTAATAAATTCTGGTCCTGTAATTACTTCAACAGGGTAATCAGCTTGTTTGGCAATAGGAGAACCTGGATTACTTACAATGCATCCGGTGGTAATATTATTTTTGCGGCAAGCCTCCAGTGCGCCTAATACAAAAGGCGTAGTGCCACTTGCAGAAATACCTATAACTATGTCATTTATTGTTACATTTTCATTTACCAGTCTTTCCCATCCTTCATAAAAATTATCTTCCATTTCTTCCCTGGCTTCAATTAAATGCTCAATACCACCTGCAAGAATGGTGTTTACTATTCCCTTTTCTATTCCGAAGGTGGTAGGTAATTCAATAACATCCAATACAGAAAGCCGCCCACCGCTTCCGGCACCGAGGTAAAACATCCTTCCGCCTTTTTTTAATTTATCTACAACAGCATAGATGAGCTGATTAATTTGTGGCAAGGCTTCTTCTATGGCCCGGGTTACGGTAGCATTTTCATTATTAATTAAAAAAGTAATCTCTTCTATCTTTTTTGATTCAAGATTCCGGTGAACAGACGGTTGCTCTGTAATAGTGGTCATAACATTAGGTTAGTGTTAAGTTTGCGTTTTTTTTCTTACTTTTTTTGTAAAAGTATGTACATTCACGCAAAAATATGTAGTTTTAATTTTAACGTATAATTAAAAACAAATGTTGAAGGAGGAAAGGCATAAAATTATTTTAAGGGAAATAAATCTTCACAACAAGGTGCTGACTACCGATTTAAGTGAACATCTTATTGTTTCTGAGGATACGATACGCCGGGATTTGAATGAGTTGGCTGACCTGGATTTGATTTTAAAAGTGCATGGGGGAGCGATGAGTAAAACTTTTCATTATCCGTTTGATGGACAACATCCGGTTTACGCACATCAGGCAAAGCAGGTTATTGCACACAAAGCAATTGGGCTTTTTAAAAAAGATATGTTGATTTTAATGGAAGGAGGAACGACCATCATGGAAATTGCCAAACAAATACCAGGGGATTTACAGGCTACTTTTTTTACGGTATGCCCGCAAGTAGCCCTTAAGTTGGCAGAGCATGAAAATATTGACGTAATAACCATTGGCGGCAGGCTTGCCAAAAATGCCAATATACATACCGGGGCAGGTGTAATAAATGAATTATCCAATATAAAATTTGATTTGTGTATCATTGGTACAAATGGTATTTCAGTTCAGAATGGTCTTACTGATTCAGACTGGGAAGTGGTACATGTTATAAAAGCAATGATAGACGCAGCTAAAAAAGTAGCAGTGGTTTGCATTGCGGAAAAATTTAACACAGTCCAAAAAATCAAGATCAGTGATATATCGGATGTTGATTATATAATAACAGAGTTATCGCCCGACAGTCCGGTATTGTCTGCTTATACAGGAAAAGCTAAACCCGTACTTATATAAGTGGGCCAAAAATAATTTACCATAGTGACGGGTTTTGACGAGCAGAACCGAAGTTGATTTAACCAGGTTAAATAACCTGCTCAGTTGTTTACAATTGACCAAAACAAAGTCAAACAATATTAATTCACAAAAAAAGATGTCTGATTTCATCACTGAAAAAAAACCAACATGAGAAAGAAAATTTTATCCACATCAATATTGCAATGGCTGATATTGCTGGGACTTACACTTGTAACAAATACGTATGTTATAGCTCAGAAAGAGCAGACTATAAAAGGGAAAGTATCCGATTTAGCGGGCCCTCTTGCCGGAGCAAGTGTATCGGAAAAGGGTGGTAAAAACACCGTGATGACTACAGCATCCGGAAATTTTGAATTATCCGTTTCAGGTTCAAATGCCAGGCTGGTGGTTTCCTTTGTAGGATATACCGCTGCAGAAATTCCTATTAAAGGAAAAACGGTCATTAATGTAGTGCTGGAAGCAAGTAACGGTAACGTACTTTCAGGTGTGGTGGTAACGGCGCTGGGAATCACGAGGACAAAAAAATCACTCGGCTATGATGTAGGGCAAATAAGCGGCGAAGACATGAACCGGGTGGCACAAACAAATGTACTGAATGCGATGGCGGGCAAAGTTTCTGGTGTAACAGTAAGCTCAACTGGTGCATCTCCAACATCTTCCGTTAGCGTAGTTATTCGTGGTATGCGTTCATTAAACAGTGATAATCAGCCTTTATTTGTTATTGATGGAGTACCACTAAAAAACTCAATGAATAATGTTGGTACCAATAATGGTAATAATAATGATGTTGATTATGGGAATGTATTATCAGATTTAAACCCCAATGATGTAGAAAATGTATCGATATTAAAAGGACCCAGCGCTGCAGCCTTGTATGGCTCAAGAGCGGGTAACGGTGTTGTATTGATTACAACTAAAACGGGTAAAAAACAAAAAGGCCTTGGCTTAACATTTAGTTCAACCACTGAAACAGCCACTCCTTACCACTACCTTCCTACTAACCTAAACTATACCTCAGGCAACCATGCTTATACAGAAGCCAACGGTGCCAATAGCCTGAATGGAGTATTGGTTGATTTGGGAAATACCACCACTTATCGTTTTGGTACCCCATTAAACCAGGGATATAATGCCATTCAATTCAACAGTCCAAAAGATGCCAACGGTAATTATATACCAATGCCATTAACAAGCCATAATAATATGGCAAACTTTGTTCAAACCGGACTTACTACCACCAATAGTCTTTCTGTTGAAAATGCTACTGAAAAAGACAATTACCGTTTCTCTTACTCAAATACAACCAACAAAGGAATTATCCCAACTACCGGATTGATGAGGCATAATCTTTCTTTAAATGTTGAGCATAAGTTGAACGATGCTTTAAAAATAACTTCTGTTATCAGTTATAACAGGTCAAGTTCCGACAATATCTTAGCTTCTAATGATGGTGTGTTAAAGGCGGTTGCTTATTTATCACCAAGTACCGATGTAAGGCAAATGAAAAATTACTGGCTAACACCCGGTATACAGCAACGTAAACCATTACCGCCCGTAGCAATTGATGGATCAGATTTATGGGACCAAACGAGTGGCGATTACGAAAACAATCCATGGTTTGTACTTAACCAGGTTAAAAATAGTTTTTTGCGTAATCATTTATTTGGAAATATTAAAATTAACTACCAGGTAAATAAACACATAAGTGCATTTGTCCGCTACTCGCAAGATCTGTTTTATGAAAACAGAGAAACGAGGATATCTAAAAGCTATAACGATGAGCAAAAAGGGTTTTATAGCTTATCAAATAGTATGGCCTCAGAAAGCAACACCGATTTTCTTGCCACTTACCAAAATAAGGTTGGTAATAATTTTGATTTATCCGCTTCGGTGGGTGGAAATCTCCTGTACACTTATGGATCTGGTTTAGCTACTTCCTCTGCACAACATAGTGGAATTATAGCACCTGAATTTTTCAACCTGTCCAACATTGCTCAAAGCAATATCAGGTATGCTTCGGGATATTCTCAAAAAGCAGTATATAGCTTATACGCCACTACTTCTTTAGGCTACAAAAATTTAGCTTATCTTGATGTAACAGGTAGAAATGACTGGTCGAGCACATTGCCTGCGGCTAATAACTCTTATTTTTATCCTTCGGCTTCCGTTAGTCTGTTGTTAAACAAAATAATAGATTTTGGTAAAAATGTAAATTTATTTAAACTAAGAGGTGGTTGGGCAAGTGTGGGTAAAGATACCGACCCATACAACCTGTTGCCATCAGTAGGCATGGGTAGCTTTGGTGGTATTGTAACACAAGGAACCGGCGGAACTTTGAAGAATCCGAATTTAAAACCGGAACAGGCTATTTCAACTGAACTAGGATTAGAGATCAATTTATTTAAAAACCGGTTACGTTTTGAAGGAACTGTTTACCGTTCTGACAATAGTAACCAGATATTGGGCATCTCCACACCTGCTTCCTCAGGATACAGCTCAAGGCAGATCAATGCAGGGTTGGTACGCAGCCAGGGTATTGAGTTAAGAGTTGCCGGAACGCTTATTTCTAAAAAAGATCTTACCTGGGATTTAAGTGTGAATTACACCAAGAACGATGCGTATGTTATGTCCTTAACCAATGGTGTGAAATATTTTAAATTCTGGGATGCGGGCAGAAGCGGCTCCTGGACGTATGCCAAGGGGGAGCCAATCCCCAATAGCTTTGATGCAAATGGACAACAGATTATCAGCGATGGTAAACTCGGTCAGTTATGGGATAACGTTGTAGCAACAGTTACAGATAAAAGTTCAAAATACTATGGTTGGCCTCTTTTGGCTGATGATGGTAGTTTACAAAAAGTTGGTAATGGCGACTTCCAGCACAAAGTTGTGGTGGGTAATTTTAATCCTAAATTACTGCTGGGTATTCAAACTTCACTTACTTATAAGTCAATTACGCTGAATGCAAGTATTGATACACGCTTAGGGGGTACTTTCTTCTCTCAAACCTATCGTTATTTGCAATCAGATGCGGTGATGGGCAGACAGACAAATCTGGGAATTAAAATTCCTGATCAAAATAAAAATGATATCCCCGGTTACCTTAAAGCAAATGCAGGCAGCCTTATTATACTGCCAAATAATTATGATCTGTTTCATGTTGTAGGTGGACCAAATGCAGCTTCCGGAGGGTTTCCTTTTAAAGACGGTGACAATGGAATTACTTTCAATGATGGCAGTTTTTATCCGGGTGTTTACAGTGATGGTAGTGGAGGTTATATTGAAAACCTGGGAGACCCTGCTACTACAAAATATGATTATTATGGTGATGCAACAACCGGTAACTGGGGGTTTGACAGATTTAGTATGTTCGATGCCTCTTATATTAAATTAAGGGAATTAACCATTTCAACTGAATTACCAAAAAGATGGTCAAATAGCCTTAAAGTACAAGGCATGTCCTTGGGTTTATATACCAGAAACATCATCATCTGGACCAAGGCAAAAGCAGGTATTGATCCTGAACTGGCTTACCAGATGCAAACTGGTACTCAGGGAAATGGCTCTCAGTTCAGGCAAGGGGTAGAAAGGTTCAATATTACACCATGGACAATACCGGTAGGTGTAAAACTAAATGTACGTTTCTAAGCCAATCAAATAATATTATCAATTTAGTAATATCTAAAAAAAGAAAAAAATGAAAAGCGCAAAAAATAAGATTACGGTTATCTGCGTTTTATTGGCAATAATAACCTTGGGTGCCTGTAAAAAATTTTCAGTACTTAACAGCGACCCTAACTCAATTACATCCGATGTAGCTTCACCGGATTATCTGATGGCAAATGTGCTTACCCAATCAGCTACCTGGTATGGTAATCTGGGATCGGGGGATTTTTCCGGCGCCATGCAACAAACCTACCAGGATGCTTTTGGCAATGGGTTTAGTGGCTATGCATGGGACCCTAAATCCTGGTCACAGAACTATGGAATACTAAGAGATAATAAACTTTTTCTGCAAAAAGCACAAACCAATGGCTGGAATTTTCACCAGGGAGTGGGTTTGGTAATGCGTGCTTTTAGCTATGGCAATATTGCAGATTTTTGGGGCGATGCGCCTGATTCAATGTCCTTAAATGGGGATCAGTCAGGCAGCCAAAATTTATTCCCCGTCTTCGATCCACAGGAACAAATTTATGCCCGCGTTATTGCCGATCTGCAGGCAGCCATTCCTTTCTTGAGTGGCACTATGAACGACCATCCTGAAATTACCGGAGTTACACAAACTTCTGATGTATTTTATGGCGGCGATCCTGGTAAATGGAAAAAATTAGCTAACTCAATGTTGCTGCGTTACTATATGCGCTTATCGTCTAAAATGGATGTAAAGGCAGGTGTTGAAGCCGTGGCAGCCAATGTTATTCAAAGTAACGATGAAGATTTTATGATGACTTTATCTGGAAATGACCAGTCTTCCTCGTACCAGTTTTGTACCGTTTTTAGCGGAGCTTCCGGGTTTCATAGAAATAAAATGTGTGGTACACTTACTATGAAGCTTAAAACTTTGCAAGATCCCCGCATTGTTATAATGGCTGAGCCAATAGGAACCCCTTCTATTAGAGATGGCAGTAAGTTTACTCCGGGAGATAACAGCACTCTTACCAACATAGTTGGTGGAGTGAGGTATATCAATCCCGCTGCCGCCACTGCTATAGGATTTAAACAATATGATCCTGCAACATATACACAAGACAGACCGTTTGGTGCAATTGCAAGTAGTTTAAAGAGCTTATATGATACCTCATCAAGGTATGTAGGTATTCCGGCAAGCTATGGTACTACCGATTACGGCTATAACATTAATACATCGGGTAGCCAGCCAACTTCCTTAAACAATTTTGTATCCTACCTGCGTGTTGATATTTATGATAATAAAAGCGGTCCTCTTTTAGCACAAAGAGTTTTATCATATGCCGAAATATGCTTTGACTTGGCAGAAGCTGCACAAAAGGGATGGAGTGTAGGAGGTACTGCAGAACAATGGTATAAAAAAGGCATCAAAGCATCATTCGATAACTGGCAAGTTTTCAGTAATCACAGTAATGATGTGGACAATTATTATGGTTGCGTAAAAGATTATAACAGTTATATAGCACAGCCTGCTGTAGCTTTTGATAACACCCTGCAAAGAATTATAGAACAGAAGTGGATCGCATCCTGGCAGGCCTGTAATGAGGCTTATATGGATTGGAGAAGAACCGGCTATCCTCTATTAACAGTGGGTTGGGCTTCCTTCCGCGGCGTCATTCCACTTCGTTTTGCTTATGACAATACAGAACTGCAAAACAATGCAACCAATGGCGATGCAGCCATTGCTAAATTAAAAGCATCTGCATATATAGGCGCAGACGGCAATAACAGCTCCTGGTCAAAATTTTGGTTGGTGGATGGAACAGGTAAGCCGTGGTAATAAATTTCAGAAATAGCGCTATGGCTCAAAAAATGTTATTGGTATTTGTTTCAGTTATTATGGGTCTGTTTTCTTATGCCCGGCTAAACCAAACGTTTAACCTGATGCCCGTACCTGCGTTAGTAAAGGTAAATGCTGGCAGGGTTGGCATTAGCGGGCAATTCAGGGTAGCTGTAACAGGTAAACCCAATTCCCGCATGTATTCAGAAGCCAGCAGGTTTGTAAGGCGTTTGAGCAACAAAACCGGGATTTTTCTTGATATGCAGGGTTATGTAACATCAAATGATACGGATACTACATCCACATTGCTTATAAATATACAACGGCCTGGATTGCTGAAACTGGATGAAGATGAAAGTTATACACTTGAAATCCATACAGGGAAAATCAGGATTACTACAGTTACTGACCTTGGTGCTATACATGGGTTGGAAACTTTATTGCAACTGGTAAGTGCGGATGCGGCAGGATATTATTTTCCGGGCGTATCCATCCGCGACAATCCAAGGTTTGCCTGGCGGGGGTTATTACTGGATGTAGCCCTGCATTTTATGCCAGTGGATGTAGTGAAAAGAACACTGGATGGTATGGCCGCAGTAAAGATGAACGTACTGCATCTTCATCTCTGTAACGACCAGGGTTTCAGGGTGGAGTCAAAGCTTTTTCCACGGCTGCAACAGATGGCTTCGGATGGTATTTTTTATACACAGCAAGAGATCAATACTATTGTAAATTACGCTGCGCAAAGAGGGATCAGGGTAGTACCGGAATTTGTTGTTCCGGCGCATACTACTGCAATACTTACTGCGTATCCTGAGTTTGCAAGTGTAAAAAAAACTTATCAGTTACAACGATATTTTGGTGTGTTTGATCCGGTGATGGATCCTACCAATGAAAAGCTGTATCCTTTTTTAGAAAAGCTTTTTACGGAGATGTCGTCTCTTTTTCCTGATGACTATTTTCATATTGGCGGGGATGAAAATACAGGTAAAGACTGGGCTGCTGTTCCGCATATAAAAGCATTTATGAAGGTTCATGGCATGAAAACCACCATGGATTTACAAACATATTTTAACCAGCGATTATTACCCATCATCAAAAAAACCGGCAAAAAAATGATCGGGTGGGATGAAGTGTTACAACCCGGATTGCCCAAAGAAATTACCATTCAATCCTGGCGGGGAAACGAAGCTTTTTACAGCTCGGTAAGAAAAGGGTATAAGGCAATTCTTTCTTACGGTTACTACATTGATCTGATTCAACCTGCTTCTTATCATTACCTGAATGATCCCATTCCTGACAGTGTAAAACTGACCGAAATACAAAAGAATTTTATACTAGGCGGCGAAGCAACCATGTGGAGTGAACTGGTGACCCCTGTAACAGTAGATTCGAGGATTTGGCCCCGTACTGCTGCTATTGCAGAAAGATTATGGTCGCCTAAAACAGTCAATAATGTGGATGATATGTATCGCCGGCTTGATATAGTTAGCCTGCAACTGGAGTCACTTGGCCTGCAGCATTTATCTTATAAACAAGTATTGATGCGGCGGCTCTGCAATGGCTATAATACAAAACCATTGGAAGTATTGGTTAGCGTGTTGGAACCATTGAAAATATATGAACGCAATGAAGGCGATACCATGTACACCGTGTTTTCACCTTTTACAAAACTTGCGGATATAGCTTCACCCGACCAGGAGGTGCCAAGAATATTTAATGAACAGGTAGAAGCATTTTTAATAAATCTATCCACGATTTCTGAAAAAGAAATTAGGGATAAACTAATCCTTTGGCAGGAAAATAATGTAGCATTTAAACACCTGCTGTTAAATTCACCAGCGCTGTCAGAAGCATCCCTGTTATCAGAAAATCTTTCAGCATTGGCCGCCGCCGGATTGGAAGCATTGCAATATATACACGATAAAAAAACGGCGGATACGGAATGGCTGAAACAAAAAATTGCTATAGCAACCAGCGCAAAACAACAAGGAGGAAGATGTGAAATACAAGTGGTAAATGCGATACAAAAATTAGTAGAAAGGGTAACCATTTTGTAAAGTTTTAAATAATGGGGGAATCATTTTTCCAAAGTTTAAAACTTTAGAAGAGATAAAGAACTGCGTTGAATTTTTTTTAAATTAGTAATAGTTATGAGAATATTCACTTTCTTAATTTTTGTTTTATTCTTTTTAAAAGGAGCCTACAGCCAAAAGGGTTCCCAAAGCTTTTCTGTAAATAAATTATATAAAGCCGGAGATAAATTTTTGCAGGAATACCATGAGGGGTATCCTGTGGGAAAAACTGCTGCTGAAAATAATGTCCGGAGTATTGCAGTAGATAAATCATCTGCTATTTACATAGCAACAGCTGCAGGAGCATTCAAAAAAAATGAAGGCGAAACTACCTGGAATTTATTGCCCTTTTCCGATACGGATAAAGGGCCGGCCTATGTTGTAGCCGTAGATATCAACGGAGTGATTTGGATAGGTACATGGAAAGGAGTTTTTAAACTTCAAAACAATTTACTGCAGCAGGTTCCGGGTACCAGTGGCCCTGTGTCAGTTATTTGTACCTCTAAAGAAGGTGTGTATGCGCTCGGTCCGGAAGGCGTTTGGATAAGTACAGGTAATGAATTTGTAAAGAGAGATTATGCCATTGCCCGTTCTGTACGCGGCGCTGTTTCAGATGGTAAAGAAGGGTTGTGGGTA
>NZ_JACMOO010000005.1 GCF_014377975.1 Ferruginibacter sp.
ATTTTTTTGCCCCAAATTTAAAACTGACTTTTTGAGGGATTACTATTTACTATGATTTAGGTGGGATATAACTTTGTCAGATAGGCAAGGTGAACCAAAACGAACTACCTTTTCCTAACTCACTATTTACCCCAATCAGGCCACCATGTTTTTTAATAATTTCTGCACAGATATAAAGTCCGAGCCCTAAACCAGCGCCTTGTATACCATGGTTTTCAACCCGGTAATACCGTTCGAATAAATGTGAAAGTTTGTCAGTTGTTATGCCGGAACCTTTATCATTTACAGAAATTTTTGCAAACCCATCCAATTTTTCTATAACGATATTAATTACTTTTGAATCAGGCGCATACTTAACAGCATTATTAACCAGATTGATTATCACCTGGCTAAACCGCTCCGGATCTGCATTTGCCCGGAGATCTACATCACCCTCTATAACTATTTTATAAATATTTTCCAAGCGAATATAATCACAGCATTCACTGATGGCTTCAGACAGTTTAATAGATACAAATCTTAATTTCAACTGTCCTTCATTCACGCCGGTGGCATTCAATAAGTCCTGAACCAGCACGGTAACCTTATTCAGGCTTTTGTTTGCCTGTTCTATCATAACAGGCAATATTTTATTTGAAGGATTATCCTTCATTCTATTTAAAAGCTGTAAAGCAGCCTGCAAACTGGTAAGCGGTGTTTTAAGTTCGTGACTGGCAATACTAATAAAGTCATCTTTTTGTTGTTGCAACAGCCTGATTTCATGTATATCTGTTGCCGTACCGACCCACATCAATTCTCCATCGCCTTCTCTATCTATGCTATGAATAACCATCAGACGGCTTAAGTGCCATCGGTAAACACCTACAGAATTCTTAATGCGGATTTGAAACTCAGCATTTTCCCTGCTTTTACGTACTTTTCTAAATTGATCAAATGTTAAATTAAGATCTTTAGAATGGATAGTCTTACGCCAACCCAAGTTTTTGGTTTGCTCATAATTAAGTCCTGTATAATCGTACCATCGCTGGTTGTAATAAGTAATTTCCCCATTGGCGGTAACTGTCCAGGCAATTTGAGGAATGGTTTCCATCATATTTCGGAACCGGATTTCACTCTCTGCTAACGCTTGTGTACGCTCCGTTACCCTCTTTTCCAGTTCCTGATTGAGCACAATAAGGTCTTGGTTAACGAGCCTGACTTGTTCTTCCTGATCAGTCAATAATTGTGTTTTATTATGAAGTTCTAAATTTGCTTTGTATAATTCTTTTTGCTGAAAGGTTAATGCCTCAGTTAATACTACCAACTCTGCTGAACGTTCGTTCTGGAACACCAATTCGTTATTGGTAATGATCAGTTCCGCTGCACGATTTTCCCTTTCCATATTTTGAAAGTCAAGTTCATTATTCGCAATAATCAGTTCACCTGCACGGTTCTTTTTTTCCTTATTTTGATACGCAAGCTCTATATTCGCCAGCAACAATTCGGCAGCCCGGTTTTCCTTTTCCCGATTCTGAAACGCCAGTTCTATGTTAGCTAACGCTAACTCTGCCGCCCGGTTCTCTTTTTCTATATTCTGAAATTCAAGTTCCTTGTTAACAATTAACAGTTCTTGCTGTCTGAGAATTAAAGATGTTATATCATGACCAATGCATAAAATCTCAGAAGGAACCCCCACTTCATTTAAAAGCATCTTGAACTCCCATTGTGTAGAAATGATACCGGTAGCAACAGGTTTTCTTAGCGTAACCCGATGGGATATTGATGGTGCAGAAAAACATGCCATCACGGTATCCAAGCAGATCTGGTGGTCTTCAGTAATAACCAAACCTAAAGAGTCTTTACCAATCCAGTCTTTTATTTCTAAATCTAGCATTTTACAAAAGAAAGGATTCATATAAGTATACTTTCCTTCCAGGTCTGTTTTTATGATGTAAAATGAGTTGTTTTCGATGATCGATTTATATTAGGCGTTTTCTTTTTGCAGTTCACTATAAAGTTTATTGTAGTCCGTTACTTTGCTAATCTTTTCGCCCATAATAAAGTGTATAATTATCAGATGAATTCGATGTATGAAAGAAGCACTAATTCACGACAACCCCCACTGGTTACCGAATTAATGGAAATGACTGGTAAGTTGCAAGCGCAGTAAAAGCGCAAAAAATTATTGGTGATGAATAATGTTCAAATTTACCATTATTAAATTGACTTTTTTATTAATTGCAAAGCTGTATTATCAGAAAATTTTAGGTTTAAAAATAATGCAAGCCAACAGTTTTGGCTTTAACCCAATCTTTAGCGTACACTTAAACGTATTGATGACCCCGGGTGGTCTTTCATTTCAAGCAGATTTAGTGTATCATCTTTGTCTGCCATAAATTTTGCACTTGGGATAAAACAGACAGTATTAAGTTTGATATCAACGTTTTCAACTACTTCAATCACCGCCAATTTACTTTATAAAGCATTTATAGGCCCCACCTTATTTTTAATGTTTGAAAAAAAGTGCGGCATAATGATAACAAATACCGCATAGATCGTTATATAATCAAAAAAAACGAACATCAATTCAAGCCCGGAGAGATGATACGCCGGTACCTGTAATGTATTGTTTATCGGCTGTTTTATACAAGGCCTTATCTACTTGAAATATTCTAAGAAACCCCATCAAATATACTTTTGGTATTTGAGTACATTTTCATTTCGAGTCACAGAGATCATGTCTGAACCCTGTACAAAAAATGGCATCCATCTCTGCAAGAGCCCTTATCGCTGACATATTTATCTGAGTTATGTTTAGGACACTTCTTCTTGATCTCAATAAATATGGAACAATGCTGGCACAGTTTTTATATCTTTCCTTTTGTAAATGTTATTTCCTGTTTATAACGTAATTATTCTGGCAAAATGACAAATGTTTCCTTGAAACGTATGGCAATATTCGACGATGATGAAGACCTTCTTTTTATATATAAGTATATATTTGAAGAAGATGGCTGGCATGTGGATGTTTTTATTGATTGTATTAACATTATAGATAAGGTATCCGCTGTAAATCCGGCTATTATTTTAATGGATAACTGGATACCAGATACGGGTGGCGTTATTGCCACTCAACTATTAAAAGCCAACGAATCCCTGAAAGGCATTCCGGTAATTTATGTATCGGCCAATAATGATGTCAGCGTGCTCGCTAAAGAGGCCGGAGCGAATAATTTTATTGCCAAGCCCTTTAATATAGATGAATTGAAAAGTATAGTGAATAACCTGGTCAACATGTTATGTTTCTGATATCTTAATTAATCTTTTAGAGTTATTTCAGGCATAAGATCAGGAATTATAATATTTTTATCCGCTTCTTCAAATACGTTAATGCTTTTATCCCACGCATGGTATGGTCAAGCTTCGATAAGTGGTCAATCTTTATCATCTCAAAAGCTTCACGGAGAGGTTGATATTCAATTTCGCCCCTATCAAGATGTATGCCCCTCTTACATAGGCATAAAACTTTAGTATATCTAATACCGTAATTGATTGTCCAACGTAATAGACACAGGTCCATTTTAAAAATGCAGCTTTCTGTAAACACTTATCACTATCCAGTGGAGTAAAACTAACCTCTCTCCACAACATCAATGAAATAACTATTTCTGTTTCATCAAAATTCATCGCCTTGTTTACACAAAAATTAATTGGCAACTGCTTTTCTTTATTCAATAAATCAAGTAATGTTTGAGAATCAAAAAGCATAAACCGGAGTGCTATTGCTACATTAATCAAAGATAAATTTATAAGATTATTATAACATCTTTCTAACTCATCAAACTTTGCAATAAAAATATTTTTATAATAGTTTCTCGTCCTGAAATACCACGCAAACTGCCCCCCTTCTGCCAAAAAAATTTGCCCCCCTAAACCAATTGATTATTAAGGGCCTCTATAGGTCAAATAAAAATGGCTGTCTGTGTCTAAATAATATGGCATTTCCACAATACTGCTTCTTTCCGCCATTCATTTTTACGTTTAAATAGCCAGAGTGGAAGGGAATTATTATTGTTGGATTTCCATTATGTTAAAAAATGCACTCTTGTTTTTAGCCATTTTTAAACATTTAAAAATGAAAACTATAAAGTCTTTTCCACGCAATCATAATTTGGAAAATAAAATTTTCCATCAGTCATTTTTATTTCAAAAAAATAAAAAAAGCATTTTACCCCCTTTTTTAAGCTATTTACCCCCTCTGTCAGGCATAAAGTAAATCTAATTTTGAATCGTAACCCTGCTATTTTGTTGAATGCTCGATTACAAACCAACCTATTCGGACAAGTGATTTTATATTTTACCATTAAACAAGCTAACGATGAAATGTCAAAAAACAATTGCTGCTGCAAATGAAATTTTCCTAAAACGAAGGAATTATTTCCACCTCCCACTTCTATTAGTATTTTTAACTTTTACTGGCAACCTACTTTTTGCACAGAATAAAGTATCCGGTAAAGTAACCGCAGGGGGAACTCCGCTGACGGGAGTAACTGTTAAAGAAAAAAGTAGGGCTAATACTACCCAAACGGACAACAATGGATCTTATAGCATCACAGTTGCTGCAAACGCCGAACTGGTATTTAGCCATATTGGGTTTGCAAACACAATAATTGCTGTTAATTCTCAAAAGCAAATCAATAACGCTATCGGAAGCTTGGTATGACCAAACCAATCATTTGCAAGATGACAGCAAACAATTGCAGTTACAGATTAAAGAATTAGAAGAAAAACTTTCTTACATCAGAGAGTTGCTTTTCTCCAGGCAATTAGAGCCTGCTGATTTTAGAGACATGAAAACTGAATACACTACTAGGCTTGAGAAATTGGAAGCCAAATTAAGTGCTAACAATCACGATAAGGTAGATTTTAATGACCTGTTGAAAAAAGGCGTTAATAACCTTTTAAAACTTGATTTTATATATGAAAACGGAGATACGGAAAAGAAAAGAAAAATAATTAGTTCGATGTACCCCGAAAAAATGACTTGCGATGGATTTTCAGTTCGAACTATTCGTATCAATGAATTAGCAAGGCTAATATACAGTATGGACGTGAGTTTTAGCAAAAATAAAAACAGGACAAACCAGAATAATTCCAGTGTGTCCTGTCAAGTCGGGACGACAAGATTCGAACTTGCGACCCCCAGACCCCCAGCCTGGTGCGCTACCGGCCTGCGCTACGTCCCGCAAAAAAGCTTATACCTGTACTGATATAAACGGATTGCAAATGTAGTAGAAATTTTCAAGTTTAAAAACACAACATATTGTACCTTAGCGCAACTTTTTTACTTACATGAAGGTTTTAATCAGGCAAACTACTATCGTCCATTCTGCTTCACCGTTTAACGGTCTCCTAAAAGATATTTTTATCGAAGATGGCATTATTCAACTCATTGCCGATTCCATTACGGAGCCGGCAGACCTTGTAATTGAACAGCCCAATCTGCACACCAGCATTGGCTGGATGGATGTGTACAGTCATTTTTGCGACCCCGGATACGAATATAGGGAAACGCTGGAAACGGGTGCCAACGCGGCTGCCGCCGGGGGTTTCACAGATGTGTTAGTGATACCTAATACCAACCCGGTAGTGCATACTAAATCACAGGTGGAGTATATTATTCAAAAATCAAATACCTTGGTTGTCAACATTCATCCATTGGGAGCGGTTACAAAAAATGCTGCCGGGGCCGAACTTGCTGAAATGTATGATATGCGCCGGTCAGGAGCAGTGGCCTTCACAGATGGAACAAACAGCATTCAATCACCTGGACTGTTGCTGAAAGCACTGCAGTATGTATTGGCTTTTGATGGAACTATTGTTCAGGTGGCAGATGATAAAAGTATTCAGCCGCAGGGTTTAATGAATGAAGGTATTATCAGCACACAACTGGGCTTACCCGGCAAACCTGCCATTGCTGAAGAGCTGATGATTGCAAGAGATATTGAACTGGTAAAATACACCCATTCAAAAATTCATTTTACAGGCATCTCAACAAAAAAAGGAATGGAGCTGATCAGGGAAGCAAAGTCATCCGGCCTGCAGGTAAGCTTTTCGGTAACGCCGTATCATGCGGTGTTTTGTGATGAAGACCTTGCTGATTATAATACCAACCTGAAAGTAAATCCGCCTTTAAGAACAAGGGAAGATATGATGGCAGTAAGATTGGCTATTTTGCGGGGCGAAGCCGATGCGATAGCAAGCCACCATATCCCCCGAAATTATGATAGCAAAGTATGCGAATTTGAATACGCTAAAAATGGAATGACGGGACTGGAAACTGTGTTTGGTGCCATCGGTAATTGTTTACCTTTAAATGAACAGGGTTGGACTGTTGAAAAAATTATTACTCTTTTAAGTGAGGCTCCCAGAAAAATTTTTAATATCGCCGTACCAGAATTAAAAGTAGGAGCAACCGCTGTACTTACCCTGTTTAACCCGGCAACTGAATATATTTTTGATGAAAAAATGATTGCCTCAAAATCGAAAAATACCCCTTTTACCGGCATGCCCTTAAAAGGAAAAGTAATAGGAATTATTAACGGAAATAAAACGCATTTTAATTAAGATGAAGCAAACAACCCCTGCACAAAAAGGCTTGCTTACCGGTGCGCTGATGATTGCTGCATCGCTGTTTTCATTGTACGTTTTAAAGAACCCGGTAGAGAGTTATTTTCAATACATCATATACAGTATATTTTGTTTTGGCATTGTGTTTAGTATGGTAGTTTATTACAGAACCGCAACAGACAAAAAAAGCTTTGCAAACTTTTTTTCTATTGGCTTTAAAACCTTTGTGGTAGTGAGTTTATTAATGGCTGCGTTTGCCTTTGTTTATTTTAGTTTTAATACTGAATTCAGGGATAAACAAATTGCAGAAAACAGCCGGCTGCTTATATTACAAGGAAATCATTTACCAAAGGAAATTAAGGACCAGGAAGCGCTGCAAAAGAAAGTATTTCTTACAATGATGATTTCTATTTCTATTTTCAGGTATCTTATTTTGGGTGCGTTAATCACTGTTATTGCCGCGGGATTTTTAAGTAAGAAAAATTCGGGCGATGGCTGATATTGGTTATTAAACACTCAAAATTATTTTACTGTAACCAATTGGAGAGCGTACCAAAAAGCTTAAAAAGTACAAGAGGGCGACGCAACGGTTTACCACATTGCTTCTTAGCCCGGACCCAAAATAAAATCGCAGGGTATTTTTTACATCAGGAAATTGCGTAAACAAAAAAATATGATGGATCTGTCAGTGATAGTGCCGCTTTTAAACGAAGACGAATCTTTACCCGAGTTAGCAGCCTGGATTGAAAGAGTTATGATAGCTAATAATTTCAGCTATGAAATAATTATGGTGGATGATGGCAGCAACGATAATTCATGGCAGGTAATTGAATCGCTGCATAAAAATAATGACAAGATTCGCGGCATCCGGTTTCAAAGAAATTATGGTAAAAGTGCTGCGCTGAATGAGGGATTTAAAGCAGCTCTGGGCGAGGTAGTGATAACGATGGACGCAGATATGCAGGATAGTCCCGATGAAATACCCGGCCTGCGGCGCATGATTGTGGAGGAAGGTTTTGATATGGTGAGCGGCTGGAAAAAGAAACGCTTTGACAACAAGCTCACAAAAAATTTACCTTCTAAATTATTTAATTCGGCAGCCAGCAGATCGAGCGGAATTGCACTGCACGATTTTAATTGCGGGCTAAAAGCGTATAAAAATAAAGTAGTGAAAAGTGTAGAAGTGTATGGCGAAATGCACCGCTATATTCCTGTACTGGCAAAGTGGGCCGGCTTTAAAAAAATTGGCGAAAAGGTAGTGGAACACAGACCCAGAAAATATGGGGTTACAAAATTTGGCTGGAGCCGTTTTATAAATGGATTTTTAGATCTGGCAAGCATTATGTTCATGGGTAAATTTGGTAAAAAACCGATGCATATTTTTGGTCTTTGGGGAAGCATTGTATTTTTTGCGGGAACCTGTATCTGGATATATTTATTTTTAGCTAAAATATTTTTCGACAAATTTAATATGACAGACCGTCCACTTTTTTATGTGGGCATCATCTCCATCGTAATTGGTACACAATTATTTTTAGCGGGTTTTTTAGGCGAGCTGATAGCAAGAAATTCGAATGATAGAAATTACTATTTGATAGAAGAAAAGCTGGGTATATGATGATGCGGTGATGGAGCGGATAAAGACGAATGTAACGGATTTTAAATTTTTTATTCGCCGTATCTGCAACAGTAAGTCTCATCAGTGTTTTCATGATAGATACGCTGATGGAGCGGATAAAGCCGGATGTAGCGGATTTTAATTTTATCTTATTTCCGTTTTTTCAGCAGCAGTCAATACGACCAGCGTCTACCTAAAAAATAAAATTATAATTCTTCACGCAGATATAACCGAGAAAATTTTAGGCTGCTTTTATAAAGTTTATAATGAACTGGGTTATGGCTTTTTAGAAAAGGTTTACGAAAATGCTTTGATGATTGAATTGGTAACAGCTGGATTAGCTGGATTGCAGCAAGCAGGAATTAAAGTTTATTATGAAGGAAAAGAAGTGGGAAATTATTTTGCAGATATTTTAGCAGCCAACAAAATAATTGTGGAAGTAAAGGCGGGAAAGGGTGAAATAATCAAAGAGCATGAATTACAATTATCTAATTATTTAAAAGCTGCAAATTATGAAATAGGACTTATCCTTCATTTTGGCGAAAAGCCAACTTTGAAAAGAATAATTTTTTCTAATGACTATAAATAAGAATATAGAAACGCTGATTAAGCAGACTAAAACGGATAAAGCATTTTTTTTCTTTGGTTTTTTTATCCGTTGTATCAGTGTCAATCTGTGGCATCAGCGTCTCTATTAAATCAGTTTCATCAGTGTTCTATCAAAAAAAAATCATCATCATCGGGCCTGCACATCCACTTCGTGGAGGGCTTGCATCTTATAACGAACGGCTGGCAAAAGAATTTTTGCAGCAGGGACATCAGGTTAGTATTTACACTTTTTCATTACAATATCCCGGATTTTTATTTCCGGGTACTACACAGTTTTCTACCGAACCGGCACCTGCAGATTTAGATATCCATGTTTGCATAAATACTGTTAATCCCCTTAACTGGATCAGCGTTGGCCTGGAATTAAAAAAGCAACGGCCAGATTTAATTGTAGTACGTTACTGGCTGCCGTTTATGGGGCCTTGCCTTGGAAGCATTTTACGCATTGCAAAGAAAAACAAACATACCAAAGTAGTGTGCATAGCCGACAATATTATACCGCATGAAAAGCGCATGGGTGACATCGTTTTCACCAAATATTTCGTATCACCTGTGGATGGGTTTATCACCATGAGTGAAAAAGTACTTACCGATCTTGGACAATTTGCGAAAGGCAAACCGGCTAAATTTGTTGCACATCCATTATATGATAATTTTGGAGAGAAGATTAGTAAAGAAGAAGCAAGAAGTAAATTAAAAATTAATAATGAAGAATTAATAATTTTATTTTTTGGGTTTATAAGAAGGTACAAGGGGCTGGATATTTTACTGGATGCAATGAAGCTTTTGCAGAAAGGCGATAATTACCGCACTCCCAGACTTTTAATAGCAGGTGAATTTTACGAAGACCGAAAAACCTACGATGAGCAGATTGAGCAGCTGGGCATAAAAGACATGCTTATTTTAAGAACTGAATTTATTGCAGACAGTGAAGTGAAATATTATTTAAGTGCCGCAGATTTAGTGGTACAACCTTACCGAAACGCCACCCAAAGCGGCGTAACGCCCTTAGCTTATCATTTTGAAAAACCAATGATTGTTACCAATGTGGGCGGATTGGCTTCAATGGTGCCGGATGATAAAGTTGGATTGATTGCGGAACCAAATGCTGAATCCATAGCAGCAAAAATCACGGAATATTTTTATAAAGGATCGGCGTATTTTATACCATATTTAATTGAAGAAAAGAAAAAATATAGCTGGAGTAAAATGGCCATAAGTATTCTTGAATTAGTTGGCTTATAAGAAGATTGGCCCCTTTGGTCTAACAAAATTTTACTTCTCATTTATTCCATCGGCATATTCCTTAATTTGCAGCCATTATGATTTATAGAAGTAAAGCTCCTTTACGCATCGGGTTGGCAGGCGGTGGCACAGATGTTAGTCCGTACAGCGATGAATATGGTGGTGCCATTTTAAATGCCACGGTTTCGCTTTCGGCCCATGCCAGTATTGAACCCCTGCAGGAAAATACTATTATTGTGGAGGCACTCGACCGGAAAGAAGAAGAACGTTACGATTGGGCACCTGCCCTACCCATTAATGGAAAATTGGATTTACTGAAAGGTGTGTACAACCGCATTCATGCCATGTATGGATTGCCATTAACGGGTTTCCGTTTATCTACTTTTGTAGATGCACCAGCGGGCTCCGGTCTTGGTACGTCCTCTACCCTTGTGGTGGCTATTTTGGGAGCTTTTGTTGAGTTGTTGAAATTACCACTGGGCGATTATGATATTGCTCATCTTGCATACCAGATTGAACGGGAAGACCTGCAACTCGCCGGTGGCAAGCAGGACCAGTATGCTGCAACTTTTGGCGGAGTTAATTTCATGGAATTTTATGGCGATGATAAAGTGATTGTAAATCCGCTGCGCATTCGCCCGGAATACCTGCACGAACTGGGCAATAATTTGGTACTATATTTTACTGCCACTTCCAGAGAGAGTGCACACATTATTAAAGAGCAGGTAAAAAATGTAAACAATAAAGATGAAAAAAGCATCAAAGCCATGCACCAGTTAAAGGAGCAGGCTAAAATGATGAAGGAAGCTTTATTAAAAGGCAGATTAAACGAAATAGGAGAAATACTGGATTTTGGTTTTGAACAAAAACGCAGGATAGCCCACAATATCAGCAACGAGACCATTGAATTAATTTATACGGCGGCTAAAAAATCCGGCGCTACCGGTGGCAAAATCAGTGGAGCCGGTGGCGGTGGCTTTATGATATTTTATTGTCCCGGAAACACCCGCTATGCCGTGATAGAAACTTTGAATACTTTTGGCGGCGAAATCAAAAATTATACTTTCACCAAATATGGTTTAACCACCTGGACAATTAGCTGATGTGGATCAAATTTTTTTTAATACAGAAAACAAAAGCACTTTTCAGTCTTTTTAAATTGCATGTACTGGTTGAACCGTTTAGTGGTTTTCTTTTAAACCTTGCCTACCTGTCCAAACAATCCAAATGGATCAACCAGCAAAAAGGGCTGGCTTACAATGATTTTTTTAGCGGCAATCGTTCAAGGGAAAAAAGGCTTGGATTATATCAATATCTCAATAAAGAATTTATCAAAGATCAACCTATGAATTACCTGGAATTTGGTGTGGCCAATGGTGGCTCATTTTACTGGTGGTTAAAAAATCATCCCAATCAGCAATCAACCTTTTCAGGCTTTGATACTTTTTCAGGATTGCCGGAAGACTATGGCCCTTTTAAAAAAGGAGATATGAGCAATGGCAATGCACCATTAAAAACAGATGATACAAGAGCCTTTTTTTACCAGGGATTATTTCAACAGACTTTACCTGGATTTTTAAAAAGCTTTAATAATGAAAAACGCACGGTCATTCACATGGATGCAGACCTGTACTCTTCTACCCTTTTTACCTTAACTTCTTTTGCGCCTTATTTAAAAAAAGGCGATATCATTTTATTTGATGAATTTTGTGTACCAACCCATGAATTTTTAGCAGTTAAAAATTTTACGGAATCGTACTATATTAATTTAAAACCTATTGCTGCCGCCAACAACTTTTTATTTACTGCCTTGCAGGTAATTTAATAATTATATGAATCAAAAAATTGCAGATCGCATCAATGCTTCTATTGCAGTAAAACAAAATTTACTTGCAGATGAAAAAATCATTGCCACCATCACTGAAAGTGTTGCCGTGATTGTGCACGCCTTTAACAATGGCAATAAAGTATTGTTTTGTGGCAATGGTGGCAGCGCAGCAGATGCACAACATTTGGCGGCTGAATTCAGCGGCCGTTTTTATATCGACAGGGATGCACTACCTGCAGAAGCCTTGCATTGCAACACCAGTTATTTAACGGCAGTAGCAAATGATTATAATTTTAATTTAATTTATTCCAGGTTGATAAAAGGGCTTGGTAAAAAAGGTGATGTACTGGTTGGTTTAAGTACATCCGGTAACAGTGCCAATATTATAAATGCATTTGAAACAGCCAGAGAAAAAGAAATGATCACCATTGGTTTTACCGGTTTTACCGGTGGTGCCATGAAAGTGATTTCAGACTATTTGCTCAACGTTCCATCAACCGATACACCCCGGATACAGGAAAGTCATATTTTACTTGGCCACATTATTTGCGAACTGGTAGAAGAAGAACTCTTTGGCCATACAGCCGCGGCTAACTGATCGTTGCATTCAATTCATGCTGGCATGTTTAGCATGGCATCAAAAAAAGCTGAGTATTTTTATTGATCGCTTTTCATAAAATCCTCCCTGTTTAAACTTCGGATATGTGCTGCCGAAGAGCAATAAAAAGTATCAGTATTTTGTAATAGCAGGTTTTACAAGTTACTTTTAAATGTCATCATTTAAAAGTATTTTCAATAAATATCTTCTGTCAACTCCACCAAAGTGGGGCAGGCAAATCAATGAAATTCATTTGGTACTATCTCACCACCCAGACAAAAAACGGTTCAGCATTTATGAAAAATATTTCCCTGGCAATTGTTTGTTTTCTTTTTTCGACGGTCGTAAATGGACAACAAGATAGTAACAAAACGTTATTATCCAAATTAGACATGGACTACCTTGAAACCCTTACCAGGGATGTAATGGAAAGTTCCAGGATTTATCCCAGGCAAAAGATTAGCGATGATTTTGGCAGCAACAATACAGGTATAGTACTGATAAGGCCAGGCGGACGAAGCAGTTACCCGGCCTATTGGATAAGAGACTATGCAATGTCAATAGAGAGTGGTTTTGTAACAACTGAAGAACAAAAACAACTGCTGCTATTAACGGCAAAAACACAGTGTGATCAAACATGGATTTCAAATGCAGGCAGTATGATCCCTGTTGGTGCAATCGCAGATCATATCAGGATGGATGACAGCAAACCTATTTTTTTTCCGGGAACCTACGACTATCATGAACAGGGAGGAAAAACCTGGGGAATGACTCCGCCGTATTGTGATCAATATTTTTTTATTCACATGGCTTATTATTATGTAACGGTTACTGCATCAGCCAAATTTTTACTTCAGCAAATTAACGGCCTACCATTAATTGACCGGCTGGAAATGGCCTACAAAGTACCACCAACCCGCCAGGATAGCACTGCAGTATACACCATAGACGATTTCAGGGGCGTTGATTTTGGATTCAGGGATGTGATTACTATGACCGGTGAACTTTGTTTTCCGTCCCTGTTAAAATACCGGGCTTCTGTAGAATTGGCGGAGTTATTTGAATTAATTAACCGGAAAGACAAACCCCATTTTTACAAAACAATCGCCGCCAGTTTAAAACACGCAATTCCCCGGATTTTTTACGATGGCCGGGGGATGTTGCTGGCCTCAACCGGCAAGAGCAGGCAAGCTGATGTATGGAGTACAGCGATGGCTGTGTATCTGGGAGTGTTGGAAGGAGATCAGTTGACGAAGACCTGCCAGTTTCTTTGCCGGGCGTATAAGGGTGGATGGCTATCTGCTAAAGGAAATATAAGGCATGTACTTACCATTGATGATTACAATGATTCAACCGCCTGGGAAAATAGTTTAGTGCCAAAAAACAGGTATCAGAATGGCGCCTATTGGGGCACTGCCACCGGGTGGGTATGCTTTGCAATTGCCAAAGCAGATATGAACGCAGCAAAACAACTGGCCAAAGAATACATCGCTGATTTGCGTGGAGGTGACTATAGAAAGGGGCCTGAATTTGGTGCGCCCTGGGAATGTTATAATAAAGACACTCCGCAAAATGCAGTGTACATTGCTTCTGTTAGCTGCCCTTTTATCGCATTTAAAAAGCAATCATTGGCAGGCAGTAAAATTCCTTTAAAAAATAGTAAAAAGTTCAGGGTACAATAATCAATCAACTAAATAAACACAATAAATCAGCCACAAAAATTGCTTTATGATTAAACAAATTATTGCCTTTTTTATTTGTATTTTACTATATGCTGCAACAGTTTCAGCACAATCTGCTGTGGCAACGCCGGCAGAAAATCTAAAAACAAAATGGTTTAGGGAAGCCAGATTTGGAATGTTTATTCACTGGGGCCTGTTCGCCCAACACGCAGGTACTTACAAAGGAAAAAAATATTATGGCATCAGCGAATGGCTGCAGGAAAGGGCTAAAATTCCGGCCAAAGAATACGAAAAATTTGCAGCGGAATTTAACCCTGTAGATTTTAATGCTGCGCAATGGGTAAGCTTTGCGAAAGCCTCCGGCATAAAATACATAGTTATTACAGCCAAACACCATGAGGGTTTTGCCATGTTTAAATCAATGGTATCTGCCTTTAATATTGTAGATGCTACTCCTTATAAAAAAGATCCGATGAAAGAGCTGGCGGCAGAATGCAAAAAGGCCGGCATCAGGTTAGGCTTTTACTATTCACAATTCCAGGATTGGCACGAGCCCAATGGTGGTGGCAATGATTGGGACTTTGATAATACAAAAAAGGACTACCCTGTTTATTATGCCACCAAAGCGATTCCTCAAATAAAAGAACTGCTCACCAATTATGGAGACCTTGGACTTATATGGTTTGATACACCCGGAGATATGACGCAGGAACAGTCAAAGGAATTTTTAAAAAAAGTGAAGGACTGGCAACCCAACTGCCTCGTGAGCAGCCGCGTGGGTAACGGGTTGGGAGATTATACTGATTTCGGTGACGGCGAAGTGCCGGCCGGTGTAGTAAAAGGTCCGTGGGAAGCAATTTTTACACACAATGATTCATGGGGATATTCGTCGTTTGACAATAATTTTAAAACCCCCAAAGAGATCATCCGTCTGCTTACCACTATTTCTTCAAAGGGAGGCAACCTTTTATTGAATATCGGCCCCATGGCCAATGGCAAAATTCCGGATCTGTCGCAAAAATATTTTTTAGAAACGGGTAAATGGTTGATTAAAAACGGGCAGAGCATTTATGGTACTACCTGTTCACTCATCAAACCGCAGCCATGGGGTGTTACCACCAATAAGCCAGGTAAACTTTTTATACATATTTTTCAATCCCCACTGAACGGTAAGATTACTATTCCTGTAAAAGGATTAACCCTTCATTCAGTTTACTGGCTTTCCAATAAAAAACCGGTAGCTGCTGCAATGAAATCAACAGGTTTGCAATTGCAGTTACCGCCACTGTTGCCCGATACGAGAGATGCGGTTGTAGTAGTGGAGTATAGTGGTACAATGGTTGAAAATTACGATACACCTGAAGTGTGGAGCAGGCAATACCCGGAATTTTACCTGCTGCCGGATTATGCAACAGTCAAGGGCAATGCAACCATCAGCACAGTAACCTACTCTCATTATTTTGGCGACTGGAAGCATGCGGTTTGCATAAAAAATTTACAGTCGCCAACAGATGAAGTGAGTTTTGAAATTCAGGTAAAAGAAAAAGGCGATTATAAAATTACCCTTGAATATGCAGCCGATAAAAACAGTGAAGGCGAAGAAGGAATATTGGAAATAGCCGGTCAGCAATTTCCCTTTCAGGTACTTAAAACGGGTGAGTATGATGAATGGAAACCCTTGTCATGGATCAGGCAGACAGTAGCAATCTTATCCGTTACACAACCCAGGCTTTATACACTGAAAATAAAGCCCGCCAGAGCAGGCAGGGAATTGTTCAATTTAAAAAGAATCATTGCAGAACCTGTTGAGTAAGCGATGACAGGGCATTGGGAATACAGAATACTATTTATTTAGCAGGATCATTTACCTTGCAATTTGTATATGTATTTTAAAACTAACAAAAATAATGATTAAAACAGCCATCATATTAGCGGGCGGCCTGGGCACCCGTTTACGCAGCGCAGTGGCCGATTTACCTAAATGCATGGCACCCGTAAACGGGCTGCCGTTTATTCATTTTGTAATAGCGTTGTTGCAAAAAGAAGGCATAGAAAATTTCATCTTTTCATTGGGTTATAAAAGCGAGGCCATTATCAGTTATGTAGATACTCAATATCCTGTGCTGCAAAAAAAATATGTTATTGAAACAAAACCCCTGGGTACCGGCGGTGCAATAAAAGCAGCGTGTAAACAGGTAACAGAAAAAAACGTGGTGGTGGTAAATGGTGATACCTTGTTTCATATAAACATAGCTGAACTGTCCCGGTTTCATGAAACACATGATGCCAGCTGTACCATTGCGCTTAAAGAAATGAAAAGCTTTGACAGGTATGGTGCTGTGGAATTAAACAATGATCAATCCATAAAAGCATTTAAAGAAAAACAATTTTGTGAAAGCGGCACCATCAACGGCGGTGTATATGCGTTAACGTTAGCCACCATACTTACCGGAGATTACCCGGAAGTTTTTTCTTTTGAAAAAGAATATCTTGAAAAAAACACAGGAAATGGAAAGCTGTATGGTGTAATCAACAATGATTATTTTATAGATATTGGCATCCCCGAAGATTACCAGTGTTTTCAGGATGATTACAAAGCAATCATTGCAAAAAATAATTTGTCCTCCTCACACAATGCTACTTCAGCATTTTTAAATGCATTAACCGTATGAACGCTTTTTTAACAGACAATAGCTGGACTCTTTTTTTAGACCGGGATGGAGTGATCAACCATGAACAAAAGGATGGATATATAAATACCTGGGAAGATTTTACATTTTATGAAGGAGCCAAAGAAGCATTAAAAATATTTGCTGCCCGTTTTAAATACATCATCATTGTTACCAACCAGCGGGGCGTAGGCCGTGGCATTACCAAACTGGAAAACCTGCACATTGTTCATCAAACTATGACCAAAGAAGTTACTGCCGCCGGTGGCAGAATTGATGAAATATATTTTTGTACCGATGTTGATGTAAACAGTGCAAACCGAAAACCCAATACGGGCATGGCTTTACAGGCAAAAAATAATTTTACCGATATTGATTTTTCAAAATCAGTTATGGTTGGTAATAATTTTAGCGATATGGAATTTGGCCGCAGCATAGGAGCAAAAACTTTTTTTTTAACTACGACAAATGCAGGTGTAACGGCGTCCGATGGGCGAATTGACGCAGTATATCCTTCCCTGATTGATTTTGCAAAAAGCCTGTAAGTTTTCGTTAATTTTCACCAGGCATTACAATTTTAGCCCCGATTATTAAAGTATTCCTTTAATTTTATTGTATGAAGAAATTGTATTTATTTGTAGTATGTATTATAAGTATACACTGGTGTTTTTCGCAAGGTCTTCAAAAAAATGAAGAGTTTTTTTTACAGCAAAAAGAGGATTCTTTAAAGACGTATGCCAAAGATATAATTCAGGCTATTAACCCTCAAAACCGTTTTAATGCAGACAGTCTTTTTACAAAAATGTTTGTGCGGGCATTAAAAGTAACCGGTTCATTTAACTACCCGTTTGATAGCCTGGAAACCATTTCAAAACTATATCCCCCCGATAGCAGCTTTCGCATATTTACCTGGCAGATGGTGATCAATGATAATATTATCCGCCAGCATGGTGCCATACAAATGAAGACGGTGGATGGCTCTTTAAAATTATTTCCATTGATTGATAAATCAGATGTGACCATCAATATTGAGGATACCGTTGGTAATAATAAAGGCTGGATTGGTGCTGTATATTACAGGATTATTGAAACAAAAAATGCCCACAAAAACTATTATACCTTACTGGGCTTTGATGAAAATAACATTCGCAGTAACCGTAAAATTATTGAGGTATTAAGTTTTAATAACGGCGAACCCGAGTTTGGTGGCCGTTATTTTAATTTCGATAACGACGCTGTGAAGCAGCCTGCAATAAGCCGTTACATCCTGGAGTACAAAAAATCAACCGGGCCACGGCTTACCTATGATGAGAATTTAGGCATGATTATTTTTGAACATCTGGAAAGTGAAAGCAACGAACCAAAAAAGAAATGGACTTTGATACCTGATGGGGATTATGAGGGATTTAAGTGGAACAACGGTCAATGGGTACATGTAGAAAAAGTATTCAATCAAATAACTCCTGAAGGTCAGGAACCGGTTCCAAGGCCGCTGAAAGATACACAGGGCGATTTAAAGGAAGATAAATTACTGGACGATGCTCCTGCTGAAAAAGCAACTGTTGAAGAAATGCCCGCTACCAGTAAGAAACCAAAAGTTATCAAGAAGAAAGTAAAGCCAGGTGTATAAAAAATGGACAGTTTGAAGGAGCATTGGATTTGACAGTAGTTTTCAACCTAAGTATTTCATTAAGATAGTTAAATAAAAAATGGCTATAAAGTCTTGTATTCAATTTACTGGTTTGCTATTTTTACATTCATTCCTTTTTGCCCAAACCGCATTAAAGCCATTTCCTCAACACGCAGATTATTTTAAGGGGGTTATTAAGCCCAACCATATTTCTCAACAGCAACTTGATAAAAGCGTAGGCTCATTTTATGATAACTGGAAACAGCGATATATTAATGACGATGCGGGCAAGGGCCAATATTATATCTGGACAGAAGGTGCAACTGGTAAAAATAAATGTGTTTCAGAAGGACAAGGTTATGGAATGATAATAGTTGCCTTGATGGCGGGATATGATACCGCATCTCAGAGAATCTATAATGGTTTGTATCGTTACTACAAAGCGCACCCTAGTACTAATAGCAAATATTTGATGGCATGGGCTCAGACAAATTTGTTTAAAAATGCGGATGGCAGCTCAGCTTCAGACGGAGATATTGATATAGCTTATTCTTTATTACTTGCAGATGGTCAGTGGGGCAGCCAGGGAAATATTAATTATTTAAAAGAGGCGAAAGCAATTTTAGCTGCAATAATGCAACAGGAAATTAATTCCAATACATTTTCAGTATTACTTAGCAATTCAATTGAGTATGACAGTAAGGACTATTTTGATATGCGTTCTTCTGACTTTATGCCTGCCCATTTTAAAGCCTTTGGAAATATAATTGATACCAAACTTTGGAACAATGTAAATGACAGAAATTATAAACTTTTTATTTCTTTACAAAAAAAATATAGTCCCGAGGCTGGCCTGGTTCCCGATTTTATTCAGCATATAAATAGTAAACCAACACCATCCCGTGCAAATTATCTTGAGTCTAAATATGATGGAAATTATAATTACAATGCCTGCCGGGTTCCCTGGCGTATTGCCACAGACTATATTATTAACGGAGATAACCGGTCGAAAGCATTTGTTGAAAAAATAAATACATGGATTCGCAATACCACCGAAAATAATCCTGATAATATTTCTGCCGGCTATACTTTAGCAGGAGACGACATGCGCAAGCGAAATTTTGAAGCGATGAGTTTTATCAGTTCTTTTGCAGTTTCGGCAATGGTGGATTTTAAAAATCAATCCTGGCTAAATAAACTATGGGATTATATTATTGGTTTTGATCTGGACCAATATGACTATTACGATAATACCATTAAGATGTTTACCATTATAATATTATCTGGAAATTACTGGGCTCCTTCCAGTTAGGGCGCTTTCTAAAAATGAGTTTGATAACCTGCTGTCAGCAAAATTGTAGTTAAATCAAAAATCCGTCATCAGGCATCAATTAAATAAGTTCCCAAATCTATCACTTTGCCTTCTCCTTTTTTGTATTGCTCAATGGCTTCCAGGTCCGCATCTGCCATTGCTTTACTTTGAAAAATAGGTACGCTTTTTTTATACACTACAAAGTAAAATTCGGGTAAGGTTTCCAGGTTACCCAAATCACCAAAAGCTTTGTGATGAAATGGAATTTTTGAATAGCCGTTGCTATCCAAACCACTTTCGCCAATAAAATCATTATCGAAAATATCCCTGTCAAACAGGCGAACTGTGTAAACATCTCCTGTTACCGGTGCATCCGTTCCCTTTGCAATAAATCGGGCGGTTACTTCAAAATTCATTTCGGAGTCTAGTGAAAATTTACTCATTTGTCCGGTTGTTTATTTTGCAGGTGAAAAGTAATCGAATAAAAACGTCGGCCATTTATACATCCCTTATTTACTACAGCTATCTTATACCCGATAAAATTAAACACAGCTATTTTTGTACAAGAGGGCGATGCAACGATGATCCACATTGCTTCTTAGCCTGGACAAAAAAAACCTTGTTATCCTTATTTATTCACGCAGTCTTAATCATTCAACTTCAGCACAGCTAAAAATGCTTCCTGCGGCACTTCTACATTGCCTATTTGCTTCATTCGCTTTTTACCTTCTTTCTGTTTTTCCAGCAGTTTTCGTTTACGGCTGATATCACCACCATAACATTTTGCAGTTACATCTTTACGGATGGCGCTGATGTTTTCCCTTGCTACCACCTTGGCACCAATACTGGCCTGTATGGCAATCTGAAACTGCTGACGCGGCAATAACTCTTTCAGTTTTTCGCATAATTTTTTACCAAACTCATGCGCCCTTGCCCGGTGAATTAATGCACTCAAGGCATCCAGCTTTTCGCCATTTAGTAAAATATCCATCTTAACAATATCACTGGGCCGGTATTCAATCGGGTGATAATCGAAAGATGCATAACCCCTTGTAATGCTTTTTAAGCGATCATAAAAATCAAATACAATTTCGGTTAAAGGCATATCAAAACTAAGCTCAACCCTGGTTGGGGTAAGGTATCCCTGGCTCACCAGCATGCCTCGCTTGCTGATGCACAACGTCATAATGTTACCAATATATTCCGGCTTGCTAATCATTTGCGCACGGATAAAAGGTTCTTCAATCTTCTCAATGCGGCTTGGGTCCGGCATTTGCGAAGGATTGTTGACCGTTATAATTTCGCCCTTGGTGGTAGTGGCAATAAAACTTACGTTGGGTACGGTGGTAATTACGGTTTGGTTAAACTCTCTTTCCAGGCGCTCCTGGATAATTTCCATGTGCAGCATTCCTAAAAAGCCGCACCTAAAACCAAAGCCCAGGGCCTGCGATGTTTCCAGTTCAAAAGTTAAGGAAGCATCGTTTAACTGTAACTTATCCATGCAATCCCGCAGTTCTTCAAAGTCATCCGTTTCCACCGGAAAAATACCTGCAAATACCATCGGCTTTACATCCTGAAAACCTTTGATGGATTCTTTTGATCCGTTCACCATAGTGGTAATGGTATCTCCTACTTTTACTTCTTTTGCATTTTTTATACCGGTAATAATGTACCCCACATCGCCTGCCCGCACTTCACTTTTTGGTGCTAGTCCCATTTTTAAAATGCCCACTTCATCGGCACCGTATTCGAGGCCGGTATTACTAAATTTAATTTTATCGTTCTTTTTTAATGTGCCGTTAAAAATTCTGTAATAAACAATGATACCCCTGAATGAATTGTACACGCTGTCAAAAATAAGCGCTTGCAACGGAGCATCCACATCACCTTTTGGTGGAGGAATGCGCTCAATAATAGCAGTCAGAATTTCTTCAATACCAATACCACTTTTGCCACTTGCCAGCAAAATATCTTCTGCTTTACAGCCGATCAGCTCTACAATCTGGTCGGTAACTTCTGGTATCATGGCACCTTCCATGTCAATTTTATTGATCACAGGAATAATTTCCAGATTATTATCTATGGCGAGGTACAAATTACTGATGGTTTGCGCCTGAATCCCCTGGCTGGCATCTACCAGCAACAATGCCCCTTCGCAAGCTGCCAGTGCACGGCTTACTTCGTAACTAAAATCTACGTGGCCGGGTGTATCAATCAAATTAAACACATATTCTTCTCCCTTCCAGGTGTAATTAATTTGTATAGCATGACTTTTAATGGTAATGCCTTTTTCCCTTTCCAGGTCCATATCATCCAGTACTTGTGCCTGCATGTCTCTTTCTCCAATGGTGTGGGTAAACTCCAGTAAACGGTCGGCCAGAGTAGATTTTCCGTGATCGATATGTGCAATGATGCAAAAATTTCTAATATTCTTCATTCCCTTGTACGTCTGTTTTTAGAGCCGCAAAGATAGCCGCTTTTGGTTGATTTGGAACCAGGTGTTAAACATTGAAAACAGAGCGTGAAAAATTGATTAATATTGGGCTATCAGCAGAATTACCTGTTTCAACTTTAGTACCGGCTATCCGTTGCAAGTCCTCCGCAACCTTTCCGATTGCATCGGAAGGTTACTCCGGGCTTTCCACTTCTATCCGGCAGCCATTGGGCGGAAGGAGATTGGGAATAAAACCACTCGCATTTAATTCTTTTTTTCCAAAGTCTTCTTCCCATCGGTATCATCCGTATCCTCTGTTTCCTGCACTTCGTCTTTATCTCCTTTGCCCATTTTTATTTTAGGGTTGGTTTGTGTGCCGGTTATTTGCAGGGGTATGCCGATGATTCCCAAAGGTGATAAACCTACCCGCATTTTCATTTTTATGGAACCGTCAAAGTTGGTCTTGCCTTCCAGCCGCAACCTAAAGCCAGCCGTTTTTATTTTAAATCGTTCCACTGTAATAACATTATTTTTTACCGTGCTTTTAATATCGATTTTTGACAAGGCCGGGCTTTTAATGGCATCCTTGCCGGTTTTATTGGCCACCGCCGACATTAATTTAAACCCCTTCATCTGTACGTTTTTTACCGACACTACACCGCCGCCTTCCAGGGAAGGATAAACAGGTTGCATATTGTTATCCAGTTTTCCTTTCAACGTATAATCCAGCGAAATGATTCCCTGTGCACTGCCCGCTGCCGTAGCCATATCATGAAACAGTTTCACTTCATTGTACGCTCTTTTTATGTCAAAGTCACTGGCTTGTAAATACGCATCAAAAAAAGTTTTCTTTGTATTTACGCTGCCATAATTTGAATCCACCACTACTTTGCAGCCAACCAGGTTAAAGCCTGTTTTTTGCAAACTAATTTTTGCTTTGTCAATTACAACGGTACCTGTTGCATCCTGTAAATTCAATCCGTTAAAAACTATTTTTTTTGCTTTGCTGTAAAGGTTACCGATACACTGGCAGGTATCAAGAGCACGCCGGTTCCGCTTTGGCGGGTTACTGAAGTTTGCGCACTTACTTTCGGTATCGGCTGCGCAGATTCTTGCTGCGGTCTCACCTTCGTTACAGGCCGCAGGGAATTATCAGTATTTTCCGGCGTAGCAAAAACCATAAATTCATCCACATTAATTAAACGGGAATTGATATTAAAATCACGCTTTAAAACAGCTTTGTCACACAATGCATAATCAATTACATTCTGCAGGTAACCATTCATAGTAAAATCAGATTGTCCATAGCTTGCCTTAAACTGCCGGAACCACATTTTATCCTGTTTAAAAGTAAAGAGTCCTTCCTTGATAAAGAATGGCTAAGGAAAATTTTCGGCAGATGCCTGTATATTTTTTATTTCAAGGGTATCCTTGTTATTAAGTTTATTGTACCGCCCGGCCATGGCATCACTTTGCCTGCCCTGTACCGAAACATCTGCTTTTATAAATCCACTGATGTCATTTCCTTTCCGGGTAAATACTTTATAAATCCTGGCAATGTCAATTATTCCTTTGGCTTTTATGTTGTACCCGATATTGTCCAAATTCTTTAAAGAGGCCTGTAACTGAAAGGGCTTTCCTTCAAATAAAAAAGAGGCAGGTAAAATGATGACCGTTGTTCCACTTAATGCCCCGTTAGTATTGGTTACTTTGGCAGTTACACCGATATTACTGATGGGATTAGGATAATACATCGTTTTTATTACACCGTTCTGCAACAGAATATCTGCAGTTGTTACAGGAAATACTTTTTTAGCAGCGTAGTACCGGCCTTTGGTATTGATGTTTACTTTTAAGTTACCACTCAGTTCAACTTGTTTAAAAGGATAAATATTTTTAATGTCTCCTAAATTAATATCCGATTGCAGATTGGCATCTACCGCCATTTTTTTAAAACTGCTAACACTTGCGTGGCCTTTGATAAAACTCTTTAAAGCGGTAGCTGATAAATTATCGATACTAAAAGCCAGGTTGTGATAATCATTGTCTGTACAACTGTTGTTAACAGTAAAATTAATAGCGTTAACCGGCACAGGCAATGAATCATATTTAAAATACCCATCCTTTACAAATGCCTGCAGGCTATAGGACGGAATGGTTAGCAGTACGTTTTCGTGGCGCAAATTTTAGGATCAGGACCGCTTGTGTACCTGCCATTTAGTTTTAAATGCACTTCAGTTTTTCCTTTCAGCTCAACCCAGGGTAACCCAAATGCTTTGTCCATTTTTTCAAGATCCATTACCGCATTTACTTTGGCATTTATAAAGGGTTCGTGAACTCCTTTTGTATCCAGCACTGCACTTAAATAATCTTTATCAATATTAAAAAATATAGAATCTACTTTTATTTTTAAGCTGTCCTGGTTAAGTGCAGGAAGTAATGTTTGCAGGTTTAAAAAAAGATGGGAGGCTGGAAAGGGAGCGCCTTCATAAGCAATATAACCTTCCCGTATTTTCATATTAAAAGCCAGGTCAGGCATGGTGTTGGGAGATGTAATGTATTTACCCTTCAACGTTAATAAAAAATCAGTATTCCCTTTTATGGTGGCTTTTTGCTGCCAGCCAATAAACTGCGGTGGTAAGGCTGTTATCAGGTTATCGAGGTCACTTTTTTCAGCACTCACCTTTAAATCCATTTCATACCCGTTTTCCAGGAAGTCTAACTTGCCGCTGAATTGCACGGGTAATTTATTAATCAGCAAGTCGTTTTTCTGAAAGAAAAAAGCGAATGAACTCGTAGTAATACGAGTAATAAGATCGGCATTCACTTTCTTATTAATCAGGTAGGATTGCTTATTAAAATAAAAATTTGCAGAGTCAATCTTTGCATGGCTTTTAAGATCAAAAACTGCCTTGCTGAGATCGCCGCTGCCGGAATAATTAAAGCCCTTTGCATCAATCAGAATATCTGTGGAAAGATCGTTGTAAATAAAATGGCTGTTTTTAATTATAATTTCCTCTAGTTTTAAAGCAGTTGCGGATGTATCAGAATTATTAGTGGTAGTATTTTTTTTCAGCTATGTACACATGGTAATTAGCTTCCCCTTTTTCGTTTATCAGCACCTTGATGGCGGCATTGTCGATAAATATTTTATTGATGTTAATGTGCTTGTCAAATACCAGGCTCGCAAGATTTTATACCCAATGAAATTTCATTGGCCTGCACCAAAGTATCCTTTTTTTAGGGTGCCTAGCCCTTCAACATAAAATTATATAAAGTAAGGGTAAGTGATGGAAAGTGATTAAAAAAAGACAAACGGGCTTTAAAAAAATTCATTTCTCCATCAATGCTGTTATTCGCAAGGGTTTTAATTTTTTGTTCAATTGTTCCAGGAAAGAGAATGGGCGCCAGGAACAACAGAAATAAAATACCGGCTACAGATAAACCGGTTATTTTTAAAATTTTTGTAATGGTGGATTTGAAGGACATATTCAGATGTCAAATGTACTGGATCTTTTTAGAAAATATTTGCAGCCTCCCATTAAAGTCTTGTAATTAACCACCAATGGGTATTTTAATTATAGAAAACGCATAAAAAAGCACCGAATTTATTTTCTCACTTTCCAATTACCTGAACGGTAATATTTACAAAATCTGATGCTCCTGCTTTGAGTTGTTTGTATGTTTGATAAACGCGTTACAAAAAGATTGATTGTTATCCAGATAAAAATACCACAAAGATGGCCTGCCAGGATTTTATTTTTTAAAATAAATTTAAATTTAGCAAACAGCTGCAAGAAAAACAGTATGAAGGCAATGGCAACAGGATACTGTAAAAAAGTATTGAAAGCAGCATTATTTTATTAGCTGCAAATACCTCTTTTGCAAAGATGACACTTGTAAAAAACAACGTTGCTTTTGGATGTCGCCTGCAAAAAATACTTTAACCTGTGTTGATAACGCTCCACTTTGCTGCACATTATAATGTAGCCTTATCCTTTAAAAAAATAATTGAATTATTTAGAGGGTGCGCTACCCGATACCGGAATTAGCCTTGCCGTTAAGTCTGGTTCCTTCATGGTCTTATCCAAAGGAAACATAGGCCGCTGGATTCTTTTATAAGGAAGGTGTTCTATATCCTGATCAACACCACCTGGTGTAAGCGCCATTACCCAGGCTGCCTGCATGGCATATAATTCGGGCTGCAGATAGCCAATCTTTACCACCACAATATCCGTCTTTCGTGGATGAAGACCCAGCCTGGTAAAATCAATTTCGTTGTGATAAGGCTTGCGTTTTTCGGTAAGTATAACATGAATACTTCCTACCTTCACAGACACTTCCACCACTGCATCTTTATCACCTTTTACAATCGATTCAACAATGCCTTTAATATGCGCAGGAGGAGCAAAACGTGCATCTACTTTGGCACCTGCATAACCATCCACTTCTTTTCCCACCCCTACTTTAATAGCCTGCTGAATCAGTTCGGGTGCAGGCAGGGACGCATAGATAACTGAAGGGCCATTGCTGTCTTTAAATGCTGGATAAGAAAGCAACTGGCTCAGGGTCCAGCTAACATCCCCTGCCCCACCGGCCGTAGGATTGTCCCCCATATCGCTGATAAAAAAAGGATGCTTTTTGCTGGCCAATGCAGAGTCAAGGCTTTGTTTCCAGGATAGTGTGGGCGCAACAAAAGCAAAAGCCATCCGGGCATCCCAAAAACGATGCGCCAATTGTTCTGCAGTTTGGATTACTTTTTCTTTGTCGTCTCCGCACACCATTACCACAGCATGATTGCGTGGTTCATCTGCCCATGCATATCCTATCCAGATGTCCGCATCGGTAATACCCGGCTGTTTGGAGGCCGGCGCCACTGCAGCATAAATACTTTTGCCAGGTTCTATACGGGTACTTGTTTTTTCGCCGGGTAGTAAAACGGGTATCGGTATCCATGCTTTATAAGCAGGCTTGCCTTTGCCGCTTTCGATTCTTTGCAGGAGGTTTTCTACCGCCCGCTGTTTCGTTTGCATTCCATCTTCGTGCGGCGCCATACGGTGGCAGGTAATGAGGTCGGTGTTTTCTGCCAGCGACTCAGTAACATTTCCATGCAGATCCATCGAAGTAGATATGATGGTGTTATAACCAACAACCTTTCTGATTCTTTTCAACATATCGCCTTCCGGATCATCCAGTCCTACCACACTCATAGCGCCATGAATATCAAAATACAGTCCATCGTACGGACCATTTCGCTTTAATGAATCCACCATCTTTCCAACAAGCGATTCATAGGCCGCTCTTGTAACCGCCCCGCCCGGAAGCGCATACCCAACTACCGCAGGTATCCAGTCAGCTCTCTTCAGCAGTGGTGAATCAGTACTCAAAAAAGGATAAAACGCAAAAACATCCTTTCCATACATGGTATGAAACGCAGCTTCATCTGTAAGCGCCGGAGAAAAAGTACTCGATTCAATAGCCAGTCCTGCAATTGCAATACGGGGGAGTGATTTTTTCTTGTTCTGGCAGGCAGGCAAACAGACCATGCAATAAGCGGCAATGAATAGTAAGGATAGTTGCTTCATAATATCAAAAATTTAATGAGTTTATTTTCGCTGCAATAAAAAGTTCATCAACCCGTCAAAAGGTATGATTTATTTTGTGAAAACAAAAATTAGCGGGTGTTTTTACTTTTACTATTAATGGTGTTATACTGCTTACCTAAACACAACCCAAATTACGTGAACTGCATATTACTGATCAACAGCCAAAGCGCTTATAAGTAAACCATTTGTTTATCTTTGAAAGGTTGCGCAAACCAAAACAAAATTGAAACACTGCGGCTAATATCGGGTTGTGAAGTTGCGGTTTAATCATACTTACAAATCAACTAAAAAAAAGGTAAAACTCCAATAAAACCAACATTGATAAAATATTTACTGCTTATAATAACTGTTGTTTTTATCTCCTGCACTACCATTCGGTACAACAGGCAGGAAGTGTATTTAAAAGAAATCAGCAGGTACAATTTAAAAAATGGCGATACATTGGTTGACATCGGCTGTGAAACAGGCTTTCATGACAACCAGATTGCATATTATTATCCTGATCTATTTTTTGTACTGGAAGATATTGACGCTAATAATTTAGAACAGATCAAAAAAAACAATGCCAACCCACAGTTTGTAAACCCGATGAAGGCAGGCTATGAACTTGTTTTAGGAACTGCAGATACCATTCCACTTCAACGGGCAACTTACAAAAAAATCCTCTGCAGAAAAACCCTGCATGAATTTGCCCATCCTGGTAAAATGATTAACGAATTTAAAAGAATTCTGGTGCCCGGTGGGGAAGTCATTATCGTAGAAATCAATCCTAAATATCCCGGGCAAAAATATCATGATTGTGTGCGGCCATTTTTAAACAAGGCGCAAATCATTCAACTGTTTGTCAACGAAGGATTCCAGGTAAAATCGGCAGATTCATATAAGGCTAAGTCTGCTGATCTGCAGGATGGAAACATCATTGTGTTTATAAAATAAAAATCGTTGCGCAAAATTAACGGCTGATCTATCCTCAAAAATTCATTTTAAAATCAACAAAATTATTGTGGTAGTACTTAAACAGAGCCAGTTGATAAGTCCCTGTATTTTCATAAAATTCACTTGTGTTTCCACAAAAAGTAGCGCAGGCAAATTATGTATCTGCAGGCGCTTTTTACAAAATCCCCGCACCGCTGATTAATGTTCAAAGAATCGTGTAATCAAAATCAGTTTTTACTAATTCTAAACAACAAACCGCCATCCGTTACTGCATACAATTTACCATCCATTTGTGCCACATCCCTGAACCTTTCCTTTTTATCCAGCAACAAACTTTCTTCTCCCACCACCTTATCGTTTTCAATCACCAACCTGTCAATATGCATACTGCTGAGGCAGGCTATAAATAAATTATTTTTCCATTCGGGAATAGAATCGCTGGTGTAAAACACCATGCCACTGGGCGATACAACTGGATCCCAGTAATATACAGGTTGCTCCATACCGGCCTTTTCCTGAATGGCATCACCGATTTTATTGCCATCATATTCAATCCCGTAAGTAATCACCGGCCAGCCATAATTTTTACCCGGCTTTATTAAATTCAATTCATCGCCACCCCGCGGACCTAACTCTGCTTCCCATAAATCGCCGGTAACAGGATTGATATCAAGACCCTGCGGATTGCGGTGACCATAAGAATAAATTTCGGGCCTGGCATTGGCCTGGTGTAAAAATGGATTGCCCGGTGCAGACTTACCTTCTTTTGTAATTTTATACACTTTCCCCAAACCAGAATTTAATAATTGCGCCTGCGCTCGTCCTTCTAAAATGGATCTTTCCCCGGCACTTACAAAAAGATTGCCCTCCTTATCAAACAACAGCCTTGAGCCAAAATGGGCATCACTTTTGAGTGCTGGAGTTGCCTGGAAAATAACTACGGTATTTTGAACGCTGGTTTCATCAGCACTCAATTGACCTTTGGCAACCGCAGTCAAATTTCCATCGCCCACCTTTTGAGAAAATGACCAGTAGATAGTTTTATTTTTAGTAAAATCCGGGTCAGGTGCAACATCTAATAATCCGCCTTGTGATCTGTCATCTACCGGCGGCAAACCTGCTATTTTTTTAAGTAACACGCCATCGGCAGAATGAATGGTGATAAAGCCAGACTTTTCTGTTATCATTAGTCTTCCGTCAGGCAAGGGTATAATTGCCCAGGGCCTGCCTAATTTTTCTGCTATCTTCTCTACTTTGTAACGGGTAGAGGTAGTAATACTTTTTATACGGGTTTGCCCAGCAAAAGCGGGCTTATAACTGGTGTTGGCACCGGTGTTTTCTGCGTGGGCTGCTGCATCGCCCTTTACTTTTTTTGTATTGCAACCTACAACCGCCGCAACAGATATTATCAGTGAAATATTTAAGAAATATCTTATCTGCATACAATAAATTTTGTTTGTGTAAAAATAAATAAGTTAACTGAATGATTCTTTTACAGGTTAATTTTAAAAGTTAGCTGGTAATTGCAAGTAAAAGCGGACATTTTATCAAACAATATTTTTTATTTTATCTTTGAGAAAAAGGGCCATTACCCTGTTACAAACAAAACAATATGACCAAAATTATCAGAAGAAAATTTTTAAGCGTTGCCGCTGCTTTAACAGCAGGCACGATGGCCTCCGCTAGTCCATTAACTGCAAAGACAGATAAAAAACAACTGGTACACCATGTATTTTTCTGGTTAAAAAATCCGGATTCCATCGAAGACAGAGACAAGCTGGTAGAAGGTGTAAAAACACTGGCAAAAATTGAGACAATCCGTAAAATACATGTAGGCGTATTGGCCAGTACCGAAAAAAGGGATGTGGTAGATACAACATGGCAGGTATCTGAATTGATGTTTTTTGATGATACCACGGGACAAAAAACTTACCAGGACCATCCCGTACACCAGGCATTTATAAAAAACTATGGGCATTTGTGGGCAAAGGTGCTGGTATATGATGTGGCGGAAGTGTAATAAAGAAAGTACCGTTTTAATTAAAATAATTACACCATAGCCGTTGCTTTAAAATGCAATGGCTGTAGTGTTCATTGATGCAATTACCAGGTTGGTTATCTTTGCAGCAATTATGGCTGTTACCATTTTAGCAATAGAATCTTCCTGCGATGAAACCGCTGCTTCCGTTTGCGTGGACGGTAGAATTTTATCCAATAGCATTGCCACCCAAAAAGTACACGAAAAATATGGCGGCGTAGTACCCGAGCTGGCCAGCAGGGCGCATTTGCAAAATATTGTACCTGTGGTAGATATTGCCTTAAAAGAAAGCGGCTGTTCAATGCAGTCCATAAGCGCCATTGCGTTTACACAGGCGCCGGGGTTAATTGGTTCATTGCTGGTTGGAGCACAGTTTGCCAAGTCGATGGCCCTGGCGCTGGATAAACCCCTCATTGCGGTGCATCACATGCAGGCACATGTATTGGCCAATTTAATTCCGGATAATAAGCCAACCTTTCCGTTTTTATGTTTAACGGTTAGCGGAGGTCATACACAAATTATTTTGTGTACCTCACCCACCTCAATGAAAATATTGGGCGAAACCATTGACGATGCTGCTGGTGAAGCTTTTGATAAAACAGCTAAACTATTAGGACTGCCCTATCCCGGCGGACCGCTGATAGACAAGTATGCTGCCAACGGTAACGCAAAACGTTTTTTGTTTCCCGAGCCGCAGATAGCCGGCTTAAATTTTAGTTTCAGCGGGTTAAAAACTTCCATCTTATATTTTTTACAAAATGCCGGTACCAGCAATGTTTTTAAAGAAGCTTTTACGGCCACGGCGGAAGAAAAAAAACAATTCATTGATGAAAACCTGGCGGATATCTGCGCTTCGGTTCAACACCGCATTGTGAGTATTTTAATAAATAAATTAAAGAAAGCGGCGCAACAAACGGGCATTACGCATATTTGTATTGCAGGCGGTGTAAGCGCCAACAGCGGCTTACGAAAAGCACTCATTGAAACAGGTATTAAGATGGGCTGGAAAACTTTTATTCCCGCCTTTGAATATTGTACCGATAATGCCGCCATGATCGCAATTACAGGCTATTACAAGTTCCTGCAAAATGATTTTGTTTCATTGAGCATCAGTCCATCGCCAAGAGCTGTGTTTGATGTGTAAATGGAAAAATCTTAAAAAAACTGAACAGGATTTCATCCAATATCCGGTAACTAAAAAATAGTGAAGTACGTTTTGTAAAAGCGGGCATCAGGAAAAAAGCAGTCACGTAAAACCGGTTCGGTTGGCGTGCTAAAAAATGCTAACGGCTTAGCCTGAACTAACATGTGTTGGCCAGCCAGGAAATAAAAACTGAATTCTGCAAAGTTTATGGATACCAACAATCATTTAAAATAATTTCTGGCAATTAAATAAACAGCCTGTCTGTACAGCAACCCGTTTTGTTGTTTTAAATTTACTGTATGAAAATATTTTCTGCGAAACAAATATCAGAATGGGATGCATACACTATTAGGGAAGAACCCATCACAGCCATTGATTTAATGGAAAGGGCTGCCACCGCCTGTTTTGGCTGGATTAAAAAAAATAGTTCATCCTCAAAAAAAATGATGGTGTTTTGCGGTACTAGTAATAATGGCGGTGATGGGTTGGTAATTGCCCGCCTTTTATACAAGGCAAAATGTAAAGTGTCTGTATATATTCTGGATAATAAAAACAGAAGTGAAGCTTTCACCGTTAACCTTACCCGCTTATCATCTTTAAAAATTGATTTATTCTTTATTCAATCGAAAAAAGATTTTCCCGTTATTGCAAAAAACACTTTGGTAATAGACGCTTTGTTTGGTACCGGGCTTAACCGTGCGCTAAAAAGTATGGCGGCTCAATTAGTTCATTGTATCAATCAGCAAAATGCCTTTGTAATAAGTATTGATATGCCATCCGGCTTATCAGCAGATATTTATAGTGTTAAAGACGCCATTATAAAGGCAACGCACACCCTAAGTTTTGAAACAAACAAACTTGCTTTTTTATTGCCTGAAAATAGTTTATATACCGGACAGATTCATTTGTTATCTATCGGCCTTGATAAAAAATATTATAACAGCACGAAGGCTTTGTTTGAAACCATTGACCGGCAACTGATCCATGATATTTACAGGCCACGAAACCCCTTTTCGCATAAATATACTTTTGGCCATGCATTGTTATACGCAGGCAGTAAAAATATGATGGGTGCTGCGGTACTGTGCAGTAAAGCCTGTATCAGAAGCGGTGCAGGGCTGGTTACCCTGCATGTAACACCGGGCTGCGAAGCGATCATTCACACCAGTTTGCCAGAAGCCATTACCAGTTCGGAAAATAATACGGGCAAAACCTGGTTAAAAAAATCAGCGATAGCAATTGGTCCCGGCCTGGAAAAATCTGCACTCAATAAACAACTGCTAAAAAAATTATTAGTTCAATGGGATGGCCCGCTGGTAATTGATGCCACCGCCTTATCCTTCTTAACTTTCTTTACTACGCTATTGCCTTTACGAAAAAAAAATCCTTCAATACTTACACCGCATACCGGAGAATTTGAACATCTGTTTGGAAAAACACTTAATGATTTTGAAAGACTGCAACTGGCCATTAAAAAAGCGCATAGCCTTGGGTGTTATATCATTTTAAAAGGACACAACACTTTAATTACCTGCCCGGATGGCAACCATTATTTTAATACTACAGGCAATGCAGGTATGGCTACTGCAGGTACCGGAGATACATTAACGGGCATACTTTGCGGATTGCTGGCGCAGGGATACACCCAAAAAGAAGCCTGCTTACTGGGCGTTTACCTGCACGGGCTTGCTGGAGATATCGCTGCAAAAAAATTATCACAGGAAGCTTTGATTGCCAGTGATATTATAGACTGCCTGGGGGAAGGATTTAAACAAATAAAAGAATAACCAGTAAACAATCATATGCTGCCCGGTAAACTAAAACAAGCCTGTGTAATAACGGATTGGGCAAAAAAAGTAACCATCAAAAGCGGCCTGCTATCCATAGCGCACACTTTAACTTAGCGCTTATATTAAAGCCCCCTGTTTGTTGATAATTGCTTCCCGCTACTGGTGTATATTTCGGCAAATAATGAGGGATGAGGAAATTAGACAGCAAACAAAAAAGCTATTTCGGCTTGAAAATTTGAGTTTTCTTATAGAATTTTATCTATAATCAAATTGACAATTTCCAAGGCGATTAAAACAATTACAATTACCTCCAGCGTGCTGCTGTGCGAATGCTGGTTGATGTCTTTTAATATTTCCAGATTTTCCCTTACCGTATTTAAACTATCCTGCAGGCTGCTGTGCCTTAATTTAATATCCAGTTCCCTGCTTAAATCGGTATTGATCTGGTTCAGGTATTCATCGTTCCAGGTAAGATTAGGACTATCAAAAATGTAAATGTTCTGTGTAATTTTATTTTTAAGATTCAGCAACCTGCCAATATATTTTAAAAGCGGTTTTCCTTTTATAGAGAACTTTCCTTTTTCTTCTAACTCAAGGCTGAATTGAAATGTTTGGTTTAATAAAATATTGGATTGCTCAATATAATAATCAAGTGCAACGGATTGTGCAATGTTAAGCATGATGATTTTTGCAATATCGATGCTCAGTGCTTTAATAATCAGCCGGTCGAAAATAACTTTATAAAATGCATCGGGGTTAATCTCTACATCAAAATTTTCCCGCTTCAGCTCTTCACTTCCAAGATTTAAAATTTTGCGTACAGCATTGATGATACTGGTTTGGGTGGTATTGTCTACTCCAAAAAAAACAATACTTCCATAATCAAAAATGCCGATATAAGAATCATTTTCTGCATCATACATTAATTCGGTCGGGTCTGCATAAATACAGTTGAAGGCCAGGTTATTTTTTAATTCTTTTAGATCAAGCCTGTCGCCCAGGTGATACCCGGTGATTGTCTTTTTCATAGCTGATAAAAATATTTATGATGATGCGGTTGTTATTAAATGTTGTAAAATTTATTAAAAACCCAGTAGTTTATCCTAAGATATTTTTAGGTTAGCAAACAAGCTGCTCATACAATTTCTCCAATGTTTGCCCTGGATTTTTACAAAATCCAGGATGTACTTTTGATGTTTGAATAACTGTACTTCTGGTTGCGGTAAGCCACCTGAAACGGGCTGCGATATCCAGTTTTGCAATTGGCCCTGCTTCACGATCGCCCGCGCATATACGCTGCATGGCATCCAGGTGTTGCAGCAATTCCTCCTTATCTGTTTTAACACAAAATGCAGCCAGGCGATGTTGGTTTAAGCAACTGATGGTTTGCAAAAACTGTTGCCTGGCGCAATAGAGTATTACCCCCACATTCAGAAATTCTTCCCGCTCTACCCTGGGCACAATACGAATAACCGCGTATTCAAATAGTTGATTTTGCTGCATGCTGCGCTTCTTTTACAAAAATGTCTGAATGTGTACTACGGGTTTCTAAAAACTGAATATATACCTGCCGGTATTCTTCTACTGATTGAAAGGAAGTGTCTGCTGCAAGCCATTCTTCAGGAATTGAATATACGATACTGCGGATAATATCCTTGCTGAGTAAGGTGCGGAACACCGCATCTACTTCCGGCAGCCTTGTTGCCTGTTGCAACAATACATGATCTTTTATCAGAACAAAGGGCCGCATGGCCTGATCCTTCCAGTTTTGCCAGTTGTGGTGAAAATACAAACATGCCCCATGATCTATCAGCCATAATTCTTTATGCCACCATAACATATTTGTATTGCGAACGGTACGGTCCATATTGGTTAACAGGCAATCGAGCCAAACAATCTGCGAAGCAAGTAAAGCGTCAACAGCCGTTACGGCCGGATCAAAAGTAACAGAGCCTGAAAGATAGTGCAGACCAAGGTTTAAGCCTGTGCTGGCTTTTAATAAATCCTGTATTTCTTCATCCGGTTCTGTTCTGCCAAAGGCCTCGTTTATATTTGCAAAAACAATTTCCGGCACCCGAAAACCCAATGCCCTGGCTATTTCGCCTCCAATCAATTCGGCAATCAGCGCTTTAATTCCCTGCCCCGCCCCCCTGAATTTAAGCACGTATAAAAAATCATCTGCTGCTTCAACAATGGCTGGCAGCGAACCTCCTTCCCGAAGCGGCGTTACATACCGTGTTATTTCAACGGTTCTTATCTGCAGCTGAATACTATCTGTATGCATTGGTGAAAAATTAAATACCGGTGGTTAAAACACAGCAGTTTTTATGTAAGCACGGAATGTAGTTTAATTTTTTTAAAAATAATATTCATTCGTATTCTTTTTTATAATTTCTATTATAACCTGTTTGTCTTGCAACGATATCGTTTTATACTTTGTTCAATCCAGACCTTTATTTTTTTATAAAAAAATGAGCATAAAAAAATAGTGAAGAAGATATTTATGCTGTTGGTTGGGCAGGTGTATAAATATTTCAATAAAAAAGATGTCGTTTTGATTTGATTTTTACGAACAAACCGATAGCTGGTATGGCTTTTTATTGTTGAAAAAAAAGACCTGAATAAAAAATTAATTCAGGTAAATAATTAATCCTGCTATTTCTATTGATTAGCTTTTTTATAAATTCTTCCGACCCAAATTTTTTACTTTTATTATTTTTGGAGTACTAACAGGATTACCATTTTATTTAATTGCCAAACAATTTTCTTTATAAAAATTAAGATTTTTTTCTCTATTTTTTTTGGCCGTTGTAATCATCACAGATAGAGGTTTGGGGTGGTACCAGTATAATAAACCACCACAGGATCTTGCTGAAATTTCAGCCCGGCGGGTTACCGCTTACAACCTTCACCATTGCCCTGTTTTATGAAACAAAAGCAGAAAATACTTACACCATCTACCCTGAAGCTTTTAGTATGTTTGATCCATACACAGATATGATTTGAGGCAAATAATTTTAGCACTTTTTTTGTTGATTCATTTAATAAAATTAAAAAGATATGCTATTATTTTCGTTTACCTGGTTAGCCGGTAAATCAATAGGGCTGTGCGTTTTATGAGTTTAGGATATTGATAAAGATTAATTGTTTCTCCCGGCGCATGGGCTCCATTTCCGGATGCGCCCAATCCATCCAGGCAGTCAACATAATTTGCCACATAAGAAATATCACCTGCACCTCTTGATCCCGGATCACCTGCTTTTACTTCGCCGTATTGTAAAGCCATGCTTACTTCATTTACTATTTTTACCAATGCCTCATTGCCGGTTGTTGGCGGCATAGATGGAATGCCATCTCTAAAACTAATTGTGGCGTTTGTGCCAGCCAGGTGTTGTGCAACTATTTGCTGCATGGCAGCCCGTGCATTTTCTTTCTGTTCTTCACTTAGAAAACGCAGATCACCCATGACAACAGTACGGGGAGCTATAATATTTGTCTTTGCCGAAACGAACCCTTTTTGTGTTGTGTCGCTGTAACTGATATCGGAACCGCCAAGGAATAAAGCAGGATTAAAAGTAAGGTACTGTTCCTTGCTTAACTGTTCCCTGAATTGATTGATGATACGGGCCGCTTCATACACACTGCCGTAACCCGCCGTACCAAATATATTGGATGAATGAGCCTGCCTTGCTTCTACTTCCAGTTTCCATTCGCTGGTACCACGGCGGGCAGTAGCCACTTTATCCAAACCAACCGCACCTTCAAATGCCAGCGCAATATCGTGTTGCTTTGCCTTGTATATAAAATCTGCACGGCTTATTGCTACTGGCTGCCCCGCATTTTCTTCATCGCCGGTAAAATATACAGTAATGGTTGCTTCATTCAGTAGCCCTTGTTTATGCAAAGCTTTTAATGCCGCAATTACCAGCACATCCCCACCCTTCATATCATTTACACCCTGGCCGGTGGCAGTGCTGTCATTCAGTATTGTAAAAGGATTGGCGGGCATATCCGGCTCAAAAACGGTATCAAGATGCCCGATTAAAAAAAGCTTTTTTCCTTTTTTTCCTTTGCGTTGGGCCACCAGGTGACCAGCCCTTTTTAATGAATCGGGTAAGGAGATCCACTCCACTGTAAAGCCCATAGCAGTAAGCTCTCTGGCAAATAAATCGCCCACTTTTTTAACACCTGTTTTATTCAAAGTGCCACTGTTAATATTGACAGATTCTTTCAGCAACTGCATGGTGGCAGGTATATCTGCCGTGATATTTTTAATAACCTGTTGTTCTGTTTTGGAAAGTGATTGCGCAGCGATGCTAAGCGCCATTCCTATAAAGGAGGAGAAACAAAATAGTTTTTTCATCATTATTTTTTTGGAAGAGAAAGGTAATTTAATTTGTGTTGTTACCCAGTCAATATCTTTTTATACAAGAACATTACCAGATAGTAAGGTTGTCAATCTTCCATCTATGTGTACCTACCCGTTATTGACCTGCGGAAAATAAAGCAGTAAATTTTATTTTCACGATGAGGGTAAAAGAATATCCCCAGGTAAATATTTTCATTTTGTAGTTGGTACGTCACAGATCCCGGCAAACTGCAGTGGTTGCAGACGCCTGCTCTTTTAAATTTAGAAGAAATTATACAAATCATTTTTCAGAAGCTGTTGTAGCGAACTAAAATATTTATCATGTTGCATAAACAAGATGCCGGAAGGTATGCCGATGAAAGGATTGCGACGCAACGTCAGACTGTGCAAAAACTAAAAATTGCGGTTTAAAAAAATTTTTTTCGCCCTGCAACTTGTTTTTAATTTCATTACAGGCAATCTGCCAGTCCCTATTTTTTAGGCTGCTATGCCTGTTGATATCATTTGCCATCTGCTAA
>NZ_JACMOO010000249.1 GCF_014377975.1 Ferruginibacter sp.
ATTTTTTACCCAGTTTAAGGGAATGATCATCGTTGCCAGTTATAGTTTTGTGGTAGGGTGGCTTATTTTTAAATTCATCAATTTTATTAATCCGTTACGGGTTTCTGAAGATGAAGAAACTGCCGGGTTGGATGAGTCACAACATGGAGAAAATTATGTGCAGGGAACCTTATTGGTAAAATCTGAAGGGATATTAGAAGAACGACCTGTTCACTAAAATATAGAAAAGATTAAATTTAAAAAATCCGCGATTGTTATCGCGGATTTTTTTATGCCTTGTTTTTTAGAAAAATTTATAACAATTCCTTTTTTACTATAAAATTCTGCCTAAAATAAATAATATATATTCTTATGTAATATAAGATTTTAAAATAAATTTATTGTATTTTATATAGTAAATTAAAAATTATCTAATAAAATGACTTGTTTATACACATAAAATTTATAAATATGTAATTAAATATGGGTTACATTTAATTATTCTGTGTATTATTGTACAATAGATAAATATTATTATAAATAAGAATATATATTATGATCTATTAAAATATGATGAATTGCATTGCCACAAATAATTCAAACTCTTTACTTCACCAACTACTAAAACAAAAAAAATGATTAAAAAATTTTTTGGAACTGCAATCATCTCTTTGGTAACCCTGCAATTTGTGTATGCCCAGGATTCTACAAAATCCTTAACCATTTCCGGATCTGTTGATGGTTATTACCGCTACAATTTTTCCAATGCTGCAGGTAACAGTAACAACAAAACCAGTTTTACCAATTCACAGAGTTCATTTGCACTGGGTATGGCAACTATAAAAGCAGATGCAACGGCTTTGTCTGGTAAAGTAACTGCTACAGCCGATCTTGGCTTTGGTACAAGGGCCGAAGAATTTTCTTACTACGAATCTGCCACCAAATCAACCCTTGCAATGGTTAAGCAGTTATTTGTTACCTACGCTTTGTCAAAAAATGTAAAACTTACTGCTGGTAAATTTGCTACGCATGTTGGTTATGAAGTAATGGATGCTCCCTTAAACAGAAACTACAGCATGTCTTACATGTTTACCAATGGCCCGTTTTCTCACACTGGGGTAAAGATGGATGTTACTGCCGGACCGGTAGGTTTTATGGTGGGTGTTGCTAATTTCATCGACCAGACAACTTCTACTACTAACACAAAAACATTAATTGCCCAATTTAGTGGCGGATCTAAAAATGGTAAATTGAAGGCTTACCTCAATTATGCTGGTTTTTTTGGAGCAGAAAACGCTTCAAATCCATTATCGTTAAAAAGCCTGAGTCAGCTTGACCTGGTTGTTAATGCTACCGTAACAGATAAGTTTGGCATTGGTTTTAATGCTACGACCCAAAGTCGCCAGCAAGTGGCAGGTTCCTTATTGCCAAGTGGTAGCTGGCAGGGTTATGCACTTTACCTGAATCTTGATCCTACGCCAGCTATTGGCTTAACTTTAAGAAGTGAACTAATCAGTGACTCAAAAATTGTGTATCCCTCTGCTTTTGGAGCAAAAAGTATTTTTGCAAACACCTTGTCCTTAAATTATAAAGTTGGTCCTTTTATTCTTATTCCCGAATTAAGGTTTGAATCTGCCCAAAGTGAAATTTACACCAAAAGTGACGGTACCGGTGCTAAATCAACCGCTACAGCTTTACTGGCAGCAGTTTATAAATTCTAATTATTTTTTCAACCAACCTTAACCAATAAAATTTCTATTATGAATGTAAGAAAATTCGGTAAATGGAATCGTCACCGGTTTGCAGTTTACACAATGGCTGTAGTAGTTACGATACTAATGTTATCACCCATTATTTCGATTGCGCAGGATGCAAGTGGTACCGCAACGGGCACCATTAAGGATCTTGGCATTGATACCCTTGCTGCCACAAAAGATACTGCTTTAAATAAAGTAATATCATCTGTAAATGCTATTGGTAATGCAGATGGGCATAACAAAATTGCAATTAATATTATGTGGACCTTAATTACAGGTTTCCTTGTAATGTTTATGCAGGCTGGTTTTGCAATGGTAGAAACAGGATTTACACAGAAAAAAAATGTAGCACATACCATGTGCATGAACTTTTTGATTTATGCAATTGGAATGATGGGCTTTTGGATTTGCGGTTTTGCAATCATGTGGGGTGGTGCCTTTAATGTTGCTGCATTGGGTGGTTCTGCCGGAGTTATACCTTCCGAATATGTAGTGCATATGTTTGGACACGATTTTGGTATTTGGGGTAAAGCTGGATTCTTTTTAAGCAGCAAGTATTATGATGTTGGTATTTATACTTTATTCTTATTCCAAATGGTGTTTATGGATACCACGGCCACTATCCCTACCGGATCAATGGCGGAAAGATGGACCCTTAAATCATTTGTAGTATACGGTTTCTTTATTTCAATGTTTGTATATCCGCTTTTTGGCAATTGGGTTTGGGGCGGCGGCTGGCTGTCGCAATTGGGGGCTAATTTTGGGTTAGGCCACGGACATGTCGATTTTGCAGGTTCTTCTGTGGTTCACATGGTTGGTGGTGTTGCCGCACTGGCAGGCGCAATTGTTATTGGGCCACGGTATGGTAAATATGGAAAAGATGGTAAAGTAAATACGATTCCTGGTCACAATATTCCAATGGCCATTATCGGTACGTTTATTTTGGCCTTTGGTTGGTTTGGTTTTAATCCGGGATCAACTTTGGCTGGAGGCGATTTGCGTATCGGGATAGTGGCAACCAATACTATGTTAGCTGGTGGTGCAGGTGCATTGGCTGCTCTTTTCTACATGTACGCAAGGGGTGGAAAGGCTGATCCAGGTATGATTGCAAACGGTTTGTTGGCTGGTCTGGTGGCTATCACAGCCCCCTGTGCATTTGTAACTTCTACTTCTTCTGTTATTATTGGTGCTATTGCTGGTCTGCTGGTGATTGCAGTTTACAATTTTGTAGATAGAAAGCTAAAAATTGATGATCCGGTTGGCGCATTTGCCGTGCATGGTGCAAATGGTGCATGGGGTGTGCTTTCCGTTGGGCTTTTTGCTGACGGAAGTTATGGAGATGGCTGGAATGGTGTTGCTGGTCCTGTAAAAGGTTTATTTTACGGAGACGGCAAGCAATTTGTAGCACAACTAATTGGTACATTAACCTGCGCAGTATTTGTGTTTGTCGTAATGTATTTCTTCTTTAAATTATTAGATAAAGTTATTCCATTACGAAGTAAAGAGGCAGATGAAATAGCTGGCTTGGATATAGCTGAAACGGGCGTACTCGGATACGTAGACTAAATAAATTAAATGGTCTCATCAATTAATACTGATGAGACCATTTTTTAATTTTTGATTTCCATAATTTATAGAAGGTGAAAAGACTTGTAAACCGGTTAATGAGCCCTTTGCGCTATTTTATTAACGATAGCCGTACGACGGGTGTTATTTTAATTGCCTGCACTTTGCTTTCTATTTATTTGGCCAATTCCAGGTTTGGCATTAACTATAGAAATTTCTGGAGCAGTGAAATGCATTCCGCTATAGCGTTGCACCTTCCGGGCAATTACCTGGAATGGATCAATAATTACCTGATGGGTATTTTCTTTTTGATGGCGGGTACCGAAATAAAAAGGGAATTGATGGAAGGTGAATTATCAACCTTCAAAAAAGCGATCCTTCCATTTGGGGCAGCACTCGGTGGCATGATGGTACCTGCATTGATCTTCATTGCTTTTAATGTACACTCCAGTTATATCAGCGGATGGGGGATACCTACGGCTACAGATATTGCATTTTCGCTGGGTATTGCATCTTTATTGGGCAAGCGGGTTCCATTGAGTTTAAAAATATTATTGATGGCCCTGGCTATTATTGACGATCTGGGTGCAATTATTGTTATTGCCTTGTTTTATGGGGGAAAATTGCATTGGATATTTCTCGCTGTTGCAGGTATATTTTTTCTGGCATTGCTGGCCTGTAATTATTTAAAATTAAAATTTGGGGTACTGCAAATTATTTTGGCTTTATGCCTTTGGTACTCCATCCTGCAGTCTGGCATTGAAGCAAGTATTGCAGGGGTAATATTTGCATTTACAATACCAACATCTAAACTGGTGGCAGTTGAAAAGTACATACACAATTTTGTAAACTTTTTAATTTTGCCTCTTTTTGCATTGGCTAATACAGCGCTTTTTATACCAGATCATTTTATTACTTCCTTAGGCAGTACTGTAGGGATAGGTATCATTGCAGGATTGGTGGTTGGCAAGCCTTTGGGCATATTTTTAGTAAGCCGCATACTGGTATCCCTGAATATTGCAAAATTGCCCCTCAACATTCAGTGGAAACAAATTCTAGGAATGGGTACACTCGCAGGTATTGGTTTCACCATGTCTATTTTTACTACCATGCTGGCTTTTGGCGACGATGCAATAAGAGACATTGCGAAGATAGCGATCCTGGCAAGCGTGGCATTATCTGTTATTGCAAGTATCCTTTATTTTTGGGCAATTGATAAATCGGTAGTTCACCTGCATAAACCAATTATAAAAGCTCCAATAGATTTGCAACTGGGGCTTACCTAGAAAGAATAGATTTTTGATATGCCAGGAAATTTTTTCCACCCGCTATCTTATGGCGGGTGTTTTTATTTTCGGGATTTAGTTTTTCGTAAAGTTACGAGGGAAAATATGGGTACAAAAAACGCAACATCAGTTGCGTTAAAAATATAATCAAAACAAAAAGATTTGTATTATACCGCTACGTTATTATGTTTATCTTTTAAATAAACAAATGCGGTAAGACCGCCGATCCATCCAATAGATACAAGCAACACTTTGGTTACTTCAATGATAACCGGACTGTAATTGAAAATCCGGATATCTGTTAAAAAAAAAGTGATTAGTGACATACAAAATTTACATTTATCATGTAAAGGTGGTATCAAAATTTCAATAAAACAATTACCTGTACAGCATTACAGCCGAATCAGCAATACGTGAAATATATTGAAAAAAGTAGTATATTAATGAAAGGCCCGCTATTCTTTAGTATATTAACAGTTAGTAAAAAATTAATGATTTATTTTGCAAAAGGATAACAGGTGACAAACAAATGATAAAAAATAAATCAAAAATTTTGAAATCTTTCGGGATAAAAAATATTTTTAAATAAATTAAAAATATTTTTTATTTTGTATAAAATAGCCGGGAAATTAAAGAAAAATGTCTTTTTAAGATTAACCATTTTTCAGTTTATTCACTACTTCCAGGTCCTGGATTGATAAGTTTTCCCACCACCCGTCATTTACATCTGCCAATCGATACTCGGTGTCAACATCATAATTTCCCTCTTTATCTATCAGGTAAAAACAATTATTTAAAGTATCTAATACGCTGTTTACAGATTTTAATTCCACAAATAACAGTCTGCTGATAATTTTTTTATTCGACTTTTGTTCCAGGAAATCGACCCTTTGCTGTAGGTCTAAAATTTTATCATCTCTGCGTGCCAGTAAATAACTCGCTGCAAAAATGCTAAAAAGAAAAACAATTATTAATCCAACTATCATGACTATTTTATTAATTGTAAAAATATCAGGCAGAATTTCTGCCTGCGTTAATGATACCAAAGGAGGAGCGCATGATCAATTTTTCATAGGTTTCCTTTAGAGGAGAATTAATCAGGTTATCATCAATCTCCCGTATGTTCATGATAGCAAATTGTTGAATCGTTAACAACGGCAGCACAATTCTTTCTCTCATTGAGATAGATAAGAGATCAACCGGGTAGTCACTCATCATTTCTTTTTTGCCCGAAATTTTTAAAATATATTCACGGGTTAAATTAAATTCGTCGTAAATAATATTCCAGATTTCACTATACTTCGCATCGGTTGACAAATATTCCGTTAATGGAAAAAATGATTTTTTCATGGACATCTCACAATTATCCAGCAACGTTTTAAAAAATAATGACTTATTGTACAGTACTTTTAAAGCCTCAAATTTTCCTTGCTGATCTAATTCCTTTAAGGAAGTACCCACACCAAAATAACCGGTAACATTTTGTTTTAGTTGAGACCATGCACCTACATAAGGAATTGCCCGAAGGTCTTTTAAAGACAATTTACTGCCACCCGGGCGCTTGGCAGGACGGCTACCGATATTGGTTTCACTGTAAAATTTAAGCGGACTTACCTGGGATAAATAATCTGTAAAGCAGGGATCATTTTTTAATGAACTGTATTTTTCAAAGCTAACCTCTGCCAGTTGTTGCAATAGATTTTCTTCAGCATCCTCCAGCAGAACATGGCGGTTGTTAAAAAGTTCGTTGGTGATGCCGGCATGCAGTAACTGTTCGATATTAAATTGTGCACTTTCAACAGTACCGAAACTGGAGCTAACCGTTTGCCCCTGCACCGTAAGCTGAATTTCCTTGTTGGAAATATTTTTGCCCATAGAAGCATAAAACTTATGCGTTTTACCACCACCTCTTGACGGAGGTCCGCCCCGGCCGTCAAAGAAAAGCACTTCAATTTTATTAGCTTTGGAAACGGAACTAAGGTTTTCTTTTGCTTTGTAAATGCCCCAGTTAGCCATCAGATAACCGCCATCCTTTGTGCCATCAGAAAAGCCAAGCATGATGGTTTGATTTTTCTTTCTGCCTGCCAGATGCGCCGCGTATACGGAATTTGAATACAATAGTTTCATTACATCCGGTGCATTCCGTAAATCTTCCACCGTTTCAAATAACGGTACAATGTCTACGCTTAATGCGTCTTTTTTCCATCCACACAGTAAAAATAAACCGTAAACTTCCAGTACATTCAATGCACTGGAGCATTGACTAATGATATATCGGTTGCAACCGGCTTCTCCGTTAAAATCCTGAATGATTCGTATAGATTTTATCGTAGCAATTGTATCTGCCACCAATGGGTCATCAAAATTTTCATCTTTCAGGCATACGTCGATGTTGATGAGCATATTTATTTTTTCCTCGTCGGACCTGGTTGCATAATCTGTTGGCAGGTAACCAGATTTTTTTGCGATGGCTTCAAGTACTGTATTGTGTACGGAGCTTTCCTGGCGCACGTCGAGTGATGCAAAATGTAAACCAAACACATTTACTTTATTAATGAAATTATCTATCAGATAAAGAAACAAACCATTGTGTTTGTAAATCAGTATTTCTTTAATCTTATGCAACTCAGATAAAATCTGCATTTTATTGATAGCAGTACGCTGACCCGGTATAAAAATATTATTATACATTTCAGTTTCAAGGTCTGCCAATATGGTGTCTACTCCTACAAAAGTAAGTCTCCGTTTGATTCTTCTTATTTCCAGGTAATATGATTTTATGATGCTTCCTCTTAATGCATCTGCTACTTTCAAAGTGGTAACAGCAGTAACAAACGGATTGCCATCCCTGTCACCGCCGGGCCAAAAACCCATCGTAATAATGGGGTGATTCGGGTCGATTGCATTGGGAAATTGGGAAGTTATAAAGGACATGATCCGTCCTGTGGCAGCATAAAAAATATTTTCAAGATACCACACAAGGTTTAACGCTTCATCATAAGGTGTTGGTTTTTGTTTTTTAAAAAAAGGCGTTTTCCCCAACTGCTGCAGGTACATATTAATTTGTGCGGCATTGTTTGTCATCAATGCCTTTGACAAATCGTTAATGATGCCCAGTACTGAACCAGGGTAAAATTGTGTTGGATGTGCAGTCAATACCAGTCTTACAGCAAAGTTTTTTAGTTTCGCAGAAAGTTCTTCTTCTTTATTATTTTGCAGTACTTCACTTTCAAGGTGCTTTAGGGTACCAACGCCACCCATGTCATTTATTTCTTTAAAAGAAGCATCTTCCAAAGCATCAAATAGTACTACTTGTCTTTCTATATATTGAATAAATCTAAACAGCAGGTCAAGTCTTTCCTGTGGCTGTTTGTAAATAGTTTGTTTGTTAAAAAATTCGTCAATAATTTCAACCGGGCTCTGTTTTTTGCGGTACCCTTCTTCACAATTATTTTGTAATAATGAAAGCAGAATGCCGGTTTTTTCAATACGGTGAAAAGGAAGGGAGGTGAAGAGGCTATTGTATAACTGAAATTTTATTCCAACTAGATTTTTAAAATGCTGCAATCCTGTAGATGACTGGTGATCCATATTTAATAATTATTAATAAAAAGTAATAAAGCTGGCAGCAATTACTGTAAAGCATGAAAATACTTAAAAAATTTCAAATCGCTTGCCTTGGTTACAAATATTTACTTAATTTAGCCTTTACAAAAGTGGTACAAGTACAATTACATATTTTCACATCCCAATCATTGTTAGCATTCCCTGCTATTGATATCACTATTACTACAACAGGTACAACCCGATAAGGGTTACACAGTTTCATATTATCTTTGGGCGATTGCTGCTTTTCATACATGAGTATTGCAGCTACAATTTTTACATCACATACATAAATAAAAGAAATGCAGGTTTTAAAGTTTGGAGGAAGTTCTGTAGCCAACGCAGCAAATATTAATAAGGTAATTGAGATTGTTAAAGAAAAAATAAAAACAGATAAAATAATTGTGGTTGTATCAGCCTTTGGGGGAATAACGGATATTTTGTTACAATGCAGCCAACTGGCAGCCGAAGGCAATGAAGCCCACAAAAAAAAATTACATGAAGCAGAATTACGGCATCTTACAACGGTAAAGGAACTCATCACTATTACACAACAGAGTGCTGTATTGAGTTTGGTAAAAACTTTGTGTAACGAAATGGAAGATATTTGCACTGGTATTTTTTTATTGAAAGAGTTATCTGAACGTACCAAAGACAGGATTGTGAGTTATGGAGAAATTTTATCCTCTAAAATTATCGCCGCCAAATTAAATACAGAAGCAATCACTTGTGAATGGATAAACTCTGCAGAGCTCATTGTTACCAATGCAAATTATGGTTCAGCCGCGGTTGATTTTTCTATTACGGATAAAAAAATAGCAGATTATTTTGCAGCATCCACTTCAACGCTGTTTTTGATGCCTGGCTTTATTGCTTCGGATATCAACGGAGTTACCACCACGCTGGGTCGTGGCGGTTCTGATTATACTGCAGCCATTGTAGCAGCGGCACTACCAGCAAAGGTTTTAGAAATATGGACAGATGTATCCGGCATGATGACCGCTGACCCAAGACTTGTAGCAAATGTAAAAATCATTCCAGAAATTTCTTATCAGGAAGCAATGGAATTGTCTCATTTTGGCGCCAAAGTAATTTATCCTCCTACCATACAACCCGTAAGCAGCAAAGGCATACCAACCTGGATAAAAAATACATTTGCTCCACAGGATAATGGAACCGTTATTCAAAAAGAAACCAGCAATAACACCAATAGCATACGTGGTATTTCCAGTATTAACAGCATTGCTTTATTAAGTCTGGAAGGCAGTGGTATGATAGGTATTCCGGGTTTTTCAAAAAGATTATTTGAGGCTTTGGCAGTAAAAAAAATTAATGTAATCCTGATTACTCAAAGTTCTTCTGAACACTCAATTTGTGTTGGTATGGATGCATCCAATGCAGATGTCGCAAAAGCAATCATTGATGAGGCATTTGCGTACGAAATTGAAACTAAAAAAGTAGACCCAATCACTGTAGAAAAAGATTTGGCGATCGTTGCCCTTGTAGGCGATAATATGAAAAGTCATCCTGGTATCAGCGGCAAAATGTTTGGTAACCTTGGGCGTAATGGGGTAAATGTTCGTGCTATTGCGCAAGGATCTTCTGAAAGAAATATTTCTGCGGTTATATGTACACAAGATGTAAAAAAAGCCATCAATGTATTGCACGAAGAATTTTTTGAAACAGTGTATAAAGAGATCAATCTTTTTATAGCCGGAGTGGGTAATGTTGGCGGAAAACTAGTAGCGCAGATTTTACAGCAACAGCAATATCTTTTAAAAAACCTGCATTTAAAAATAAATGTAGTAGGCATTGGCAATAGTAAAAAAATGTTGTTCAAAGATGAAGGGATTAACCTGAAACAATGGAAAGAATTACTAATCAATGAAGGCGAAGCGATGGATATGCAGTTGTTCATTGAAAGGATACAATCAAAGAATTTACGCAATGCAGTTTTTGCGGATGTTACCGCCAATGAAATGGTAGCCACTTGTTATGAACAGTTACTACAAAAAAGTATTTCGGTAGTGGCTTGCAATAAAATTGCCTGTTCCTCTACCTATGCATATTATAAAAAATTAAAAAATCTTTCGCGTGAATTCAATGCGCAGTTTTTGTTTGAAACCAATGTGGGAGCCAGTTTACCCATTATCGGAACATTGAATGATCTGTTACGCGGCGGTGATAAAATCAATACTATACAAGCCGTATTAAGCGGCACACTTAATTTTGTTTTTAATAATTATGATGGTAAAAAAAGTTTTGCCACCATTGTACGCCAGGCACAGTCAGAAGGATATACAGAGCCTGATCCAAGACTGGATTTAAGTGGTAAAGATGTGATGCGCAAAATAATGATATTGGCAAGGGAAGCAGGCAACGTGTTAGAAATGGAAGATATAGCCAACAATAGTTTTATGCCGCCAGCCTGCATGGTAGGTTCTGTTGAAGATTTTTACAAATCGATGGAAGAACATGAAGCCCATTTCAGGCAATTATTCATTGATGCAGGAATTAACAAATTGAAATTTGTAGCCGGGTTTAAAAATGGTAAAGCTTCTGTAGGTTTACAGCATATCGATTCTCAACATGATTTATATCATTTATACGGAAAGGACAATATTGTACTCTTTTATACCGACCGTTACGTAGAGCAGCCGTTGGTAATAAAAGGGGCAGGTGCTGGTGCCGATGTAACTGCATCCGGTGTATTTGGAGACATTATCAAAGCATCACGAGTATAAAAAAATTTTTAAGAGATGAATAAAAATATAAGCAGATATGACTGAACATCCAAACGAAATACAGGCACAAAGTGGAAAACGCAATAGTCTCCCTTTAGTAGACAGGGGCTTGCTTGTAAAAGTTTTAGCACCTGCAACTGTGGCTAATTTAGTTTGTGGTTTTGATGTATTGGGTATGTGCCTGCATGAACCCAATGATTTAATGGAAATAAGGTTGCTGGATGAAAAAAAGATCATCATCATCAGTGCAGACGGCTACCCGTTACCGTTAGATCCCGCACAAAATACGGCCGGAGCTCCTTTGGTTGAAATGATCAATGAATTACCGGGTAATATTGGTTTTGAAGTAACCATTCACAAAAAAATAAAACCCGGTAGTGGGATAGGTTCCAGTGCGGCCAGTGCTGCAGGTGCTGTAGTAGGTGCCAATTATTTGATGAACGATTTTTTTTCAAAACAAGACCTGGTACGCTTTGCTATGTTTGGTGAAAAAGTAGCATCTGGTGTAAAACATGCCGATAATATAGCCCCCTGTATTTACGGTGGAATAACGTTGATCCGCAGTATTCATCCACTGGATATTATTCCTATTCCAGCTCCGGAATTGTATGTAACTATTGTTCATCCGCAAATTGAAGTGCGTACTTCGGATGCCCGGCAAATTTTGCGTAAAGAGGTATTGTTAAAAGATGCCATCCGGCAATGGGGTAATATAGCCGCACTGGTAGCGGGTTTCATTCAAAATAACCTGCTATTAATTGGACGCTCGCTGGAAGATGTGATCATTGAACCGGTAAGAAGTATTTTAATTCCGGGCTTTGATGAAGTAAAATTAAAATGCAAAGAAGCAGGTGCATTGGGTGGTGGAATTTCAGGTTCAGGTCCTTCCATTTTTATGCTGAGCAAAGATGAACTTACTGCTATTGCAGTTGAAAATGTAATGAAAGAAATTTATAATCATATTGGTTTGGATTATCATACTTATGTTACTACTATCAATCAAACGGGAGTAACTGTAATTAATAATTAATAATTGATAATTAACAATTAATAATTCTTTCGTGACCAATAGTATTCAAAATAGTTAAGAGTAAAATCTGCTGCAGAATCAACCATTCATTGACGATGATTGCCCATTATTATTAATTCTTGATTTTTACTTAAGAAAAGACCTACAACTTTAAAAGCATGCAATACTACAGTACCAATAGCCAATCTCCCAAAGTAGATTTTAAACAAGCCACCATTAAGGGACAGGCGCCGGATAAGGGTTTGTATTTTCCGGAACAAATACCCATGCTGCCAAAAGAGTTTATTGAAAATATTACTAATTATTCCGATGAAGAAATTGCATACCAGGTTATCAAACCTTATGTAGGCGATGCAATTCCCGATGCTGAACTGCGGAGAATTGTAGGCGAAACTATCAATTTCGATATCCCTTTGGTGAAAGTAACAGACACTATTTTTTCTTTAGAGCTGTATCATGGTCCTACACTGGCTTTTAAGGATATTGGCGCCAGATTTATGAGTCGCTGCCTGGGTTATTTTGTAAAAGACTTGAATAAAAAAGTAACTGTATTAGTAGCCACATCAGGCGATACCGGTGGTGCAGTAGCCAATGGTTTTTATGATGTGGATGGAGTAGAGGTGGTGATATTGTACCCGTCGGGTAAGGTAAGTTCTGTACAGGAAAAACAGCTAACCACACTCGGTAAAAATATTCATGCATTGGAAGTAAGCGGTACATTTGATGATTGTCAGCAAATGGTAAAGCAGGTATTTACAGATGAAGCACTGAATGAAAAATTATTTCTTACTTCAGCTAATTCAATCAATGTAGCCAGATGGCTGCCGCAACAATTTTATTATTTCTTTGCCTATAAACAATGGGCACAAAAAAATAATCCGCCAGTAATAGCCGTTCCCAGCGGTAATTTCGGTAATATCTGTGCAGGTATTTTGGCGCACGTTTCCGGCTTGCCGGTAAAACATTTTATTGCTGCATGCAATGCCAATGACGTTGTGCCTGCATTTATGGAAACAGAAAAGTATGAGCCTAAAAAAGCTGTTGCTACTATCTCCAATGCAATGGATGTTGGTAACCCCAGTAACTTCATCCGTATTCTCGAAATTTTTCACCATCAGTTTACTAGTCTTCAAAATGTATTAAGCAGTTGCAGTATTACAGATGCTGCAACAAAAGATACTATACAAAAAGTATATCAGGAGGAAGGTTATTTATTAGACCCACATGGAGCAGTAGGGTTTCTTGCTTTACATCAATATTTACAAAACCACCCTGCCGAAAAAGGTATTGTACTTGAAACAGCTCATCCAGTAAAGTTTTACGATGTGGTAGAGCCCGTAATTGGACAAGCAGTAACAAAACCAGCATCTGTGCAAAAGCAATTACTTTTAGAAAAAAAGAGCATTAAAATTACAGCAAGTGTAGATTTGTTGAAGGCATTTTTATTATCCATTTAAAACCCATCAGGCAAATTTTGCATTGATCTCACCGTAAATTAAAACAGGTGCCTGGCTATGCGGCAGACTGCTCTACAATTTCATCCATTGTAATAGCACTATGGCTTTCATCGTATACACATTCGCCGTTTTTTATTAAAAGTACCTGCGGAGATTGGTGGCTTACATCAAATTCATCTGCTATTTTTTGGGAAATTTCTCTGTGTTTAATTAGGTCCAGGTAGTAGAAATCAATTCCTTCCGGAGAGGTTCCTCTTTCCAAACGGCTTTTGGCCATACTGCTGGTTGGGCAGCGGGTGCTATGCTTAAAAATAAGCTGAGGTTTAGCATTTGACAGGGTTTTAACCTCGCTCAATTGCGCTTCATTGGTAATTTCAATCCAGTTCATATAATTTGCAGGGAGTTACTATCTTAATGAATAATTTTTTCTGTCATTGGACAACCAGTGCCTCTTCGGCTTGAGTAGCAGGACAACAAACCTGCTGCAATGGTATAAATTACCAAAATTGTCAAGATGATTTTTTTCATTTGTTTTATTTAATTTAATCAGGATCGTTAAAGCTTAAAGGTACAAAACATGTATTATTAATATTGCAATCATGTTTTGTGATTAAAATCTTAACTTGCCTTTAGTATTTCAATGTTCATTTTTACACGGGCTATCAATATAGTAATGAATGTACATTGCTTTATTACCTACAGTAACAACCAATTAAATCAATATCAAAACTCTTTCAATGTCTTTACAATTAGTCCGGCCAATTGCCTTTTTAGATTTAGAAACAACGGGTGTAAATCTCTCTACAGATAGAATAGTAGAAATAGCAATTATAAAAATTTTGCCGGATGGCAGCAGGCAGGCAAAACGAAAGCTGCTCAATCCGCAGATGCCAATTCCGGCTGTAACTACCGCCATACATGGTATAACCGATGAAATGGTAAAAGATGCGCCCACTTTTAAACAGGCCGGAAACGAATTAAAACAGTTTATAGAAAATTGCGACATGGGTGGTTATAACAGCAATCGTTTTGATATACCCATGCTGATGGAAGAATTTTTGCGTGCCGGTATGGATGTAGATCTCAGCGCCCGCCGGATGGTAGACGTACAGCATATTTTTTACACCATGGAGCCCCGCACCCTAACTGCGGCTTACAAATATTATTGCGAAAAGGAACTGATAGATGCCCACAGTGCAGAATCGGATGTGAATGCAACGATTGACGTTTTGCTTTCACAGATACAACGCTATCCCCAATTAGGTAATTCTATAGAAAGTATTTTAGGGTCTATCGGAGAAGAAAAAATAGTAGATTATGCCCGCCGCTTTTTGTTTAATGAAAAAGGAATTGAAGTTTTCAATTTCGGTAAACACAAAGGCAGGCCGGTTACCGATGTTTTAAAAGCAGAACCCCAGTATTACGATTGGATGATGAGAGGAGATTTCCCTTTGCATACCAAGCAAAAACTGACGGAAATTTTGAACAGAACCCTGTTAAAGAATATTTAATTAAAGAGATCCTGTTAAATGGAAGGGAAAATATTATTTACAAATTGTACATTCGTCAAAAGTTAACAATTTAATCTTTGGAGAAATTAGTTATTATACCAACTTACAACGAAAAGGAAAATATAGCTTCCATTATTGAGGCTGTATTTTTACTTGATCAGCAGTTTCATGTACTGATCATTGATGATGGCTCACCCGATGGAACGGCTTCAATTGTAAAATCACTTTTTTCAAAATACCCGGCACAGTTATTTTTAGAAGAACGCAAAGGAAAATCGGGTTTAGGTACCGCTTATATTCATGGATTTCGATGGGCGTTAGAAAAAGGCTATCAGTTTATTTTTGAAATGGATGCTGACTTTTCTCACAATCCGGCAGATTTGCAAAAGCTGTACGAAGCCTGTACGAAAGGAGCCGGGGTTGCAGTAGGGTCAAGATATGTAAAAAACGGGGCTGTTGAAAACTGGCCTGCCAACCGTATAATGTTATCAAAAGGGGCTTCTTTATACACAAGAATTATAACCTGGATGCCGGTAATGGATCCTACCGCAGGTTTTGTTTGCTACCGGCGGGAAGTTTTAGAAGCCATTAATTTATCGGGTATTCATTTTGTAGGTTATGCCTTTCAGATAGAAATGAAATTTGCCGCTTGGAAATTAGGCTTTACCATTAAAGAAGTACCCATTACTTTTAAAGACCGCAAATTGGGCGATAGTAAAATGAATAAAGGAATCATTAAAGAAGGTGTTTTTGGCGTGGTTAAATTACGTTGGCAAAGCCTTTTTAAAAACTATCGCAGCAATGTAAAAAATACCTACACAGTAAACTTTCAGCAGCAGGAGCAGGATGTGGTGCTGGAAGGAAAATAGTTTTACCCTTTATTTACCTGCTTTTAATTAACCATTTTAGTTTGATCTTTTTAATGCAGTTATTAAAAAGATATTTTCTTTTTTTTCTTAAATTTTTTTTTCATCGATAGCTTTTTTTCTCCAAACCTTTTTCTCCAACTCCCGCTGTTTCTCCAATTTATTTGTCTTGTTCACTCCAAAAGCTATCATAATTTCCGGGCATTTTTTTATTGTAAAAAGAAATTACAAAAAACTACTTCTTTTTAATAAAGTAGTTTTAATTATTTTTATGTCCTTCAACAAACAATACAATAATTAATAGCAATTTACATGTATGATATCTGTTGCGTAGGGCATATAACATTAGATAAAGTAATAACTGCTAATGGCGAAAAACTTATGGCAGGAGGAACATCTTTTTATTTTTCCAATGCTTTGAGTAATATGGATGTAAATTATTGCCTGGTTACTTCGCTTGCTGAAAGTGAAATGCATTTTGTGGATGACTTGCGTATTAAAGGTCTGACAGTGATTGCATTGGCCAGCAAACATACCGTTAATTTCGAAAATAATTATTCTAAAAATCTGTATCATCGTACTCAACGGGTGCTGCAAACAGCTGATAGCTTTACAGTAGAACAACTTCATCAGGTGGAAGCCGCTATTTTTCATTTAGGCCCGCTGCTGGCAAATGATATACCACTGATGTTAATAAAAGACCTTGCAAACCGGGGTAAAATATCTTTGGATGTGCAAGGCTATCTGCGTAAAGTAGAAAACAAAAGTGTTCAGGCAATTGGTTGGCAAGATAAAAAAGAAGCGCTGAAATATGTAGACATTCTCAAAGCCGATGAAGCTGAAATGGAAATGCTGACGGGATATAAAGATGTACGCAGAGGAGCAGAAATGTTGTGTGAATGGGGCGTAAAAGAAGTGGTAATAACATTTGGCAGTAAGGGATCTTTAATTTATGCCCAACATATTTTTTATGACATACCTGCTTATACCCCTGCTGTTGAAATTGATACTACCGGTTGTGGTGATACCTACATGGCGGGCTATTTATACCAGCGTATATCCGGGGCCTCCGTACAGGTGGCCGGCGAATTTGGGGCTGCCATGGCTAGTCTTAAAATTGAGTCATCCGGACCGTTTACCGGTACAAAGAAAGCTGTGCTGATGCAAATGGAAAAAAGCAAAACATATTACACTACAATAAATTAAATTATGAAACACTTATCTAAGGGGATGTTATTATTGGCATTGATATGCTTATCTTTTGGGGTACCTCCTAAAAAAATAAAAGTACTTTTTTTTGGAGATTCCATTACGCAGGCTGGTGTACAACCCAATGGCTACATTGTAAAATTAGACAGCATTATAAAACAATCACATTTGCCCGATTCAATTGAACTTACCGGCGCTGGTATTGGCGGTAATAAAGTGTACGACCTGTATTTGAGAATGGAAGAAGATGTATTGAAAAAAAATCCTGACGTGGTAGTAATTTATGTAGGCATCAATGATGTGTGGCATAAAGCCACCTCTGGTACCGGAACAGATCCGGATAAATATGAA
>NZ_JACMOO010000250.1 GCF_014377975.1 Ferruginibacter sp.
CCTCCACTACTTCCTGCCACACCGGAAACAAGTACAGTAGGGGTAACCGATTATACTTTTAACCCCATCAATGCAATTTTCGGAAGGTTGTTACATACACCCAACGGGCATGTTGTTACGCAGGCTTACTGGCAACAAAAAGAATCGGTGAGCCATGATGATGTGCCGTATTATGAGCAGTCTGTATAGCTATACTTTTGACAGGACATAGTATTTAATCTGACATTCTTACTGGGTGTAATGAGAAAAATTTGGGTAATAAACATTTGGCTCTAAAATACAAATGAATAACCCTTTCCCTTCATTCCACCTTTTTCAGCCTGTTCAAATTTATCAATTTCCTGTTGCAGGTACTTTGCATATTGCTTAAACATAAAATGCCTGAAGATGGAAATGTCTTCTTGTTTCCTGGTTTGCTGGAGGGTTTCAAAATAGGATGCTTTATCTTCTTTAAAAACTATACCGGGCGGTAAATTAAAATAAAATTGCAGGAAGTTCATCAACAGGCGGCTTGTTCTTCCGTTACCGTCATAAAAAGGATGGATGGTTACTAAATCAAAATGAGCATCAAAGCAGCAATTTAATTTTTCTGGAATTGTGCTGGCAGAAGAAAGTTTTTTATTGATGCCATCACAAAGTTGGGTTACCAATCCATCTACTTTTTGATAGCCAACAAAATAAGTACTGCCAGCACTTACATTTCCTTTTCTAAAAACTCCTGTTGTCGCATTCAATTCGCCAAAAACAGTTTGATAGATGCTGCCGGTTTGTTTCATTACCACAGCATTAACTGCCTGAATAAATGTTGGAGTAATTTCAACTTTTATCTTAGATTTTTCAATAACGAATAAAAGGGCATTGTAATGATCCTGCACCATCAGGCTGTGTAGCAAAGGTTTTCCTGCTGGTGTAATGCCTTCATCCAATAAAAGCCTCGTTTCATTTTCAGTGAGTGTGCTGCCTTCAATGGTAGTAGAATGGTGGGTAATGGCATACCGGTTAAACTTATCAAAATCTATTATAGCCGATAAATTTAAAGACTGAAATTTTGTAATTAATGATACGATAAATTGTTCATCCATTTGTTGTAAAACTACAAACTTATTTTGCAAAGCTATCAGCAATCAATATAACTATCCAGGGCTGAATACTCAATCCATCCATACAATTTATAAATTAACAGGACATGTCAAAAGTTAAAAGCCACGCATCAACTGATTTTTTCCATTATCAATTTTTTAACATCCGCCAATACAATTCGCTCCTGCACCATTGTATCTCTGTAACGAATGGTAACAGTATTATCTTCTTTGGTCTGGTGATCAATCGTTACACAGAAAGGGGTACCAATGGCATCCATGCGGCGGTAACGTTTTCCGATAGCATCTTTCTCTTCATAAAAACACATAAAACTTCCTTTGCAATCATCCATCAGTTGTTTAGCAATTTCAGGCAAGCCATCTTTTTTTAACAAGGGCAATATGGCCAGTTTGGTAGGTGCAATTTTTGCTGGTATCCGCAATACAACCCGACTGTCTTCTGTACCGTCTTCTTTGGTCCATTTTTCGTTGGTGTATGCAAGACTCATCACTGTAAGAAACAAACGATCCAAACCAACAGAAGTTTCTACCACATATGGAACGTAGTTTCCGTAAGCCTTACCTGTTGCAGGATCAATGTCATTGTCAAAATATTGAATTTTCTTTTTACTAAAAGTCTGGTGTTGTGTTAAATCAAAGTCAGTTCTGGAATGGATACCTTCCAGCTCTTTCCAGCCAAACGGAAATTCAAATTCAATATCCAGGGCAGCATCTGCGTAATGTGCCAATTTTATATGATCATGAAATCGTAATTTTTCTGCTGGCACGCCCAGGCTTTCATGCCATTTTTTTCTTTCTTCTTTCCAGATAGTATACCATTCCATTTGTGTGCCGGGGCGGATAAAAAACTGCATTTCCATTTGTTCAAATTCCCGCATACGAAAAATAAATTGTCTTGCTACAATTTCATTTCTAAAAGCCTTGCCGGTTTGCGCAATACCAAAAGGTATTTTCATGCGACCGGTTTTTTGCACATTTAAAAAATTTACAAAAATACCCTGTGCAGTTTCGGGGCGTAAATAGATGGTATCACTTTCTTCGGCCACGCTGCCAATCTGTGTGCTGAACATCAGGTTAAACTCCCTTACTTCCGTCCAGTTGCAGGTTTTACTGATGGCACATTTAATATTATTATCAACCATTAGTTGTTTTAAACCTGCATAATCGCTTGTTGCCAATAAGGCATCCATGGTTTTCAGCAAGGCAAATTCCGCTTCTTTTTTTCCTTCAAAGGCCAGCGCTTCTGCGTGGGCTTCAATTAAATGATCCACCCGGTATCTTTTATTGCTGTCCTTATTATCAATCATTGGATCGCTAAAATTATCTACGTGGCCACTCGCCTTCCAGATGGTAGGATGCATAAAAATAGCCGCATCAATACCTACAATATTGTCGTGTAATTGGGTCATGCTTTTCCACCAATAGTCCCGGATATTCTTTTTTAACTGTGCTCCGTTTTGGCCATAGTCGTACACTGCAGCCAGTCCATCATATATTTCTGATGATTGAAAAATATAACCATATTCTTTACAATGAGCAATCAGCTCCGCAAAATTGTTTGATTCGTTTGCCATAATGCTGCAAAGATAAAGGGAACTAAAAAAATCAGGTAAAGATTTGAAAGGATTGTTTTTTTAGAGGTCCATTTTTTTATAACTCAGCAGGAAAACAATTCGAAAGTGAAAGTTTAACAAAAAAAATATCAGCAGATATTTTATAAGGATGATTTTATGATTTCAGAATCAGGCCCGGATTGCCGCTGAATATCATTTTTTGCAGATAGTATTCCTTTATACAATGCATCATTGTCTGTAAGAAATTGCAGCAATCTTTCGCCAGGACTTTTGGCAAGCCAGATTTGTAATTGAATTTCCTGTACGTGTTTGGGGGTGTCTGTAATACTTTTTTTATTGTATCAAAGGTATTTAATTTTAAAGCAGCAATCCATCGATGAATATAGTGCCAGTCTAAATTTTTAATTTTGGTCAATGCATTAATATCATCTATCTGTAAATTACTTTGTATTTGTTGTATCCATATTATTTTAGAAATGATTAAATCTTCGGGTGAAACCAGGTATATTTTCAAATCAAGGAAGTCAATTAGTTTTTCTTTTGAATTCAGCTTATTTCAGTTTGTCATTCTCCAAATGCCTCGTGGCATCTCTCAAATTCTTCTTCTCAAAATTTTTATGCAGGGCTTCTGTAAGGTCCACGCCTGTTTGGTTTGCCAAACAAATCAGTACCCACAACACATCTGCCATTTCATCGCCCAGGTCTTTTCCTTTATCGCTTTCTTTAAATGATTGTTCGCCATATTTCCGTACCATCAGCCGGGATAGTTCACCCACTTCCTCCATCAAAATACCGAGGTTGGTAAGCTCGTTAAAATAGCGAACTCCTACAGTTTTTATCCATTGGTCAACATCTTGCTGTGCTTGTTTAATTTCCATTACACGAATTTTTAAAGCACGAATTATACGAATTGTGCGAATTTTTAAAATACAACTCTTTTTGACACAAATGATTTTTCTCCAAAATTGGCTATGATCTCTTATTGTAAACCGGACGCTTTAAGATAATTTACAGTTTGGGTTACAAAATTATTTACAATTATATAAGAAGCTTTCACTTTCAGAATTATTGAATCATATACAATGAAATCGGAATAGTAACCATGTGGCAAAATAATTCCTTTGTATTCAATAGTAAATTCATTTTCACGTATGTACAGAATCTTTTTCGTTTTGAATTCAAATTCGAGAGCATCTTTATAAACAATTTCTTTAAACCCCATTTCAAGTTCACGATGTACTTCCATACAAATTCCAATAAGCTGATAAGATTCTTCTTTTAAGATAATCTCTGTCATATTTTGAAGTTTCAATTCGTGTCTTAAAATTCGTGTAATAAGCCTGTTCATCACTCTTTCTCCTTACTATCAATCCAAATTGTTATGGGCCCGTCATTCACCAGCGATACTTTCATATCTGCGCCAAATACACCAGTCGATATTTTTTTGCCCAAGTCATTTTCGAGTTGTACAATCATTTTTTCATATAAAGGTATTGCAACAACAGACTTACTGGCACGCAGATAAGAAGGACGGTTGCCTTTTTTTGTACTTGCGTGTAAAGTAAACTGGCTTATTAATAAAATATCGCCGCTTGTTTCTTTAAGGGATAAATTGGGTACCCTATGTGCATCATCAAATATGCGCAGGTTAACTATTTTATTGCCTAGCCACCCAATATCTTCTGTTGTATCTGCGTCTTCAATGCCCAGCAGCACCAGCAAACCATGGTTAATAAACGAATGCAGATTTTCATCAATGGTTACGCCCGCTGTGGTTACTCTTTGTATCAATGCTCTCATGCATTAAAGGTAGCGACACATTTTGTTTTGCGTGGTTATATCCAACAATTTTACCGAAGATTTACATGGGTAATTCAAACTAAAAAAGTAAAGCAGGAATCAGTTACAGCATCATTCGCGGTGTCGGTGAAAAACCCGGTGAAAGGCCTTTCCAGGTTACTAAAGGGTTTTTGAAAATTGATGATTGGGCTACAAATGCTATTAAAAGTAGTGGTACTACCCAGCGTACTGCTCACTATTTGCAGGTGTCGAAACAATATCTGTTTAGCAGACAGGTATTCACAATTCTTAAACACCTATCTCCAAAAAACAGCTATCCTTCCTTCACCTCCGTTGATTTTTGCTGCTTTTCAATTTTATTTACGCGTTGCGCCAAATCATCCAGGTTACGGAAATGAATATATGATTTGCGGTATTTGTTGGCATCAAAGGCCGGGGAGCCCATGTATACGCCGCCACTTTTAGTAATACTTTTTGATATGCCGGATTGTGCGGTAACGATGGTGTTGTCTGCAACATTCAAATGTCCTACAAGGCCTACCTGCCCGCTGAACATACAGTTCTTTCCAACCTTAGTAGAGCCTGCTACAACACCATGTGCAGCAAAATAAGTGTTCTCTCCAATTTCAACGTTATGAGCAATATGAATAAGATTATCAAATTTTACTCCCTTGCGTAAAATGGTAGAACCCAAGGTGGCCCTGTCAATGGCACAGTTGGCGCCTATTTCAACATCATCTTCAATTACAACGTTGCCAATTTGCGGCACTTTTTTATTGTCAGCTTCCGGGTTAAACCTAAAGCCATCGCTGCCGATTACAGTACCGGAATGGATGATGCAGTTTTTACCAATATGGGTTTCAGAATAAATTTTTACACCGGCAAAAAGGGTAGTGTTATCACCAATCACTGCATTGTCGCCAATGTACACCTGCGGA
>NZ_JACMOO010000251.1 GCF_014377975.1 Ferruginibacter sp.
ATTAATACAACTGGTAGATGATGGCAAGGTAAATTTTAGTATTGCATCATCCAAAATATTTAATGCCTTATTGACAGACACGCAACAAGAACCTTCCCAAATTGCAACCACGTTAAATCTGCTCCAGGAAAGTGACAGTAGGTCCGTTGCTGTATGGGTAGATGAGGTAATTGCAAAGTTGCCTGCAAAGGTAAAAGAATATCAAAGTGGTAAAAAAGGGCTTATTGGCATGTTTGCAGGAGAAGTAAAAAAACTAAGTAAAGGCAAAGCCGATATGAATCTTGTAAATAAATTATTGACAGAAAAATTAAACTAAAGCCTCAATGAAAAACTTACTCACCCTTGCCTTGTGCGCTATCATTTTATTATCGTGTAATCACAAAAGCGAGCAGGGAAAATTTACAATTACCGGGCAAATCAAAAACGCACCCGATCAAAAAATATATTTGGAAGAATTATTTTTCAGCGAAAAAAATCCTGAAGTATTAGATACAGCCGTAATGAAAAGTGGCCAATTTACTATTTCAGCCTCCGCTCCTGAAGAAGGATTGTACCGGATACGGATGGAAAAGGATAGTGCCTTTTTTATTTTCATAAATGATAAAATTGAAATCCCTTTTACGGCAGATTTTAATAAGCTTTCCGTAGAAGCAGGTACTTTTAATTCGCCTGCAAATGGTTCATTAAAAAAATTCATTAACGGTATCCGCACACAAAGATCTGATCTTGAAAATAAGTCTGCGGCATTGCAGCAACTATCTGCTTCGGCACAAACAGACAGTTTGTTACTGATAAACAAAAAAGAAGTGGCTGAAAAAGAAATAGGGTATAAAAATTACATTATCCAGTTTATAGATACAACCAGCGATCCGGTAATGGCTTTGTTTGCCCTTGGATATTCGCAGAATATAGCTCCGGAAAAATTAGAAAAATCGATGAATGGCCTTATAAAAAAATTTCCGAACCACATGGCGTTAACCAGTATTGTTGCACAGTACAATCAAATGATTGCCCAATCCAAATCAAAGCCACATGAAGGTGGAATGGCCCCTGATATCAATATGCCCGATACCTCAGGTAAAGCTTTTGCATTAAGCATGTTAAAGGGAAAATATGTGCTGGTTGATTTTTGGGCAAGCTGGTGTGGCCCCTGCCGTGCAGAAAATCCTAATGTGGTAAAAGCATATAACAATTTTAAAGATAAAAATTTCACCATCCTCGGTGTATCATTAGACCAGGACAAAAAGCAGTGGATAAATGCTATTCAATCTGATAGTTTAAACTGGCACCACATCAGCGACCTTAAGTACTGGAGCAGTGCAGCTGTTAGCTTATATGGTTTTGAGGGCATTCCGTTCAACGTACTGGTCGATCCAACGGGAAAAATTATTGCAATGAATTTGAGGGGGCAGGCATTAGAAAATAAATTACAGGAGGTATTGAAATAAAGCTTTGCCAAAGTTCTAAACTTTGACAAAGCTTAAGAGTTTGAATTACTTTTTTTTAGTTACTTCTTTAACCAATGTTGTATCTTCTTTCAAAAACGGCACTAAATATCCGCCGGTATCAATTGTTGTTTTAGTAAAAATTTGTTTTATGGTAGCCTTATCTTTTGAACTAAGTGCGGTGTTATACAGGTACATAGATTGTAATTGAGGTAGTTTTTTTAAAGAGGCAACAGCCGCTTCGGTAATTTTGGTTCCAGATAAATTTAAATATTGCAAATTGGTTATGTTGGCGAGTAATGATATTGCCTTATCTGTAATAAATGTGTTGGATAAATCGAGCCTGGTGAGATTGATTAACTGGCCGATGGCCGCAAGTGCCTCATCATTTGTATTTGTGTTGTGAAGTTTTAGCCAGATGAGTTGCTGTTTTAATTGTACCAATAATTGTAGATCTTTTTTATCAACCATGCTGTCGCTTACAAAATTGGCTTGCAGGTAATTGGTGTTTTGTGCAACCGGTAATATTAAAATATTGCGGTCCTTTAACTGCTCAATTATTTTTTCATCCGCCCTGGCAACAGGCGTGGCGGGTATATCTGTTCTTTCGTTGTGTACTGCCGGCGCAGTTTGCAGCGCAGTTAATAAAAATTTTTCTTTATCTGTCTGCGCAAACTCTTTTGCTTTCCTTTGTGCATCTGCGTTGTTACTGATCCACCAGTGCAGCAGGCTGATCTGGCTTTCTGTCAATTGTGGTTTTTCTTTCGGCGGCATGTGGTGTTCATTGTCTGTTGGCAGCAGCAGGCGCTTGATCAGCTCACTTTCCCCGGCATTGCCCGGCATTATTATTTTGCCGTCTTTGCCGCCCTTCATTAACAAACTGATTTCATCCATGCGCAAACCGCCCTTTTGTTTATTTGCATTGTGACAACTGTAACATCTGGTTTGTAAGATGGGCGTAACAATATCTGTGTAAACAACCGATTCCTGCACATTTGAAATGGGTTTTATAGTTGTATTAACAATGCTGTCCGTATTAAATATTTGTTTAAACGGCTTAGTCAAATAATCTGATCCATGCGTTAAAGAACCACCGAGGTGACCGGTAATCATTAGCAACACTAACAGCCCGAGGGATAACATTTTTTTATTGATGGCAAAGGCAGGATTTTTTTCTTTGGCATACAACATTAGTGAAACCAATGCTACACCAATGCCCATCCACATGTGCCAACTCACGAGTGATTTATCATAGTCATCGCTGATGGATAAAAGATAGCCGGTAATGCAGGATGCAAAGGCAGTACAAGACCCTGCCAATAAAATGACAGGTATTGCAGGTATCAGCGATACATATTTACTTTTGCGGCTCATCCATTGCAGCAGTAATGCAATGAGCAAAATACCCAATGGCAAATGCACGAGCAGTGGATGAAAGTGACCAAGAAATTCAATAACGGACAAAAGTCTCAAGAAATAAAAATTTTAATATTTAACAATCTTTAAAATAAAATGATCGATGCCTCCTGTGTTGTTGAAACAAAATTCTTCAGTCTATGGAAGTGCAGTTTGCTTCAGTCTTTTACATTTTTCCCGCCTTCGGAATCCTATGAGGGGCTGTATCTCTTCCGCAACAAATGCATCATGTACACATTAATAGCCCATTGATCTGCCAGGGGCTGCCGTGTGTAAGGAATGGTGGGCATATAATCCGGGGGACCAAATTCTGTTAACACCGTCAATACTTCTCCTTTTTGTTGTTTGATTGCTACTACCGCATCCCACCAGGCAAAATGTGCTTTAACTGCATCATCCCATTCGGGGGCTCTTGGGTCGGTTACCTGCGGTCCTTCTGCGTGGCCAATGCGGGCATGTATATGATCTGTTCTTTTTATGGCAAGATTCACTGTTTCCTGCTGATCTGCCAGCAGGCTTTCACTTACATTGCACCAATGGGATATGTCCAGTGTAATTCTAAGTTCGGGTATTTGCTGAAAAAAATGCTTTGCAACCGGTGCCGCAAAAAGCATTCTTGAGCGGTGCGTTTCATGATAAATTTTTATACCGGTTTCTTTTGCCAGCACCAGTGTAAAATCTATGATGGCTTTGTTTTCTTCATAGCTAAAATAATCCTTGCCGCTATGGCAATTGATGTACAATGGACGCTGATTTTTATTGGTAGCTGCTGCGGTAATCATTTGTTTAAAAGTAGCAAGATGTTCTTCATAATTGCTTTGATGACCGGCTGTCAAAAAACCAACTTCCAGCGAATATTTTTTTAATGCAGAAAAAAGTTCATCGGCGTCTTTTGGTACGGTGGGCCACCATATTTCGATACCGTCATATCCTTCCTCTTTTACTTTAGCGCAATAAGCGTCCATGCTGCCGGGATAGCCCCAGTTGGTAGCCAATACTTTTAATTTAAACCCTGTATTCATTTGATTGATTTTTTGTGGGCTAGAAAATACATTCAGCGACGCAAGCAACAATGCAGTAGTGGCTGACGTCGATGTTTGTAAAAAGTTTCTTCGGTTAAATAACATCAATAATAGTCAATAGTTGTTAACTAATAATAAACTACTCCTTTGAAATACCGGATTTAATAAGTCCGCTTGGTATCTTAAAAGTTTACCACATTTCTTAGCCTAATTTGAATGTATTATCACTCCACAAATAATTGAAGTCACCTGCAATATTAAGGACTGCATCAATTTCAAATACCGAATCTTGTGATATTTCATAAAAGAGTTTTCGTTTAGTTTCTGATTTACGGGATACCCGTTCTGCTGTATTTAAACGAACCAATGCAGCTATGCTGATACGCGAAATCATTTTAAATTTTTCATCTGATGGTAAATTTTTTGTTAGTAATATCAGACATCAATTTTTTGATATTTCAGGGTTAAAAACATGACAAAAAATTTGAAACCTAAAAGAAATTTTGAAAAATTATGTTCGAAATAAAATTAAATATAACCATTGACAATTCACTATTGAACATTCACCAGGCTAACTCAAAATATCTGTAATTACTTTCCCTCTTGTATCCGTTAATCTAAAAGGTCTTCCCTGAAAATCATAGGTAAATTTTTCATGATCAAAACCCAGCTGATTTAGAATGGTGGCCTGTATATCAAAAGGCTCAACTTTGCCACTGATGGCGCTGTAACCGATCTCGTCTGTTTCGCCATAAGTAAAGCCTTTTTTAATACCGGCACCGGCCATCCACATAGTAAATGCTTCCGTATGATGATCCCGGCCCTTGTATGGATTTTGTTTGCCTTCCCTGTTTTCAGCCATGGGGGTTCTGCCAAATTCTCCACCCCATACAACCAGGGTTTCTTCCAGTAAACCACGTTGTTTTAAATCAAGAATAAGTGCGGTAATACATTTATCAACCGAGCGGCATTTATTGATAAAGCCAATGTCGATGGCAACGCTTGCGTCGGTACCATGGCTATCCCAACCCCAGTCGAACAATTGTACAAAGCGCACGCCTTTCTCTACCAGTTTTCTTGCCAGTAAAACGTTGTTGGCAAATGATCCTTGTCCGGCTTTGGTGCCATACATTTCATGAATATAATCTGGTTCATTGCTGATGTCCATCACATCGGGCGCAGCAATCTGCATTTTAAACGCCATTTCATATTGTGAAATGCGGGAGAGTATTTCAGGATCATTGTAAGCCTTGTATTCTTCTGCATTTACTTCGTTTATGGCGTCAATGCTTGCCTTGCGTAAATCCCTGCTCATGCCTTCCGGATCTTTAATAAACAATACCGGGTCGCCTTCGCTGCGACATTGAACGCCCTGGTAAACGCTGGGCAAAAATCCGCTGCCCCACACACTTTTACCAGCATCGGGATTGGTGCCACCGCTGGTTAACACTACAAAACCAGGCAGGTTTTGGTTTTCTGTACCCAGGCCATACGTTGCCCAGGAACCTAAGCTTGGCCTGCCCAGACGGGCAGAACCGGTATGCAGCATTAGCTGTGCAGGTGCATGGTTAAACTGATCGGTTGTGACCGCTTTTAAAAAACTAAGCTCATCCACAATAGTGGCCAGGTGGGGCATGTTATCGCTTACCCAGGCTCGGGAGTTACCGTGTTGCGCAAACTTTGCCTGTGGCCCCAGCATTTTTGGAACTCCCCGGATGAAGGCGAATTTTTTTCCTTCCAGCAAAGACTGGGGACAAACCTGTCCGTCCATTTTCATCAGCTCGGGCTTGTAATCAAATAGTTCTAATTGTGAAGGTGCGCCAGCCATGTGTAAGTAAATTACGCTCTTTGCTTTTGCAGCAAACGGTGGCAATTTAGGCATCAGCGGGTGAGCAGGATCAAAGGATACACTACTGGATTGAACGGGTGAGTTGGTGCAACTGCCAAACATAGAGCCCATGGCAAGCGCTCCCAATCCCATGGCACTCTCCTTTATAAAATGACGCCGTGTCTGCATGCGCATCACTGCACTTTCTGCTTCGCGTAACAAGCGCTGGTTATGTAAATCTTTTTGTGTCATGGTGTAAGCTTGTGTAAAATATTTTTACAAAAAACAACCTGATAATATTACAAGACCAACGTATAATTTACTGCAGTCTTTGCTACTTTAGTTCTTTTTATGTAAAACAAATTTTATAAGAAAATAATTTATCTATCGCATCATTTATACCGCATCACTAATTTTTTGTAACCACTTCATCTAAATTTAAAATTGCATTTGCCACTACAATCAGCGCAGCCGTTTCTGCATTGGTATGCTTATTTATTCCGCCCACCATTTCACAGGCTTTGTTATCGTTACTTTTAAACTGTTTATATCCGGAATTATATAAATTCATCAATGCCTGTAAACTCTTTTCATTGATGGTATGATGAGTTGCCAATTGATAACCAGTCTGGATTTGCTGATGTACATCCTTGCCTGCCAGTGCCTGCATGCGGAAAGCAAATTGCCGGGCCAGATCAATATATGCGGGATCGTTTAAAGTGGTAAGTGCCTGGAGCGGGGTATTGGTACGTATCCGGCGCACTGTACACACTTCACGGGAAACACCGTCAAACGTTAGCATCGAAGGATAAGCAGCAGACCGTTTCCAATACGTGTACAAGGCCCGCCGGTATTGATCTTCACCTTTACTATCCACCCACTTCGCATCATCATAAGGTGAGAGCCAGATACCTTTTGGCTGATAAGGGAATACACTCGGACCGTACATTTTATTGCTGATTACGCCGCTGATACAAAGTGCCTGGTCCCTTATCTGCTCTGCAGACAAACGTACTCTTGGATAGCGGGTATACAATTTATTACCGGGATCTTTTTGCAATTGCACCGGTAAAATTTTTGAATCCTGTTTGTAAGTGGCACTCAATACAATAGTTTTAATTAATTTTTTCATACTCCATTTATCACCATGCATAAACCCGTAGCTTAACCAGTCAAGTAGTTCCCGGTGAGTAGGCAGCGTACCTTGCGAGCCCATGTCCTCCAGCGTTTCAACCAGTCCCGTACCAAACAATTGTTCCCATACCCGGTTTACCATTGTGCGGGCGGTTAAAGGGTTTTGTGTGGAAGTTAGCCACTGCGCCATGCCCAACCTGTTGGCCGGCGCATTGGCAGGCAATGCACCCAACGAAGCGGGAATACCCGGCTGTACTGCTGCACCTTTTACCAGCCAGTTACCTCTTTCAAAAACATACGAAGTCCGGTGCATATTTTTTGGGTTATCCATCATGATCGGTGTGGTGGGCACATTTGCATTTAGCAACCTCCAATATTTTTTTTCAACGCTGTCATAACCGGGTTGGCTGGCAACTGCAATGTCACTGGTAAAATAAAACCAATCAAACATAGCACCGGTGTCACCTGGTTTTTTCAGAAGGTGGTTGGTGTAGGTAAAATAAAGCGGGTGTATGCCGCTTTGCGGATCCAGCACTGCTTTGCTGATTGTCCATCCATCCTTTGTCTTTTTTAACGGCACGGCTGCAATTAAGGGCCCACTGGGCTGATCCATATGTATTTGCCAGATGCCACCGTCTGCATATCCCTGGTATCGAAAAATTAATTGTGTACGGTTTGTCAGGTCAACATTTTTTAAACGGCAAAGGGCATTATTGCGAACAGCCAGCCATTTGGTATCCGCTAATGCGCTGTTGGTAAAACTATCGCAGGTAAGACTGTTATACGCAGGCTGCCAGGTTTTTAAAAAGGTGTAGACTTCTTTTGCCTTTGCTGGTGAAGCATTGTTTTGCAACCAGTTGGTAATGTTTTTTAATTCCGTTTGCAGACTGTCGTTGTAATGCCGCAACAGCGGATAATCTGCCTGGGTATCTTCATCGCGGCTATCGTTGTAAAATGCAAGAAATTTATAATAGTCTTCGTGTTTAAAAGGATCGTAAGGATGGCTATGACATTGCACGCAGGCAAATGTAGTGCCCATTGTTGCTTGCCAGGTAGTATTTACCCTATCCATAACGGCTGCCGTTCTAAATTCCTCATTGTCGGTACCGCCTTCATCGTTGGTCATAGTATTCCGTTGAAAAGCAGTAGCAATAAGGTCTTCGTCAGTTGCGCCGGGTAATAGATCCCCTGCTATTTGTTTGGTTAAAAAACTATCATAGGGCATATCATGGTTAAAGGCATTGATGAGCCAGTCACGGTAATGCCAGATATTCCGGTTGTCATCTTTCTCATATCCTTTTGTGTCTGCATACCGGGCAAGATCCATCCAGAGTGCCGTCCATTTTTCGCCAAAATGTGGTGATGCCAATAAAGAATCTACGAGATTTGAATAGGCTTTTGCGCTGCTGTCATTCAGGTACTGCCGGACAATATTTTCAGGCGCAGGCATACCAATAATATCCAGACTTGCACGACGCAGTAAAGTTTGTTTATCCGCCTGCGGCGAAGCGAATAATTCAGTTCCTTTCCATTTTGCTTCAATAAAATTATCAACTTCATTGCTGGCCCATTTACTTTTGGATTTGAACAAACCAAAGAAGGCGGCAGGCTGAGGCACGGATGTTTCTTTTACAGTAGTATAGGCCCAATGCTCACCCCAGTGAGCACCTTCGTCAATCCATCTTGTAAGAAGCGCAATGTCTTCTTTTGGTAAAGGATCATGTTTATAAGGCATTCTTTCCTCTGGATCTTTAAGGGTAAGCCTGCGGATCATTTCACTATTGCCCGCATCTCCGGGAATAATGGCCCGTTTACCGGATTCTGTTTTGCCCAGTAATGCTTCTTCCCGGAACAACAAACTAAAGCCTGCTTTTTGTTTTACCCCGCCATGGCAAGTGATGCAATTTTTATTGATGATAGGTTTAACATCTGTGGTAAAATCAACCGGGGGTTTTTTGATTATGTACAAAAAGCTGCTTGTCGCAAATAAAAGCAATAGGGCTACAACAATAATTTTTTTTGATGGCAAGACAGGCATTTACATATACGTTTACCTGCTAAAAATACTGATATTTTGTGGTGAACTTTGCCAAAGTTTAAAACTTTGGCAAAGTTATTTTAACTCACTCGGCAATTCCTTCCAGCGCCAGAAAAAACGCATACTCTCTCGCTTTATCTTTTAGGGGTTTAAATCTTCCGGAAGCGCCGCCATGACCGGCTTCCATATTGGTGTACAGAAACAATTTGTTACTGTCTGTTTTCATCGCCCTGAGTTTAGCTACCCACTTAGCTGGTTCAAAATATTGCACCTGGCTGTCGTGTAAACCTGTTGTTACCAACATGTTGGGGTATGCTTTCTTTTCTACATTGTCGTAGGGTGAATAGGATTTCATGTAGTCATAACTTTCCTTATTGGCGGGATTACCCCATTCATCATATTCGTTGGTAGTGAGCGGAATGGTGGGGTCACTCATGGTAGTTACCACATCTACAAAAGGCACTGCCGCAATAACCCCGTTCCATAAATCTGGCCGCATGTTTACCACAGCGCCCATTAACAACCCTCCCGCACTGCCACCATTAATGTACAGGTGTTTTGTGCTGGTGTATTTATTGTCCAGCAACCATTGGGCACAATCAATAAAATCATTGAAAGTATTTTTCTTTTTCATAGTCTTTCCGTCTTCGTACCAGTACCTGCCCATTTCTTCCCCGCCACGGATGTGTGCAATGGCAAAAGCAAACCCACGGTTTAATAAACTTAACCGTACACTGCTGAAAGCCGCATCGGTACTAATGCCATAACTGCCGTAGGCATACAATAACAACGGTGCATTGCCATTTTTATTAAATCCTTTTTTATACACAATAGAAAGGGGAATTTTTGTTCCGTCTTTGGCAGTGGCAAAAGCACGTTCGGTTGTATAATCGGCTACCTTAAAACCACCCAATACTTCCTGCTGTTTCATTAATTTTTTTTCCTTGTTAACCATGTTGTAATCATACACAGAAACAGGTGTGGTTAAAGAGGTGTAGTTAAACCGGAGTACATCTGTATTAAAATCAGGATTGGCGCCGATGCTTGCGGTATACGCCGGTTCATCAAATGCCAGATAATATCCGGTATTGTCTTTCAGATTGATGATATGTATTTGTGTTAAGCCATTGATTCTTTCGGATACGGCCATAAAATTTTTAAATAATTCGAAGGCCTGTACCAAAATGCTATCGCTGTGCGGCAGCAGGTCTTTCCAGTTGGTGGAGTCTTTTTTATCTTCCGTGCAGGTAACTATGTTAAAATTTTTTGCATGCAGGTTGGTGCGGATGTAAAATCTGTCATTGGCATGATCAACATCATACAATACTTCTTTGATGCGGGGCTGAAAAACTGCAAATGCGTCGTTGGGCTTTGATGCATCAATCCATTTTATTTCGGACGACAAAGTTGCCTGTGAAGTGATCAGAATATATTTATCCGATTTTGTTTTGCTTACACCGATATAATTGCTGGGGTCTTTTTCCTGATACACTATTTTATCGGTGGCTGCTGCTGTACCCAGTACATGTTTCTTTATTTTTTCAGATAGCAAGGTCACGGGGTTTTTAGCGGCATAAAAAATGCTCTGGTTGTCGTTGGCCCAAACCGGATCGCCTTCAGTACCGGTAATGGCATCTTTATAAGTTTCGCCTGTTTGCAGGTTCTTTATATAGATGGTATATTCCCTTCTTGATAGCATATCTATTCCATAGGCCATTAAATTATTATCCATGCTGATGGCAAATCCTCTCGCTGAAAAATAATTATGCCCTTCCGCCAGGGCATTTACATCCAGCAGCACCTCTTCTGCTGCGTCAAGCGTTCCCTTCTTTCTGCAATACACAAAATAATCTTTGCCTTCAACCTGCCGGGAATAATAAAAATAGCCTTGTTTAAAAGACGGTACAGATTCATCTTTTTCTTTTATCCTCGCCTTCATTTCGGTGTACAATTTTTCCTGCAATGTTTTGGTGCCGGACATCATCGTATCGTAGTATTTATTTTCTGCTAACAGGTAGTCAACCACTTTGGTACTGTCCGGCCCTTTTTTAAAATAATCATTCAGCCAGTAATAATTATCCGTTCTTGTATCGCCATGGGCTGTTAATGGAGTTGACTTTATTTCGCATACCGGAGCTTTTATATTGGCCGGCCAGTTGTAAGAGGTTTCCTTCACGTTCGATTTATTATTGCATGATAAAGCTGCGATTGCTAAAATAGCAAAGGGCAGGAAGTTTTTTATTTGCAGGTGCATATATGGATTGTGTTTTAGCGCTGTATAACTTTGCCTATGTATAGTTTCTAAAGTTCAGTTTCGTCTTGCCAGTACCACGGGTAATTTAAATTGCTTTGTCGTTCCCTTTAAATTAAACACTTCTGCAAATACAATATAAATGCCTGTTGCCAATTGCTGGTAGTTTTGTCCAAGCCCATCCCATGTAAAACTTCCTTTTGTACCACAAAGCGCATTGCGTTGCAGGTAACGTATCCTTCTGCCTGCTGCATCAAAGATAGTGATGTTAGCCACATAGCCCGGATCGGGGAAATTATAATTAATTGTAGCAAAATCATCCAGCCCATCGTTATCGGGCGATACAATTTCGGGCAGTACTTTCATTTCACCCTGCACTCCATCGTTTACATGATACTGTGAGTTTTTATATCCAGGGGTTCCATAACTCACGCTGGTAGAGGCAGAATGCCAGTTATCGGGAGATTGTGAAGCCGCATTGTAATCAATCCGTTCCAGCGATACGCCTTCAGTATTCGCCAATAAATTAAAATGCCATTTTTCATTGTAGTTTACCTGGTCGGTAATATTTCCCTGTGCATTTAAAATAACAACATTACCCTTATCGTCATTAAAAGAGGGTAAGTCAACCGTTATAAAAGCATCAGGATTTTGATGAATGTATGCAGATTTCACCCATCCAATATCATTGCTCATTAAAATGAAATCCTGGGGAAACAGCAGATAACTTTCAGCACTAACAGCCATAATATTATTAATGGTACCATTGGCAGCACGGTTGGCAACGTATGTTTGTTTAAGATCAATTATTTTATTGCTGCGGTTGTATAGCTCAACATAATCACTGCCTTCGGCTGGAGGATTAAATAAAATTTCATTGATCACCAGGTCAAGGCTATCTGCCACTATGCTCAATCCCACCCTTGTAATATTTTTATTGCCAATAACATTCCCTGTGCAATCTGTTACTCCGTTTACAGTGATGGTATAAATTTTAGAAGCTGACAGTGGTATATTTAAACGAAGATTTACTTTATCAGGAACGGGAGAAAAAGGTGTGGCAGTAACAGGCATATCAATACCATCATTTAGGCGATAGTTATTTATAGATGCGGCTTTACCGGCATCCAGCGGCTCATTAAATATCAATACGATATTTAAACTATCGGTTGCATAAGCTCTTAACAACCTGGGTACATTTGAATCTGCATTGACAGCGTTTGCAGTATTCTTAGTGCCGGGCGTGCCGCCACTTAAATCTGTACTTGCTTTCCAATTAGTGCCGCTGCCGCACGGATTTTTAGTGTCCATCATTTCAAGGCTCCACCCACCTTTTTTCTTTAACTCATTTTGATACCAGCTCTCCGAATAATTTACTGCATGGATTATTTCCCCCCGGGGAGAAATAATCCATAATTGTTTACCGGCATTATTCAGAGAAGGAAAAGCGGTTACTGCTATCGCTTTTCCAAAGGGCAACATTGCGGTAAGCGAACTTGTTGCACACAGGATTACAAAACTATCCGACAGCAAAACAAAATCTGGCATTGCGCCGCTTACTCCATTATCATCATTTATTTTCCAGCCACTTAAATTGATTGCAGCAGCAGAAGTATTTTTTAATTCTATCCATTCATTGTTAGGCAAGCCCCCCTGCAAAATTGGATGTGCCATGATTTCATCAATCACCACATCATAAGGTTGTATAGAATTTAATGTCAAAAATACAATGGGCGTTGTTTGATTTATCATACTGTTGCCGGCAATATCTTTTACTCCATTTACCGTTAGCTGGTTGTTAGGCGTACCAGGAAAATTACTATTGAACGTTAGATGAACCAAAGCATTGTCGTTTGCATCCAGCAACGCCGCCAAAGGAGCGCCGGTTAAATTATTAGCCGTATAATTTGAGGTTGTCTCACTGCTGGTTTTGTCTAAAGGCTCATCAAATAACACATCCAGTCCGTTGCCACTGGTTGCTCTGGCCGATTGTATTATTGGCGGAGTAACATCGACCAACAAATTCTTCACTTCAATATCATCAAAAAAGTGTTTTCGTGCAAAGCTGGCTACGGTACTTTGTTTAATCAGCATACCAAAAAAAGCACTCGTGATAAAGGTGGCATCGTTAACTGTTCCTTCCAAAAAATAATTATTTCCTGTACCGGTGATGTCCCGATACAATATCCATTGATTGTTTGCATCCCTGCTAACTTTTATTTTTACTTTGTTACTGGATGTACTGTTTACTGATCCGTCAACGCCATCAATTATTTTTACTGATACTGCGCCTGCGTCTTTCCGGTACAAACTTATTTCGTCGGTTGTATTGCCTATGCGAACGAAATAACCGGTTGTATTACCTGCCATAAGATCACTTGCAGATGACACTAAATAAACGTCTGTATAATTGGCAGAAGAAGTAGCAAAAGCAAGATCTGCAAAGAGTTCCCATTGTACATTGAGTGCCAGCTTGCTGGGTGTAGTAATATAGAAACTACTGTTAGCAACGGTATTGTTACTTTGTAATTGTCCGAAGGTATTTACAATCCAATCGCCTGCGTTTGCTATCCATACAGGATTTTCCGAAAAATTTCCATCCGAAAAATTTTCTGAAATCTGCGCCACACTTACCGAATGCATAAATAAAATCACCGGAAGAAAGAGTAAGATTTTTTTAGGCATAAAGAATGGTTATGAGCAGATGAATAATGATACATTCTGGTCAGCAATATTATTTTGATGACATTTCAACTTCAGGCATTTTAAAGGTAATATTTATTATTATTTAATCATATTTATCCATCAATACATTTATCAGCAAAATGAAAAAATAAAATAATTATAAATTTCAATGAATCAGTATTTCCGTCATCCAACACTCCAATTAAATAGCTAAATCGTTAGATGGTAATGAATTTATTTTGTGTAAATTTTTGGCTGATTATGAAATAGTCCCTATTTTCGCAACCGCAATGATTACAATAAAACATACAAAAACAATTAAGAAATATTCCGGCAGCGGCAGGTAATCAGTATTTTGTTTGTTACACAATATGCACAGCCTTCCGCCAAAAACGGGAGGTTTTATTTTGTCTGTTCTTTTAATTTTAAACTGGGAGACTACGCACAAATAAAAAATCTTTAATTAAAATAAAAACTAAAACAAATGAAAGTTGCAGTGGTTGGCGCTACCGGTTTGGTAGGTACTAAAATGTTGCAGGTATTGGCCGAAAGAAATTTTCCGGTAACCGAATTAATTCCTGTTGCTTCTGAAAAATCAATAGGTAAGGAAGTGGAATTTAAAGGAACAAAATACAAGGTAGTTGGTTTTGAAGAGGCCCTTGCGGCAAAGCCCGCCATTGCTATTTTTTCGGCCGGTGGCGGAACATCTTTAAATCTTGCCCCCAAATTTGCCGAAGCGGGTATTACAGTAATTGACAATTCCAGCGCCTGGAGAATGGACCCCACAAAAAAATTAGTAGTACCTGAAGTGAATGCAAATGTGTTGACTGCTTCAGATAAAATTATTGCGAATCCCAACTGTTCTACCATTCAAATGGTGGTGGTATTAAAACCTTTGCATGATAAATACAAAATAAAAAGAGTTGTAGTATCTACCTATCAAAGTGTTACTGGTACTGGTGTTAAAGCAGTAGAACAATTAATGAATGAAAGAAAGGGCATCGAAGGCGAGATGGCCTACAAGTATCCGATTGACCTGAATGCCATTCCGCAAATCGATGTGTTTCTGGAAAATGGGTATACCAAAGAAGAAATGAAAATGACGCTTGAAACTGTAAAAATTATAGGAGATGCAAACGTTAAAGTAACAGCAACTACGGTACGCATTCCGGTAATGGGCGGCCACAGCGAAAGCGTAAACATTGAGTTTGAAAATGATTTTGACCTGGCCGAAGTAAGAGAGATTTTAAGCAAAGCTCCCGGCATTGTAGTGCAGGATGATATTGCCAATTTTGTTTACCCGATGCCATTAACGGCGCATGAAAAAGATGAAACTTTTGTGGGTAGAATCAGGCGGGATGAAAGCCAGCCGAATACGTTAAACTGCTGGATTGTAAGTGATAATTTACGCAAGGGAGCTGCAACCAATGCCATACAAATTGCAGAGTATCTATTGGAAAAAGGATTGGTTTAACCGCTGGGTTTCTATAAAATTAAAACGGCCATCCTTTAAAAAGATGGCCGTTTATTATTTTGGAAGCAAGAGGATTAACTGATGGTCCAGGTCTCATTGCCCCGCAGCAATTTATCCAAATCGCCCTTTCCTTTCTTTGCAATAATTTCATCTATCTGCATGGCCATACCATCTTCATAACAGGGACGATCTGTTTCGAAAAATACGCCAAATGGCCTTGGTAAATGACCTGCGAGTCTTGGGTCATCAAACATGCGGATTAATATCTGTGCTTTATAAAAATCTTTTTCGTCATGTATCCAAAGATCATCCAGGCTTGCTTTACCTGCTCCCACTTCCACAATCACCGGTTTAAATCCATCCAGTTTTATGCCCTTGTTTTGTGATGCACCAAATACCAATGGTTTGCCCTGTTCCAGATACAATCCTTCTTCCTGCTTATTGCTTTTTTCAGTAAATACTTCAAAAGCGCCATCATTAAAAATATTACAGTTTTGGTAAATTTCTAAGAAGGAGGAACCCTTGTGCGCCTGTGATCGAAGCAACATTGCCTGCAGGTGTTTTGGATCCCTGTCCATTGTTCGGGCGATAAAGCTGGCGTCTGCGCCCATGGCCAGAGCCAGCGGATTAAACGGATGATCAATACTGCCAAAAGGAGTAGATTTAGTCACTTTATTTTCTTCCGATGTGGGAGAATATTGCCCCTTTGTTAAACCATAAATCTGGTTATTAAACAATAAAATATTTACATCAAAATTTCTGCGAAGCAAATGAATGGTGTGGTTTCCGCCAATGCTTAATCCGTCTCCGTCACCCGTAACAATCCAAACACTCAGTTCGGGCCGGGCTGCTTTTAAACCACTGGCTACTGCAGTTGCCCTGCCATGAATACTATGCATGCCATAAGTATTCATATAATATGGAAATCGGCTGCTACAGCCAATACCACTGATAATTACAATATTTTCTTTTGGAATACCCAGCGTAGGCATTATTTTTTGCACCTGGGCTAAAATAGAATAGTCACCGCAACCGGGGCACCAGCGTACTTCCTGATCGGTGGCAAAATCTTTTGCAGTTAGTGTTTTTACGGGTGCAGAAGTTGCTGTTTCACTCATGTGGAATTTTATTAAGGCTGTAAAGTTACAATTAGATGATAACATTTGAAAATGAAAACTCCATTCGTGTATACATTAACATTTGAACTCTCCATTTATTGCTATTTGGATTCTTTTAAAAAATCTTTCACTCCTAAAACAATCTTTTCAACCATTTGCTCCTGAAAATTTTCATCCAGTATTTTTGTTTCTTCTTCGAGGTTGCTAAGAAACAAAGTTTCTACCAGTGCATTCGGATATTCAGTTGGACTATTGAGCATAAAATTAAAAGAACCTGTATTGCCATATTCCTTCAAACCCAATTCCAACATCCGTTTATAAATATCAAGGCTTAAATTTTTAAAGCCAATATACCGGTAATAAGTACTGGTGCCGCTGGTACGAAACGGATCTTCAGATGAATTGAGGTGAATACTTAACAGGAGATCGGGTAAACTATCCCGGTAAAATAGAATGCGTTCTTTGTTATCAAAAAACTGTTCTTTGGTACGGGTCATAATAACCCTGGCACCTTCTTTTTCAAATGCCTTTTGCAATTTCAACGATAGCGCAAGTGTTAGTTCTTTTTCATAAATGCCTGTTGCTCCTACGGCACCGGTATTGGTGCCGCCATGCCCGGCATCCACTGCAATCACTAAGTTTTTTAAGGAGAGGTTTTCCGGCTGATGCTTTATTTTTATTACCAAAGTATTGCCATTGTAATAAACCAGGTGGCCCCAATGCTGTGCATGTTTTAAAGTAATGGTTATTCTGAATAAGTCATCTTCCACCTGTTGATAATCTACTTTTGCAATTTCTTTTGCCGTTTGTAATTGTGTGATCCAGTTAGTGTTATTGGTAGCACCAAAAATATCAACAACAATGGTAGATGGATCAGTAGCCTGGTAAGACTGGTAAGGCAACCTGGCAAACAATCCTACTTTAACGTAATCATATTGATCTTCACCATACACATTCCATTTAGCCGTTAA
>NZ_JACMOO010000036.1 GCF_014377975.1 Ferruginibacter sp.
GCCTCGTTAATCATAAAAATTTTACCTGCCTGAAATTGAGCATTGCCATTCTCGATCGTCGGGGTCTTGTCAAGCTGAGAAGGAGCAGTTAAAACAGTTTCAATTAAAGTTGCAGGTTCTTTTATTTCATCAACTTTTGTTTCTAATGGAGATACAGTTTCATTTGTTACAGTAAAAATTTGGGTGTCTAAAGCAGACTTTCCCTGCAAGGCAAGTAATGTGTATTCCTGTAAATTATTTTCTACAATAATCTTTAAAAGTTTTTGGGAATACAAGGGGTTTGTAGCGTAACCGGCTTTTTTCAACCCTTTGGCCCATCCTTCATAATCGGTAGGATCTAATTTAAAAAGAAAGGCATAATTGGGACGGGCTTTTAAGAAATCTGAGTGATCCTGGAAAGATGCTTCGACTGACGGATACTTTCTAAAACATTCATTTTTAGCATCATCATCATGTAGGTAAGTTTCTCCCGTCCACTCAGCTTTGCACTTGATACCAAAATGATTATTCGCAATTGATGCAAGATCACTTTGCCCGCCACCTGTTTCTAAAACACCCTGTGCAAGTGTAATAGAGGCGGGAACACCCGTACGGATCATTTCTTCAATGGCTATTTGGCTGTATTGCTTAATGTATTCTGAAGCTCTACCTTTTTCGTTTTGTGCAACTGTAGTTAACGTGGCACTTAATAAAATGAGTGTGGTGATAAATTTTGACAATTTTATCATTGTTTCTTTTTAATTATTAGTAATCCGTCTCTTATTGTAAGCATGACTTGCTCAACACGCTCATCGTTTAACACATGTTTGTTAAACTCGTGAATGGCAATGGCATTTTTGCCCTTAGGTGGCTGATCCAATACCTGCCCATGAAAAAGAACATTGTCGGCTATAATGACACCTTTATCTGATAATTGAGGCACAATTTTTTCATAGTATTCAATGTACGCCGTTTTATCTGCATCAATAAATACCAAATCCCACAAATGGGGTAAAGTTTGCAGTATGTCTATTGCTTTGCCGCGGTGCAATGTAACAAGTTTATGTTTTTCGGCTTTCATAAAATTTTTTTGAGCTGTATTTGCATCATCGTCCCGCAACTCAATGGTATGTAATTCTCCATCTTTCTGCAAGCCTTCTGCAAGGCATAAAGCACTATAACCAGTAAAAGTTCCAATCTCAAGAACGTATCTCGGCTGTAACATGATACTTATAAAAGATAAAAGTCTGCCCTGAACGTGCCCGCTTAACAAATGCGCCTGCTGATGGCGCTCCGTTGTTTCTTTATTAATTTGATTTAAAAGTGAGTTTTCAGGCGAAGTAAAATAATCTGCATAGGCTTCAGCCTCTTGGTTTATAAGGTTATCAGCAATCATGGTTGATTAAAAATATAAAAATATTTACATTGACTTAACATTCTGTCACTGCAGTCGGGTTTGCTGTACGTTAAAAACAGGAACGTTCTTAGATAGAAGTCAGATCAACGCTATCTCCTTTATTGCTTTTTGAGATGATTAGTAAACCAATAAAAGTAAAGAGCC
>NZ_JACMOO010000252.1 GCF_014377975.1 Ferruginibacter sp.
CAGCACGGTGAGCCCGTCAAGATGTTTGCATGCATTCATACTTGCTGCATCTTCGTCGAGCGATTCCCTTATCATCCAGCCTATCTTTCTATGGCCTGCAGCATGCGCAGTATCGCCTGTGAAATCAAAGTCTGCCGTGAGGATAAAATCACCTGTTATTTTCTTATACAAAAAATGAAACTCATCTCTGTTAAACCAGATATTAGAACCTGCGCCCGAGAGATTGTATGTTTGGGTTGATGTATCATAACCTGCAGTGCCGGCTAATTTCGGCTTACCAATATCTGCATGATCATCAAAAATACCCACTGGATGTTGTGCCATATTCTTATTGCTTACGAGCAGAAGGAAAAGTACGGATAAAAACCGTATATCAGGGAGGGACAATTTGTAATTCATGTGTTAATCGTTTTTAAAACTGCGTTACTGAAAGTTAACTCTATTAAAAACCATTGCATCAAACAGTTACTGTTTGTGCCTTAATTTTTGTAAAACAAAATTAGAACTACCCAATGCTACAATATTTTTGTGCTATGTCCCGGCTACATTATGTACGCCGAATCACAGTTAACTTATATCGCTTAATAGGTACATCATTAAATTTTATTTCAATTTATTCATTTTCAGAAAATAAAAATATTTCATTTTCTTGTCTATAAAAATAGCTTATCAAAGATTACCAAATAGATAAAATAATTCTTTATACTATTTCATTGCTTCATATCTCTTCACTGTATTGACCAAATAAACTTCCTGCGTTAAGCACTTACTTTTTCTACTCATTTTTATGGCAACATAAAAAGATTTTGGCAGCGCTGAATTAGAATAGCATTTGAAATTGTTTACGCTATAAACAATTAATAAATTCATAATTTTATATAGCTTTAAGGAGGTAAATGTAAACTGACTAAAATTTAGGTCAACTATTTTTTTTCTAATGGTGCAAAATTTCAAAGAATCAGCTGATCAAAATAATGAGATACGAATGGTGAAATTTAATATTTTTCTAAAATTTGCTTTTATTTTTTTGTATCAACTCTTTTTACTTCCAATTGTTTTGCAAGCCCAGCTTTGTAATGGAAATCTTGGTGACCCTATTATAAATATCACATTTGGGACGGGAAGTTCAAAATTACCTACATCGGTAACTTCTTTTGAATATTCAGGAGGTTGCCCGTCTAAAGGAAAATATACAGTAGATAATTTTTTATTAGGATGTGGTGACCGTTCCTGGTTTTTACTAGCTGGAGATCATACCCATGACGTAGGAGGTTCTTTTATGGCAGTAAATGCAGAAAGTACGCCTGGTAGTGTTTATATTGATACTGCATATGGCTTATGCGGTAACACAACTTACCAGTTTTCGGCCTGGATTATGAACGTAATGCAAAAAATTACCTGCGGTGGAACTGCCGTATTGCCAAATATTACATTTACAGTTGAAACAATTTCCGGAATATCTTTAGCTACTGTTAATACGGGTAATATTCCTATTACCGATGATAAAATATGGAAACAATATGGGCTATCTTTTAAAACAGCGCCAGATATTAGTGAAGTAGTTCTTGCCATAAAAACAACCCCCATTTACGGTTGTGGGAGTTCCTTTGCCATTGATGATATTATTTTCGGAATGTGTGGCCCTTCAGTAACTACCACCCTTGATGATAATATCGGCGATGTTGATGTGTGTGCTGGTTATACCAATTCGTTTATACTGAAGTCGTCTTATGCGCCAGGATTTACTGACCCGGCAGTGCAATGGCAAAGTAGTATTGATTCCGGTAAAACATGGCAAAATATTGCAGGGGCAGTTACCACCGTGTATGCCATACCGCAGCGAGATTCAGGAATTATCTCGTATCGCAGTTTATTGGCAGAAAGACCCAATATAAACTCCCCAAAATGCAGGATAACCTCCAATGTTATTTCTACAAATGTTCATGCAAAACCAATCCATCAGCTTCCGAAAAATATTAATGGGTGTATAGGTAGAAACCTAATACTACCCTACCCTTCAGATATTTCGATATCAATTTTATGGAACGGCCCCAATGGGTACATATCGGATAAAAGTTTGTCTATTATATCAAATGTGCAATATGCAGATACGGGATTATATAAACTAAAACAGCTGTACAATTCCGGTTGTACGACACTGGATAGTTTTTATTTAAGGGTTTTTCCCGGAATTACTGTTTTTGTCAACGATTCCGTTCAATCTATTTGTCAAAGTAAAACTGTTGTGCTTTCCGCTTCTGGAGGGCAGCATTATCAATGGACACCATCCGATGGTTTATCAAGCGATACCATTGCCAATCCGATTGCCCAACCTCTTGTTTCAACTTTATATAATATAATAATTAGTAATGATTTTGGATGCCGGGATTCTGCTTTGGTTAAAGTAAATGTTTTTCAAAACCTTTCTATAAGTGCAGGATCCGATCAAATTATAAATACAGGAGATTCAATCATGTTGAATGCCACTGTGACGGGAACATCTGTAAATTTTTACTGGTCGCCTGCAACCTTTATAAATGATATCCATTCAATAACGCCTGTAGTTTATCCAATAAATAATACAGTATACACTTTAACTGCTAATTCCACCGTAGGTTGTGGTTCAGGTACATCTTCCGTTAAAATAAAAGTTTATAAAAACGTTTTTATTCCAAATGCTTTTACGCCAAATGGGGATGGTACAAATGATAGGTTCCGGATAATAGCAGCAGATAATTATAAGCAATTTAAATTACTGATCTTTAACAAGTGGGGCAAGGTAATTTATTCAACAACAGATATTATCGATGGCTGGGATGGCAGATTTAAAGGTGAACTTCAGCCTACAGGTTCTTATGTTTATTATGTTGAAATACGCACAGCTTCCAATAAAAAAATATCTAAGAAAGGAACAATTATGTTACTAAGATAATGAGCGTTTACATTTTTCCCTATGCAGGTACTTACTTGCTATTATGCCATTAGTACTTTCTTGATTGCCTTACCAGGAACCTATCATCAACTACTTTGTTATTTTCTCTACTATAAGTTCACCTACTTTTCTTCCGGTATTTGCACCTTCATCCACACTAAACCGGTAATGAATACCACCATACACACGGCTTATAGAAACTTCATCTGCTGCCTGCACAAAAGAATTAAAGTGACGTTGCATACCAATATATCTTAGATCACTGGTATCCTGAAATGCAAAATTCTCTCCAAATAACCTGGTTAAGACAGTTGCAGCTGAACGGGTGATAGCACTATGTCCGCTTGCGTATTCAGGAAACGGTGGTGTTTGGAGGAAGGATGTCCAGCCAGGATCTATTGATTCATTAATCACTGTTATGGGGCGTATATAATTACTGCGATATTTTTCATCCCAGCATGCAATGAAGGCATCATATAAAGCAATTGATGTCAATGCATAGGCCTTGGCAGTTTTTAGTGCATCTGCATTTGTTTGTTTACAGGCTATGGCGGTAATTCCCATCCAATGGCCACCCGGAGTTATTTTTTTATTACCAAACATCATGTGGCCTGAATGTTCAATCACAAAAGGATTATCATCCCAATAGCGTGCAATAGTTTTTTGTTCTTCTGTAAGATTTTTGCTTATTAAATAAACATTTTTAACAGCTTTAAAGAAAACACTGTTGGTATCTGTGCTAAATAGTGGTGGTCTTGGTGACATAAATTGAGTACAGGAATCCATTACCATCGGTTTCATGGTATTCCAGCACCATTCTACTCCATCCATGTAGTCTGGCGGGGTAGGCCTCCACTTTCCCGGGTCGTTACTACCCAGATACTTGGGTTTACCACGTGATTGAATATACCCATCCATGTTAGCTCTAGCCAATATTACTTTACCAATGGTGTCTCCAAAAGCAATTGAATACTGGTAGGTAGAGTCGTCAAGGTTTTCTTTAAAATTATTATAAACCGATTCTTCATAATTTTTTAAAGAATCAACAGAAAAAACTTTTACGTTATGCGCAACCGTAAAAAATGCTTTTGTGGCAGCAAGGGTAAAATTGTAATTTTTGCCCTTTTGCGGGGTAGGTATTTTTCCAAAACCTTTCAGTTTTTCAGCTATGGAGGGAGTTCCTGCTTTACTAAAACGCATAGCTTCATAAGATGCTAAAGAAGAATAAACATATATCCTCGCTGCAACCGGTGGTGTAAAAACGTCATAAATTATAACCTGTGTTAGCTGATCTTCGTTTTGATGCAATATATCGGCATCTAATAATTTAAGAGCTTTTTTTGAATGACAGTTGGTAAACAAAAAAGCAGAGACACATAAAAAACAGGTTACTTTTAAAAGGTTTTTAATTTGTATTTTCATTTGTAAGGTTTTTGGACAATTAAAATGAAGTTATTTTTTTATAATATTTTTTAATACCAGAAATGGGGGCCCTTGTTTCCAATTGGCTGCTCCTTTTACAAATGCCGGCGCTATCGAAAAATTACCAAGCACAACATCAACTTTACCATCCCCATCAAAATCTGCTGCATCCATTGTCAGCCATCTTCCCGAGTTTGTTCCCGCAATACTGTAAGGTTGAAAATCTAAATTACCTTTATTTTCAAGGTAAATAAAACTTTCTTCAGGATGATTTGCGTAATCTGCAAAAAATGAAATTGCAGCTATATCAAGATCCCCATCTCCATCAAAATCTCTGGCCATTGCTTTAAAACAACCATGCATCGGAAAAAAATATTGTTGTTTAAAATGGTTACTGCCATCATTTATATAAATATAAACTCCATGGTAAGGTTTTAGTACGGCCGAAAGGTCTGCATTATCGCCACAGGTGTATAGTATATCAGGAAATCCATCTTTATTAAAATCTGCCAATTCAAAATAAGAAGAGCCATTAATTGGTGGAAACCGCAGCACTTGTTCCTGCTCAAATTTACCATGCCCTTTATTGGTAAATAAAAATACCCCTTCTTCTCCTTGTGCAAATAACACCCAAATGTCCGGCAAACCATCGTGATTAACATCCCTGACATAAGCTTTTATAGCACCCGGCAGGCCCCGTAAAACGTGTCGTTCAAAGTTATTATTTCCAAGGTTCTCCATCCACGATAGCGCACCAATTAGATTACCATATTCACAAACCAGGTAATCCATTTTACCATCCGCATTTAAATCGGAAGATATTACCTGAACCGGTCTCGCAAGCTTACTAAAATTTACGTTGCTGTCCACTTTCATTTTGTCATTTTCACCCAATGAAGTACGAAATATGTTGCCATATTTTCCATTATTCGGATTCATTACACCAATATTACAAAATGTGAAATCTTGTCCATGTATTTCAATGTCCACTGCCGTGCCGCCATTTCGAAAAGTATCTATCAGGTTTAGTTGATTGCTGAAACGATAAATATTTTTAGTAACCATGTCAGAAATAATTAACTGACGCACAGATGCCTCCGTATCAATTTTAACCAAGGTGATACTTGGCAAGGGAATTTTAAATGCCGGAAATGTTGGTGTAAACAAGAATGACCCGTTTTTAACAGCATATTTCCTTTGCTGACCCTTTAATGTATCAGGTGAAACAGCTGTATAATAGTCAATAATGCATTGCCATTCCTGAAAATTTAAAACGGGTTGTGAAGGATAAAAATGCGGGTCAAGATTAACGTCATTTTTGCTGGAAGGATAATGAGTAAACCCATAATTAAATATACCCAACCATGGACCCATTCCAGGCAACACTCCAGTTTCCCAGTGCTTTGAATCTAACATTGAAGGGTCGGGAAGCATATGGCATGATTGACAATATTTAGTTGCCAATACTTTTCCTTTGGCAATATTAGAATCTGGAATAGCTGCATGAGATGCATTTTTTTTGAAATTACTACAGGAAAGAATAAAAATAATTAACCCTGATAACACGATGTACCTGGGGGTGAGTATATTTTGTTTTATTAAAGTCATTGTTATAATTAATTATAAAAAATCTACAACAGATGTTTTTCATTAAAGATGTTCACCAAAAGTATAACCAAATCAAGGCACTATTCATAAAAATAATTTAAATATACGGGTGTCTTTTGTGCTAGGAATCCAAAATGAGACATTCTATTTTTTATTAATTGTAGATTTATCCAGCGATAAATAATTGCATTTTTTATCGCAAAATTATTTTTCAAAGTATATACATTACCACCAAAAGGAACATAGAAAATTAGATAACGAAAAGATAAACAAACGCTGTAAATATTAGTTCAAAACAGAAGTAAAAAACCACTATTCATATCAATGGGTAAATTCAATTTTTCTTTTATTATTCTTGCTATCATTAATCATGATTGAAGTAACGTTACTATCAATGCTTAAAAATCTTGCTGACTGGGAAAGGAAAGAAGATCCATAATAAAATTCCAGTCGCTGTATTTTTCCATTCTTAAATGTTTCCTCTCCGGTTACTTCGTTTGGTAGTAAAGCAACAGTTTGTACATTCCTTTTAAGCTCAAACACTTTTAATCGTCCACGGTTTTGACCGGCAGCTACAAGATAATTCCCATTTTTTCCCCTCAATTTTACCAAAGCTTTCCCATTTCCAGGAATATAAATCCCACTTTGTAGGATCGACAACGAAGTAAAGTTACCTTTCCCATCTCCTTTTAAAACCAATCCGTTTAAGGCATCGTATCGACCTACTGAAACATCCGTTCCATAGTCATTGCCATTGATTATCAGATCGAGGTTACCATCGCCATCAAAATCATCTACGGTCATTCCATTTAAAGCTGATAGTTGTGCCTGCATGGGCAAGGGAATCAATGTGAATTTTCCGTTGCCATCATTTCTACAATAACTGGATTGAAAATTATTTGCTTTTAAAATTAATGCTCCCTTTAATTGTTCGGGTGTAAATAATTTATCCATTGTGGCAGAAGCA
>NZ_JACMOO010000253.1 GCF_014377975.1 Ferruginibacter sp.
GGGGTTTTAATTTTATCTGCTTTAAAGAACGCATAAGAAAGGTCCATCCATTTTTTAGGATTTTTCCATGGGGCACCCAGTTCTGTTTCGTACTGGGTTACGTATTGGTCAACGCCATACATAGTGAACTGCAACGCACTTCCTGCACCACTGGCGGCTGCTTTAAAACGGGTATCTGTTGCTATGGTATAGTTGGTTAAGATACCGCCATAGCTCCATCCGCCGATGCCCATATTTTTTTCATCTGCAATACCTTTTTCAACAAGGTAGTTGGTGGCGCCCAAAATATCCATTACTTCCTTGTTACCCCAATCTGCATAAATGGCTTTGGTAAAATTTACGCCCCTTCCATTGCTGCCCCTGTAATTTACGCCTGCAACTGCATAACCGCTGCTGGCGAGCATTTGCCTGGTAAGATCAAATTCATAATTATCCTGGCCAACAGGGCCGCCATGAATATAAAGGATCAGCGGTAATTTTTGACCAGGAGCAACCGTTGCCGGACGATACAAAATATTGCAAACCTTTGTGCCATCTTTACTGGTAGAAGTAAATCCCTCCACCGTTGCAAACTGGATGGCATTTACAAAGGAGTCCTGTACATGCGTTAATCTTCTTACCTTATTATTTTCCAATGCATATATTTCTGTAGGCAATTGTGGCTCACTCATGCAGGCAACCAATGCTGCTGAATTGGAGGCGCTTTCAATGGTTGCAAAACTTCTTTCCCCATCTGCTAATGTTGTAAGGGTATTGTTTGCAACGTTTAGCTTAGCTATGTACTGCTTGCGGTCATCTTCCACTATAAAAGTTAGCTGGCCATCTTTTGTCCACCGGATATAACTAACCGGCCTGTCTAATGAACCGGCTAATGAACGGGCAGCACCTCCTGTGGAAGGTATCACTGAAACAGTGCCTTGTCCATACATTGTAAATGGCTGGTTGCTCGACGAACTGCTGTAGGCGATCATCTTACCATCGGGGCTCCATTGAGGACTTACATCCGCACCAGCCCAGGTTGTCAGTTGTTTTATCGCAGAGCCAGGGGTTACATCCATTACACAGATATCCAGATTTTCATTCCTGTCTCTATCTGCTGAGCGGTTACTTACAAAAGCCAGTTGTTTGCCATCAGGGCTCCAGGCGGGTGACGTTTCATCAAAATCTCCTTTGGTTAATGTATCCGTTTTTTTTGTACCAATATCAAAAATGTACAAATGCGTAAACCTATTTTCTACATACCCTTTTATGTCTTGTTTAAATTGGTAACGGTCCATCACAAATGGCGCTCTGGTTTTTGATTTAGACGTATCCGTAAAGTCCTGGTCTTTTATACTCATGGCTATTTGTTTGCCATCAGGGCTCCACACATATTCATCAAGATCGCCTTTAAGGCTGGTAATTTTTTTTGCTTCACCACCTCTTGTATCCATCAGCCATATCTGTGCAACCTTTTCACCATTGCGGTCACTCACAAAGGAAATAAATTTTCCATCGGGGCTCCACCGGGGTGCACTTTCGCTTTCTTCACTATTCGTTAGTTGTACAGTTTGTTCGCCATCCCAGCTTACCATCCAGATATCACTGTTGCGTTTATCTTTTGCAGTATCTACGCTGCTCACTGTGTAAGCAACCCATTTGCCATCAGGAGATAGATGGGCATCCTGTACATCTTTTAATAAATAAACATCGCTGGGTTTTAATGCTCTTTTTGCAGGATTTTGTGCTGCACTATTGAAAAATACAATGGTTAGAAAAAGAAAGGAAAGGACGATCTTCATTTGAATTAATTTTAGTAAATTGATTTTAAAAATAGTTGCTTTCTCCCTATAATTAAAATTATTTATCAGTTTTGCAGCGTGGCTGTCTGTTAATTATTAATAGTGATCAAACAATAACTACTTTGCTATTATTATACCTGTTATAAAATTTACCGGCATGAAAATAAAAGTTATCCTTATCATCCTGTTTTGCAGCCATTGTTTTGCAAATTGTAATTCCCAGCAAAAAGTTACAGCACCTGCGCCTGTTGCAGATACGGCATACACTTATAGCAAAGGTTCGGTTGATGGCATTGGTAAATTTTATATGGGTCGGGAGATAGCGCATGTAATGGGTGCATCAGGCAGTGACTGGCTTGAAAGAGATGACCGCAACCAGGAAGAAAACACCAACCTTGCGATTGAAAAAATAAGCCTGCCTGCAAATGGTGTGGTGGCTGATATTGGTGCCGGAACCGGTTATTATAGTTTTAAACTTTCGGCCAAAGTACCACAGGGTAAAGTATATGCTGTGGAGATACAGGATGAAATGATAAGCTTTTTAAAAAATAAAAAAGCAGTACTGAAAGACAGCATTGTGGAAATAGTAAAAAGTACCACCCTTTCTTTAAACTTGCCTGACAACAGCATTGACCTGGCCATAATGGTAGATGTTTATCATGAGCTGCAATTTCCTGCTGAAATGTTGCAGGCCATCCGAAAAGCACTAAAGCCGGCAGGAAAAATATTGCTGATTGAATACCGTGGAGAAGACCCATCGATACCCATTAAAGCATTGCATAAAACCACCGTTGCACAGGTAAGCAAAGAAATGATGGCGAACGGATTTCAATTAAATTATAAAGGTGACTTTCTTCCAATACAACATTTTTTGTTGTATAATAAGAAGTGAATTGTTGTATGGTTGAATGGGTATAATCTGCATTGAATTTATTTACTTTTTCTACCAACAATTTAACCATAAAGTCATTTAACGTAAGCGATAAACATCCTGTCGGCAAAGTCATCCATTTATCTTGTAAGCCGGTAAATCATCAATGCTGTCCGTTTGATCAATTTTGGGTATTCATTCAGGTTAATTGTTTCTCCCGGTGCATGGGCGCCTTTGCCCGAAGCTCCCAGCCCATCAAGACAATCAAGATAATTGGCCACGTAAGAAATATCACCGGCGCCTCTCTTTCCGGGATCGCCTGCTATTACTTCACCATAATTTAAAGCGATGCTTACATCACTTAAAATTTTTACCAAAGCAGCATTGCCTGCTGTTGGCGGCATAGCAGGAATGCCATCTGTAAAATGGATGGTTGCTTTTGTTTGTGGTAAATTTCGAGACACAATTTGCCGCATGGTATCTCTTGCTTTTTCTTTTTGTACTTCGGTAAGAAACCGAAGATCACCTAGCACCACAGCCCTTGGGGCAATAATATTGGTCTTGGCAGAAGTGCCACCCTTTTGTGCCGTAGCATCATAATTCAAATCTGACCCGGCGATGAATAATGCTGGGTTAAAAGTGAGGTATTGTTCCTTGCCTAACTGCTCCCTGAATTCGTTGATGATACGAGCCGCTTCATACACTGCACCATAACCGGCAGCACCAAAAATGCCTGAAGAATGCGCTTGCTTTGCTTCTACTTCAAGCTTCCATTCGCTGGCACCACGACGGGCAGTGGCCACCGTGTTCAAATCTGTTGCTCCTTCAAATGCCAGGGCAATATCATGCTGCTTTGCCTTTTCAATAAAATCACCACGGCTTATTTTCCGTGGCTCGCCTGCATTTTCTTCA
>NZ_JACMOO010000254.1 GCF_014377975.1 Ferruginibacter sp.
ATATGATGGCAGATGAATAGATCTCAATTTTACTCTATCAAATACTCTATCAAATTCGCTATTAAAGTGAAATAAAGCTAAATAAGAAATTAGAGAAGAAAAAGCTTAAACTGTTATAACTACTTGAAAATTAGCCACTAAAAGTAAGGATAGGTAAGAATAGAAAAAGGGATTATCAGCTGATAATCCCTTTAGGAGGTCCCGAGCAGATTCGAACTGCTGTAGAAGCTTTTGCAGAGCTTTGCCTAGCCACTCGGCCACAGGACCTTATTTTAACGTGGGCAAATATAGGGGAATTTTTTATTAGAAAATTTAATTAGTATAACCGAAATTCGGCATTCAAATGTTACAACATGAGTAGTTGCATAGCAGAATCTGAATTAATTATTAACGATCGGGGCGCTGTGTACCACATCAACTGCAGGCCGGAAGAAATTGCCACTACCATTATTACAGTAGGCGACCCTGGCAGGGTAAAAGAAGTAAGTAAATATTTTGACCGCATTGATTTTAAAAATGAGCACCGCGAATTTATAACCCATACGGGCTATATCGGCAAAATGCAGGTAAGCTGCATAAGTACTGGTATTGGCCCTGATAATATTGATATTGTATTGAATGAACTGGACGCATTGGTAAATATTGATTTTGAAACCAGGATGATTAAAGAGCAACTAACTTCCTTAAATATTATCCGTTTTGGCACTTCGGGATCATTGCAAAAGGAAATTGAAGTAGATAGTTTTGTAGCCAGTACACATGGCCTGGGACTTGATAACCTGATGAATTTTTACCGTACCCAACCTAACGAAGCGGATATACAACTGATACAGGCATTTAACACGCACACACAATTAAATTCAGGCGATATTTCGCCCTATATTCACATGGCCAGTATGCAGTTGTTAAAGCACTTTACAAAAAATTATCACCAGGGGATAACGGTTACCTGCCCCGGATTTTATGCACCACAGGGAAGAATATTACGGCTGGGCCTGGCCTATCCGCAACTGATTGACCAGTTAACTAATTTTAGTTTTGGCAATCACCGCATCAGTAATTTTGAAATGGAAACGTCTGCAATTTATGGCCTCGGTACTGCATTGGGGCATCATTGTTTAAGCTTAAACGCCATTGTGGCAAACCGCATCAGTAAAACGTTTTCTACAAATGGTGTACTGGCTGTTGAAAATTTAATTAAACAATCTCTGGAAATTTTAGAAACACAATTGAATGATAATTGATCATCTTTACCAATAAACACTACGCACAGTATGAAAATAGAATTTTATAAATACCATGGAACGGGAAATGATTTTGTAATAATTGACAATTACCATGTTGAAGTTGCTCCATTAACAACGCAAAAAATAAAACTGATCTGCGACAGGCATTTTGGTATCGGTGCAGATGGATTAATGTTACTGAGCAAAAAAGAAGGATACGATTTTGAAATGATTTATTACAATGCAGATGGAAATGAAAGTACTATGTGCGGTAATGGTGGCAGGTGCCTGGTAAAATTTGCCCATCACCAGGGAATACATAAAAGTATGTATCGGTTTTTTGCCATAGATGGAGAACACCAGGCGGAGATTGACAGCGATGGTACCGTTAGATTAAAAATGCAGGATGTACAGGAAGTAGATTACCATACTCACCATGCCATTATTAATACCGGCTCTCCGCATTTTGTAAAATTTACAGACAATGCTGAAGAAGTAGATGTAGCAGCAACAGGCGCTGATATACGCTACAGCAAATCGTTTGCTGAAGAAGGGATCAATGTAAATTTTGTTGAAACCATCAATGAGGATACTATTTTTGTACGCACGTATGAACGAGGTGTGGAAAATGAAACACTTAGTTGTGGTACAGGTGTAACTGCTGCTGCAGTATTAAGTGCTCACAACCAAAGCGGTTTTAATAAAGTAGATGTAAAAACTCCAGGAGGCCGGTTAAGTGTTGAATTTGATAAACTGGATGACAATCATTTTAAAAATATCTGGTTATGCGGACCGGCAGAATTTGTGTTTAAGGGAGAGATGAATATTAATTAAAAATTAATAATTAATAATTCTCTACGTTTATTACGCTCTGCGATAAATTGATTCGTTTAATGTTTTTACAAATTGAAGTGATAAAATAGTTAAATCAGATATCACACATCAGCAAATAAGTCATCAACTATACATGATACAATATTTTAAAAATATTCATCACCAAACAATTGCAGTAGATAAGCCGGAAGCGGATACCTGGGTAAATGTATTGCCTCCCTTAAAACAGGAAGAGTTTAATGAGCTGAGCGAATGCCTGGAAATACCCATTGATTTCTTAAAAGATTCGCTGGATATAGATGAACGCAGCCGATACGAAATTGATGACAATGTAAAACTGGTGGTGATAAAAACCCCTACCGAAAATAATCCCTTTAACGAGAGTGATGCCTTTTATATCACCATACCCATCTGTATTATTTTAACCCATAACCAGATTGTTACCGTTAATTCATTTGAAAATGAAGCCATCAAAAAGTTCCTGAATACTTTTCAAAACCGCAGCATGGATAAAAAAAATATGATGGTGCTGAAAATATTTGAAAAGGTAACCACCAATTTTCAGGATTACCTGAAAGAGATTAACCTGCGCCGCAATACGCTGGAACAAAAATTATACATTGCCCACCGCAACGAAGAATTGTTACAGTTAATGCGCATACAGAAAAGCCTGGTATATTTTATTACCGCACTGCGCAGCAACGAACTGCTGATGGTAAAAATAGCCAGAACTAATTTTTTACAATTGAATGAAGACGAAAAAGATTTTTTAGACGACCTGGTGGTGGAAACCAGCCAGGCACTTGAGATGGCCAATACTTACACCAATATTTTAAACAGCACATTGAATGCTTTTGCAAGCATCAGCAGTAATAATCAAAATGTAATATTAAAGCGGCTTACAACGGTAATCATCTTTTTAAGTATCCCTGTTTTAATTGTAAGTATTTATGGTATGAATGTGCCAGTTCCTTACAAAGACACACTGTATGCATTTTGGGTGCCGGCAATTATTTCCCTGCTCATTGTTGCCTTTGTAATTGTTAACTATTTTAAAAGTAAAAAATAACGTGAAACTATTTAACGTAAGGGTATATGGCATTTTATTAAATGAAAACAAGCAGGTGCTGGTTAGTGATGAGTACATCAGGGGTAAATATTATACCAAATTTCCAGGTGGCGGATTGGAATTTGGTGAAGGCACCAGAGATTGTTTGCAAAGAGAATTTAAAGAAGAGATGAACCTGGATGTATGCGTTGGAGATCATATTTATACAACCGATATTTTTCAGATGAGTGCTTTTAAAACTGACGACCAGATCATCGCCATTTATTATTTTGTTCATGCACTGGAGCCAATTAGTGTAACAATTAAAACAACCGAATTTGATTTTGATGAATCTCAGTTACAAATATATCAGCAAACCCAGCAAATAGAAACCGTTCGTTTTATTGACTGGGAAAAATTTTCTCCGGAAGTAATTACACTTCCTATTGATAAAATTGTTTCATCCTTATTACGAGAAAAATATTAACCATGAACAAAGATTACTTTTTTGAATAAGGACATCTGCTGAAAAATAATCGTGCCGGGCCGGAACCTTTACAGGAAGCGTACCACACATTATTATTACCTATTGCCACGGAAAAAGTATTGCGGCAATTAGCCCATACGCCATCAAAAATTTAAAAAAATCTATCAGCCAATAAGCCGGATCCTGTTATCCTGAATTTAATCAGAACGGCCATCATTTATCTGGCCTTGCCATTACTGACAAGGTCTTGCTGCCTACCCTCCTGCGCTTCCAATTGTTATCAGAATCAAACGAGCCGCCTTCAGGCGCAGGTGTACATGGCATTACAGCACACAAGGTTTACCCGGTTTTTATATTACTATAAAAACCCGTGAGCTCTTACCTCACATTTTCACCCTCATCCCACCCTAAGGTGAGACAGTTATTTTCTGTGGCACTATCTCTTGCCCTTTTACTGGCAGCCGGCGCTTAACCGGTGTGTTGCTCTTTGCTGTCCGGACTTTCCTCCCCCCGCCAATGGCGGGAAGCGATAGCCTGGCTGATAGAGCGGTAAAGTTAGCTTTATTTTTTGTGGAGCTTTGGTGATTGTTTTAATGAAAACACTTTAGAAGCATTGAGAGATAAAACTTATTTTATTATTCTAAATCCACCAGGATCTTTGCACTTTTTGTTCAGTGAAAAAAAATCACAATACCTATTGACTGCTGTTGGTATCAGCAGCTTTCAGAAGGCCGTTGTACCTGCGCTACAACAATTAATGTAAGCTAACAGTACGAACTATATTATAAAATTGTTTCCTCATTTCAATTAAAACTTTTTTACTGTTGCAGGCTTTGGCTGTTGGTATTGATACAAAACAGCCGCTGTATAGATTGGTAGTGTATGTAACATTGCCACCAGCTACGGGTAAAAAATAATATTGCTTTAAAAACAATCAGTAATTTTAATTCTTTATTATAAATCAAATTACGTCTACTACCGATGCAAAAAATATCCCCCTTGTTGATTGCTTTATTATTATTGGCAACCATTACAGGTTGTGCTTTTAAAAGAGTAACCCGATCTAAAAATATAACCTATTTACCTGTTGATACTGTTCGCCATATTGAAGCACAAAAATTAAATGTTTTTGCACCCCGCCAGCATGCAGCCGTAAAAAATGTACTGGTCTTTGTTTATGGGGGCAACTGGAATTCGGGACATAAAGATTTATATAACTTTTTTGGAAACAGACTGGCCCGAAAAGATGTTGTGACTGTAATTATGGATTATCCCAAAAGCCCTGCCGTTAATTATGATGTAATGGCTACCGATGTTGCAACTGCCATTAAATGGGTAAAAGATAATATAGCACGGTATGGCGGTAACCCGGATAAAATTTTTGTTTCCGGTCATTCTGCCGGCGGACATTTGGCTACTTTGGTTACCGTGCGAAACGATTATTTTGAAAAGCAAGGAATACTGAATCCAATAAAAGGTAACATCTTAATTGATGCCGCCGGAATCAATATGTATGCGTACTTACAACATGAACATTTTCCGGATTCAAATACATACATTCAAACTTTTACAAACGATACTGCAAACTGGAAGTTAGCATCCCCATTATACCATCTTCATGCAGGCATGGCACCCATGCTTATTTATGTGGGCGGTAAAACTTATCCATCCATACAATTGGGAAATCTGCAATTACTTGAGGCACTAAAAAAATTAGGCTACCATCCAGAATACCATCTTTTAAAAGGTAAAAAGCACAAGCCTATGATCACGCAGTTTTTAAATTCCTATAATCCACATTATAAAGAGATACTACAATTTATGCGCAACAATTAATAATACTGTTTTTTATAACTCAAGCCTTAGCTATACTTTCTACGCAATACTCAATATATCTCAGGCTATCCACGTAACTGAATTTGGTAAAGTTTCCCTCCAAAAATTGTTCCCGGCAAGTGAAACTTTTTAAACTGCAATTACTGTCATATTGTTTTTCACACAGGTTAAAATAATACCAATAAATTATTTTAAATAATTTTATGAAAATATTTTTTTCGCAATTCATTGCTGGATATCAAAATAAATAATAAACACTAAGTACAAATCTTTCAATAACGAAAATCACTTAAAGCCATAATAATATAACTTTTTGTGGCCTTTAAAATAAATCTGCCGAACACAATTGTAATTTTACCAGTTTAAATTTTTTGCCCAAAAAAACTTACTAGTACAAAAATTAAATTTAAACATCCCTTGCAATTGCATTGATAAAAAGGTATATTTATTAAAGTATTTTTAAAATTTATTTGCCATTTTTATTTATGAAAAAAATAAGAATTTTATCGATTGACGGTGGCGGTGTAAGAGGAATAATTCCAGGCACTATTCTTATGGAACTGGAAAAAATTCTGCAAAAGATGGATAACAACAGCTCCAGTAAACTCGGTGATTATTTTGATATGATTGCGGGAACCAGCACTGGTGGTATTTTATCCTGTTTGTATCTGGTGCCGGGCGAAAATGGTAAAGCTAAATACTCAGCTCA
>NZ_JACMOO010000037.1 GCF_014377975.1 Ferruginibacter sp.
AGCGGAATTACATGTTGATCAAAAGCAATCTATCAAGCTATTACTCTACATCGCACTTGCTGCATAGAAAAATAAATATTGTCAACGGAAATGAAATTGCCGTGTAAGCTGATATATTTGAGGTATCAATTTTAATATATTTTATATGCTGCAATTTTTATGGCGAACCATTGCCTTTGCGAATATTTTTTTGTTTACAGCAGTCTCTCTACAGGCACAAAAAGTGGAGGAGCCGAAACTTACCGTCCCGGATTGGGCAAAACCTTATCCACCTTTTAGGATTGCAGGCAACCTGTATTATGTAGGTACCTATGATCTTTCCTGTTTTCTTATCACCACATCAAAAGGTAATATTCTTATCAATACCGGCCTGGCAAATTCGGCAATACAAATCAAAAATAATATCAGGACACTGGGCTTTAAATTATCGGATACCAAAATTTTATTAACCACGCAGGCACACTATGATCATTTGGGCGCCATGGCCGCCATAAAAAAAATGACCGGTGCAAAGATGATGGTTGATGAAGCCGATGCTGCAGTACTGGCCAACGGCGGCACTACTGATTATGCATTGGGGGGTAAGGGCGTTATGTTTAAACCATTGGTGGGTGACAGGTTACTGCACGATGGTGATACCATCAGGTTGGGGGAGATACAGCTGCAAATGCTGCATCATCCCGGGCACACAAAAGGCTCCTGCAGTTTTATATTTAAAACAATGGACGCACAAAAAACATACACTGTACTTATCGCCAACATGCCCACCATTGTTACCGATAAAAATTTCAGCAAAATTTCTACCTATCCCGGTATTGTAAATGATTATGCGTACACATTAAAGGCAATGAAAAATCTGGTGTTTGATATTTGGGTAGCTTCGCATGCCAGCCAGTTTGATATGCACCGCAAACACAAACCAGGTAATGCGTACAACCCATCGGCATTTATAGATAAGGCAGGTTATGACGGGCAGTTGGCAGATTTGCAAAAGCAATATGAAGCCCATATAAACAGGCATTGAACGACATAAATAAACTGTTATAAAACTTATGCAAGCCTGTGGTTTTTTAAGCGCTGTTTTTTGCTGATATAAATAATTACATTCATTTGCAAACATTTGTAAATATTTATAGCTTGCGTACATGCAGGAATTGGAGCTCATGCTTTTAGCGATACTTCTTACTTGAAACTTTACTGCAAAAAAACCAACAGATACAAAACTATAGAACATGAAAAGACATCAATCAAAAATAATTTAATTTTTATCTTTAGGAAATTATCAGACATAAATGAATACACTGCCACAAAATACAATTGAGATAAACGAAGCTAAATACCTCAACCTCTTATTACAGGTACCCGTGGCTATTGTCACATTTCAAGGTCCTTTTTTTATAATAGAAATAGCTAATAAAACAGCACTCGAAATTTTGGGAAAATCTTACGGGCAGGTATTCAACAAACCACTTTTTGAAGTATCGCCTGAATTAGAGGATAGGCTAAAAGGAATACTCACCGATGTCTATACTACAGGCGAACCTTTTACCGACAACGAAATGCAGCTTCAAATTAGGCGAAATGGCAAAACAGACATGGCTTATTTTAATTCGGTTTATCAGCCATTGCGTGGTGTGGATAATGAAATTTGCGGTATCATATTTACTGCAACAGAAGTAACAGAAGGTGTAAATGCCCGCAAAAAAATTGAAGAAAGTGAACAACGTTTTGCTGCAGCAGTAGCTGCTGTACAGGGCATTTTATGGACAAATAATGCAAACGGTGAAATGAAAGGTGAACAAGCCGAATGGGCGGCACTTACGGGCCAAAGCTATGAGGAATATCAAGGCTATGGCTGGGTAAAAATTGTACATCCCGATGATGCCCAGCCAACAATTGATGCGTGGCAAATTGCAGTAAATGAAAGAAAAGTATTTGATTTTGAACACAGATTAAAAATGCACAATGGGCAGTGGGGGCATTTTTCAATAAGAGCAATCCCAATATTAAATTCAGATGGGTCAATACGCGAATGGGTAGGAGTGCATACCGATATTACACAAAAATGGATTGCAGAAGAAGCATTAAAAGAAAGTGAAGAAAAATTTCGGGGGCTTGTTGAAACATTACCGCACCTTGTTTGGATTATGGATGAAAAAGGGGAAGGCGTTTATGCTTCTAAAAACTGGCAGGAATATTCCGGTTTAAATCCGTACGAAACGGGTAACTGGCAATTAGTTGTTTATCCGGACGATTTGGCGGAGATGACGAATATTTGGATAACAGGTTTGGCAACAGGGAAAATATACCATGCAGAAGCAAGGTTAAAAAATAAGCATGGTGAGTATCGCTGGCATGTAGTGGAAGGTTTGCCAATATTAAATGCAGAACAAAAAATTACTAAATGGATTGGTTCATTCACAGATATTCATGACCAAAAAATAAAAGAGCAGCAAAAAGATGAATTTATAAGTATTGCAAGTCATGAAATGAAAACTCCCCTAACTTCTGCAAAAGGTTACCTCGAATTATTGATGCTGATAGTAAGCGAAGAAAACCAAACTGCCTTTTTATATGCTAACAAAGCTAATCAGGCAGTAGAAAGGCTTCACAGTTTAATTAAAGAATTATTAGATGCCAGTAAAATACAAAACGGAAAACTGAATTATAATATATCCGCGTTTGATTTTAATGAAATGATGGGTGAAGCCATTGAAAACATTCAGGTTACTGCTAAAAATCATCGCTTACAATTAACCGGCAACAGTGTACGTAAAATTAAAGGCGATAAAGACAGGCTACAGCAGGTACTAGTTAATTTGTTAGGCAATGCTGTAAAATATTCTCCCAATGGGGATAAAATATTAATTAATGTTGACGAACAGCAGGGTAAACTTCTGGTATCAATTCAGGATTTTGGGGTTGGAATGTTAAGACAGCATTTAGATAAAATTTTTGACAGGTACTATCGGGTGCAGGAACATGCAGTATATTTTCAGGGGTTGGGTATTGGGCTTTATATATGCAGCAATATTATACAAAATCACGAAGGTAAAATATGGGTAGATAGCGAACCCGGTAAGGGGAGCACTTTTTATTTTACCTTGCCTTTATAAATCATTAAAAGAAAAGTTCTTTCAAACAAAGGTTGGTCAACACGAAAAAGATATTCTTATTTATGATGCTGATGAAAAAATATAACTTTCATAAAAAGCCATTTTTTTTGTTATAAAAACGGTCGTTCCGGCAGTCTTTTTCCCTGCTTCATCTTTCAATAATAATTTAACTTAAGGCGAAGTCCCCACGCTGAAAAAAGCCAATACCAGCCTAGCCAGTCGATGATTATATGATGACAAATAAGTTAAAAAAAACGATCGGTTTTACCGCCATGGAAAGTGTGCGCAGCGGATGTGCGCATATTTTTTTCGAAGTATCAATAAGATCTTGGTTTTGTTCATCATTTTATTGTTCAGATTATATTTTCAAAGGAATAATTGGATAAAACAGCTTTACGTTTTATGCCATTCGTTTCTTATTATGGAATGATTTATCTTGATGATTCAATTTGCCATCTACAAATAAAACTTATCAATGAAAAAAATATTTTCTGCTATTTTTCTTTTCGTTTTATCTGTCACAGCCTGGTCCACAGATACCTTATCCGTTTACTCGCCCAATGGAAATGTTTGTGTAAAAATCTGGATGGAAAAAAATCTTATGTATACTGTTTACTATAAAAATAAGTTGATCGTATCTCCTTCTGCGGTTGATATGATCCTTACCAACGGCAAAAGCTTTTCACTAAATAACCGCATCAAATCTTCTTCTCTAAAAAAGGAATCTCAACAAATTATTTCACCGGTTCCTGAAAAAAGAAAAAATATTCCGGACGTATACAATGAACTTTCTATTCAGTTTAAACAACCGTACAAAATGCAATTTAGGGTGTATGATGATGGCGTTGCCTACCGGTTTTTAACGCTCTTTAAAGACTCCATTGTTATCCGGAATGAAGTGGCAGAATTTCATTTTCCGGGCTCGCCTGCTGCGTTTTTTCCAGGCATACACAAAAGAGGGGATGCGGATATTTTTCATACCAGCTTTGAAGAATTATATCCGTTGCGTAAATTAGATTCCATCGGCATCAATGAAATGGCATACACACCCGTGCTGATAACACCTGCAGCCAATCCAAAAATTGCGATTACAGAATCCGACCTGGAAGATTATCCCGGGATGTTTTTAAATGGCACCGGCTCATCTTTTTTAAAAGGAGTTTTTGCAAAATATCCGTTGGAAGAAAAATTAACCGGTGGAGATTATCCACAGGCATTGGTTACAAAAAGAGCAGATTATATTGCCCGGACAAAAGGAACCAGAAGTTTTCCGTGGCGGGTATTAATGATTGCGGAAGAAGACAGGCAGTTGCCATCCAACGATATGGTTTACCGGTTGGGTGCACCTTCAAGAATTGAGGATGCTTCCTGGATAAAACCAGGCAAGGCCACGGATGAATGGACAATCAATGTAAACCTGTTTAATGTAAATTTTAAAACAGGTGTTAACACTGCTTCTTATAAATATTATATTGACTTTGCCAAACGTTTTGGTTTTACACGAATTATGATGGATGCAGGCTGGAGCGATAACCTGGACCTGTTTAAAATTAATCCGGATATCAACATGGACAGTATTGTTCAATATGCCAAAGAGAAAGGAATAAAAATAAGTATGTGGACATTGGCCCACACACTGGAAAGGCAATTGGACAGCGCATTAAACAGGTTTAATAAATGGGGTGTTGATTTTATCATGACTGATTTTATTGACCGGGACGATCAGAAAACAGTGAACTTTTATTACCGTATTGCAAAGGCCTGTGCAGAGCATAAAATAATGATTATGTATCACGGGGCTTTTCCTCAAAAAGGCTTTAACCGTACTTATCCAAATAATATTACAAGGGAAGGCGTGTTGGGTTCTGAATACAATATCGGCAGCGATAAAGCCTCGCCCCCGCATGATGTAACGCTTCCGTATACACGTATGCTGGCCGGCCCTTTTGATTATGAACCGCTGGTATTTAACAATGCTACACAAAAACAATTTCGTCCCATTGAAGGAATGGTGATGACGCAGGGCACAAGAAGTCATCAGTTGGCTATGTTTGCCGTGTTTGATAACCCCATGCAGATATTCGGCGGTAATCCATCGCAAGCCATACTGGAACCTACTTTTACCGAATTAATGGGGAGCCTGCCAACCACCTGGGATGAAACAAAAATTATTGATGGGAAGGTGGGGGAATATATTGTTACCGCAAGACAAAAAGAACAGAACTGGTATATTGGTGCAATGACGGATTGGTCGGCCAGGGACATCAACATGACTTTTGATTTTATTGCAGATGGAAATTATAAGGCCACTATTTGCAAAGATGGCGTAAATGCAGAACGGTATGCGGCAGATTATATTTTGACCGATACCATGGTGAAAAAAAATGATACCATGCATCTTCATCTTGCACCCGGAGGAGGATTTTTTATCCGCCTGCAAAAGCAATAATATAAATTTGCACCGTTTGTTGCAAACAGCAATTACTTAATTTAAATAAGCTTATTTATTATCTGTGGTATATACAACAGTATTCGATGTTCCCGTTAGTTCAACTACCAATTTTTGCGGAAAAATATTTTTTTTATTAACGATCATTTTTACAGGTTTCGTACTGGTTACAAAATGTATCTTCCATCCGGGCTCAGATGATTGTATGTTACAGGTAATTTGATTGTTTTGTTTTTTATAATCCACAGAAAGTTTTGTACTGCCCACCAGTAAATTTTTTAGCGAAGCTTCCTTCCATTGAACAGGCATTTGCAGGTGAATGGTAATTTCTTTATTGTACGCATCAGGATTCACTCCGAAAAAATATTGAATCAGCGGAATATTCAGGCAACTGATATTCCATGCCTGTACAAACATCCCATAATCGGGCGATACTTCATACATCGTACCCGGCGTAGCATAGCTGAAAGTATTCAGCGTTTGGTGCATATATTTTAGCGCCGTATCCGGCATTCCGTAACGGGCCGCAGCCTGTATTAATCCAGAGCTGGCTGCAGGCATTACGGCCCGGTTATAAGTAAAGGTACTGTCTTTTTGAAAAGCCCTTTCATCAATGGTAACATCATCAGGGCGCTCTATTCCGGCTATATAGGTGCCAAATTTGTTGGTAAAAAAAGAAGCCTGCTGAATCATTTGCAATGCCCTTGCAGTATCTGTCATCCCTTCTGTAACCGGATCAAGAATAGAAGCATTGTAATATACCAGGTACCCGTTGGAAGCGTAGGTATTATTAAGAATGGATGTTTTTAGTTTATTCAATTTTACCTGTGCCCATTTGTTTCTTTCGGGGTTCACTCTTTTGGCCAGAGCATCATCTATAATGCGCAGCGCTTTAACTTTTGTTGTGCGAAAATCGGCATAGCAGTGTTCACTTTCTATCCACCAGTCTTTGTTGATGTTGTTTTTTAATTGCGTTGCTTTGGCTGCATATTCTTTAGCCAGTTCATCCTCCTTAAAAATAATTGCCATTTGGCCGAGCACGTCTAAAAACCGATAAGTATTGACTTGTACGTCCAGCATCTCGTCATCAAGTCCCTCAATTTCAACGCCGCCATATCCCTCTATATATCCATTGTGGTTGGTATCATATTGTTGCAACCAGGTCCATGTTCTTTTTGCAAAAGCATAATTTTCTTTTAAAAACTTCCTGTTGCCTGTCCATTTAAATATTTGCCAGGCAGCAATAATGTGCAGCTGCGATTCCTGCATATTCCCCTTATTGTACACGACACCATTATCGGAAACTTCATGAATAATTTGTCCACTGCTGTCATTTGTCTTATCTGAAATATCTTTTAAAAAACGGAAGGAATTGTAAAAAAGCCGGGGCGGCATGGTGCCTGTTAAAGCCATAAATGTAGATGCCTGGTCATTGCTGAAAAACCATGGATAATCCGGCAACCCTGCACTTAATCCTTCACCGAGTCTGGGTACATCCCTTTGCAGCCAGTCGGTGATGTATTTGCCCCAGTTGTAAGCTGTTTGCAGTAAACTATCCGGCACTTTGATGGTGGCAGTTTGTTCAATTGTTCGGTAACGTTTTTTCTTTTGTTCAAATAAAAACGGCAACTGATTTTTTACCCGGGAAATATTTTTTACAATCCCGTTGCTGTTGGCCGTTGAGCCTGAAATATAAAAACGAAAATATTCAGCGGAACCTGCAGCCAGGTTGTATTGTAGCGTGATGATGGCAGTTAATCCCTTTCCTTTACAGGGAGTTTTTTTAATTTCCTTAAACCTGGCGTGGCTGTTTTCAAAACCAAGGCCGGTGTACCATTTATTCAGGCCATCCTTAAAAATCAAAACATGGCTGTTTTTATTGTAGGAGGCCAATGTGTCTTCTCCATCTTTTAAATTGATTTTTTCAGCAAGCCATACCGGTAGTAAATTAATGTCTGCATGCAGATCAAATTCAATTTGTTTACGTTGATTGGAAGTATTTTGAATTTTATATTCTACCACCAGCACAGGCAAATCGTCCGGAACAAATTGTGTTTGCGTAACGGCTATATTTTCTCCGGCAATGGAATAATGAAATTTGGTGGCAAAAGAATAGCCGGTAAACCCATCGCAGGCTGGGGTATAGGACTTGCCGCCGGGCATGGTCTTTACCGCAAAGCCAAAGCCATCCATCAGTTTGATAGGCTGTTGCCAGATGCCCCCCATTTCGCCGGGTACATGAAAACCTACTGGCGGAAAAGCACCACCCTGGTTACCGATGCAATACAAGCGATTACCAGCGGTAGTGTATAGATATTCCGCATTGCTGCTTTTTCCATCAATATGTGGCAGGCTGCGGCTGGCTTCACTTAAATTAAACGGATATCGCTGAGCTGTTACAAGCGGTAGAAATAAAATTGAAAAATTTAAAAGCAGAAAACTTTGCAGGTACAAAAAAGTATATTTTTTACTAAGCATCGTTATAATATTTTTTAAAATTTGCTCTAATTCTTTTGCAAGATAATAAATAGCCGGCCTGGAAATAATTAATACACTCAATAAACATGCGTCGTTTATGCTTTTATTAGTTGAAAAGTATTACAATTCTAACCGCTTTTTTGCTAAAATTTTTTTTGTTTAAAAAAATGAAATTGGATACGTTGAATAATAATCCTAATTTTCTTTTTAATACCAGGCTAACAAACAACCATTGCTTTTTTTTAATAATCATCTTTTATGCGGTTCACCATTTTAAAGCATTGTATTGTTTTTTATGGCTTTCTTGCAATGGCTTCCTGTAGATACCACGATTCTGCTATGTTTACAGAAATACCAGCCTCCCCCATTCCGGCATAAATTTTACCAATAAGATAGAGGAAGCTGCGGACTATAATATTCTCACCTACGAATATTTATACAACGGTGGTGGTGTTGCTGTCGGCGATATCAACAACGATGGACTGCCCGATTGCATCTTCACGGGTAATATGACGCCAATAAACTGTACCTCAATAAAGAAAATTTTAAATTTGAAGACATTACCGACAAGGCTGGCCTGGCAGGAAGATCAAAATGGAAAACAGTCGTGTTAATGGCCGATGTAAATGGCGATGGCCTGCTGGATATTTATATTTGTTACTCAGGCCCCGGTACCGATGAAGCCAGAAGCAATGAGTTGTACATCAATAACGGAGTAAAAAATGGTGTTCCTGCTTTTACTGAAAGTGCCAAACAGTATGGTCTGGATGCACCCGGCACTTATACCACCACAGTAGCCTTTTTCGATAGGGACAATGATGGCGACCTGGATATGTTTATGGTAAATCATGGCGATATGTTTTACAATCCTTATTTCAATACAGAAAAATTAAGAGCTACCCGAAACCCTCAATTCGGGAATCGCTTATACCGAAATGACAATGGCCATTTCACCGATGTAAGTGTTGCCGCAGGTATAAATGGAAGTGGGTTAAACTTTGAGCTGGGCGTGGCTATCAGCGATATTAATAATGATGGCTGGCCAGACCGGCATTGCCTGTAGGTTGTGTAGGATTTCCTTCCTGTCCAGGGAAACCAAATGCCTGACCCGAGTTAAATGCTTTAAGGTCTAATGAAGCATCAACAGCATCATTACCAAGGTTTACCATTAGTTCTATTCTTTCTCCGGGCATCAGCACCACTCTTGTAACTGCAACCGGTGCGTTTAATAATCCACCATCATTTGTAATGACATAAAAAGTACGGTTATCACTAAACCCTATATTCAATCCTCTTTGTATTTCTGCATTTAATATCCTCAATCGCACTTGTTGTTTGGGCATATTTACCTGTGCGTTCATTGTACCGTTGGCCATTGCATAATCTCCATAATTATCTAAAGCAATTGTTTTTGAAAATTGATTGCCCGATAAAAAACGACGGCTTGTAAATACCAGCGGAAAATCATCTATCCCATACGTACGAGGCAGTGCCAATGCCGTTTCTATCGGGTCTTTAACGATAATCAAACCTCCTGCACCCATGGTTATTTGGTCGAAAGTTTTTTCATGTAAATGTGGATGATACCAATATAGACCGGCATTATTTTTCACTTGAAAATAAGGACTCCATGTAGTACCTGGTGCTTTTTTTTGATGTGGTCCACCATCCATTACTGCAGGAATATGGAAGCCATGCCAATGCACCGTAGTCGTATTAATTAAATTATTAGTTACATTCATTTGCACATTATCACCCTTGTTCATAATTAATGTAGGACCCCAAAAACTATTGCCATTGTAGCCATACGTATTTGTAATTGCACCCGTTTAAAATTGTTTGGTGCTTGCTGCAAGTGTGAGGTTAAAAGTAGTGCCGCTAATAGTTGGTGGAATAAAAAGGGTATTGTAGCCACTTGCTACAGTTGTACCAATTGTACCAGTTGCGGCAGGTGTACCTGTATAACCGGTTGCAGAAACAGTGATCGTTTCTGAAGTTAA
>NZ_JACMOO010000038.1 GCF_014377975.1 Ferruginibacter sp.
GCTAACCATTTATTGATGGGTGAAGATGCCTGTGTTTCCTTTTCACTATTGTATTCATCTACCGCATACTTATCATTGTGCTTCAGCAGCAGCCAGGCATTTTCCTGTTTGCCTTTTAATTTTACCAAAGCAAATTCGCCCCTTAATTTTTTACCGTGCAAAGTAATTTTAAGGCTACCTGCTTTAATACCAGCCAGCAATTTTTTTTCGGCCAATGGGCCTGATTCATTTTCAATAGTGGTATAGGTTCCTTTATCCCATATTTCTACAATGCCTGCTCCATAGCCTTCGGGAATCACGCCTTTAAAATCTTTATAGGCGTACGGATGATCTTCTACCATCATGGCCAGCCGTTTATCTGCCGGGTTCATTGATGGACCTTTAGGCACGGCCCAGCTTTTTAAAACACCGTCTACCTCTAACCTGAAATCGTAATGCAGGTGCGACGCTTTATGCCGTTGTACCACAAAAGATAATTGCCTGCTGCTTTTATTAAGCTTCGCTGCAGGTTCGGGAGATTTGTTGAAATTTCTTTTCTCTGTATATTTTGTTAGACTCATATCAGGATGCTTTTTTTGTTTTTACAGACAGGCTTGCTTTTAATTGTTCCATAAGGTCTTTGGCCTTACTATGCACCACTTTTAAATGTGTAGCTGCAGGTTTGTTTCCTTTTGCTTTCGCCTTTATCAGTTTTAATAATTGCTGGGTATAATTGTCTTTGTAAGATGCAATATTAAAATTTCCGGATAACTGGTTAATGAGCGAAATGGCCATTTTAAGCTCGCCGGGTTTTACTGCTGCGGTAGGTAATTCAAGGTCTTTTGTATCCCGTATCTCTTCTGAAAAACGCAGTTGGTTCAGTACCATTATATTTTCTGTTGCCCTTACAATGGCGAGGTGTTCCTTATTGCGCATCACAAAAGTTGATACACCCACTTTGCCCGTTTTCAGCAACGCTTCCTTCAACAAAGCATACGCTCTTACACCCGATTTTTCGGGTACAAGATAATAAGGTGTTTCATAATAGATGCTGTTAATTTCTGCCTCCTTTACAAAATCACTTATTTCAATTACTTTGGTTTTTACCGCATTGGCCGAAGCAAAATCCTTGTCATCCAGCACCACGTATTTATTGTTAAGCATATAGCCTTTTACAATATTTGCCCATGCAACTTCCTTTCCTGTTTTTTCATTCACCCGCATAAAACGAATATTAGACAGATCCTTTTTATCCAGCATGTCCAAATCCAGTTCGCTGCCTTGCGTTGCACTAAATAGTTTTACCGGAATATTTACCAGGCCAAATCCTATAGCCCCTGTCCATATAGGTCGCATAATTTAAAATTTAAACGGTACACAATTCTTTGTTAATCACACCAGCCGCCAATTTAGTTTGATTCTAAAATCTTCATTATAATTTGTTCTTCGGCAGTAAGGTGCGTTTTATTGTTATTCACTTCTGTGTTATCCAGTTGCTTCAAGTATTTTTCCAGCGATTTATTTTCATATAGAGATAAAATAGCCGGGTGCACATAATATTTTTTACAAACAGTTCTTGTATTTCCCAATTGAATGGAAACCATGTCCAGCGCTACTACAATTTTCTTTTTAGCTTCAGTGGCGGTATCAAAAAATCCAAGTTCCTTAAACGCCAAAAAAGCATGCAGGGTTCCTGACCAGGTTCTAAAATCTTTCGCAGTAAAATCGCCGCCACTTAATTTTTTTATGTAGTCATTCACCATGCCCGAATCTACAGATCTGCGGTCGCCTTCCGTAGTATAATATTGAAATAATTCCTTACCAGGAATATCCTTGCATCTTTTTACAAGAGCGGATAATTTTTTATTACGTAAACTTATATCATGATGAATACCCTTTTTACCCCTAAAAGAAAACTTTAGTTCATTACCGCTGATATTTACATGTTTGTTTTTTAAAGTAGTTAATCCAAACGAACCGTATAACCTTTCATAGTTGGTATTACCCACTCTTATGTTGGTTGTTTCTATTAACCTAACAACCAATGCCAGCACTTTTTCAACGGGTAGTCCGGGTAATGACAGATCTCTTTCTACCTGCAACCGGATTGCAGGCAATACTTTACCAAACTGGTACAAACGAAAATATTTTGTATGGTTTCGCAACGCATTCCATAGCACGTGATATTTGTATTGCTTCCTTTTTTTTACGTCTATTCCTGTTGCCTGCAGATGTCCATTTTCGAGTTCACATATCCAAACATTTTCCCAGGCGGGTGGTATCACCAGGCTCCTGATTCTTTGTAAATTCAATTCGTCTATAATCTCCTTAGCTTCAGCGGTAACATAGTCAAAATTATTTCCTTTTTTTATACGCTTTATGCCGGGCTGTGTGTCGTGCACATAAATAAGATGAATGGCTTCTGCTGTTTTTTCCGGATCGCCAATTATACTCCTGATCTTTCTTTTGGATATTTTTAAAACTTCTTCCGCAATAACTTCCATATTTTTTACAACTTTCTATTTTACTAGAAAGTTTTATGCCTCCTTTTTTTATTGTTTACCTGAATAACAATTGATAAAAAAAACTCTCTGCCTAAATCATTCCGAGGAAATTTTTCTACAAACACATCCCTTACTCTTTCAGAAGCGGTTGAATTGTTGTGGTACCTCTTTTAAATAATTAATTACTATAGCAGAATAAGACATCGTTTCTTTTTTTAGAAAATAAAATTTCAAGAAATAATACTTACCTGTGTAAGGAAGAAATGAATATAGAGCTAATCAAATATCAGCTGGCAGTAAAAAGTTATACAGCATCAGTATTATTTTAATAGAATTTAAAACACCGCATATTGTATAGTTTAAGAATAAATCATCTTCTGTTAATTATGTGAAAGCACTTTTTTTAAATTTAATTAGCGGAAGCTTTTTAAAAGACTGCGATAAACTTTTGGTTTTTATTAAAAGTTGGCTGAGGTTATTTTATATACACATACATACCTCCAAATCTGATGTTGACAGGGCAGTATTTTTTAAACTTTTTTTATATTTCCTAAGTGCTTTTTTTAAAAAAGCGTTTTAATATTTTTTAGGTTTTGAATTGCTGAGTTTATTTCTACCGGTGTCTTTCATATTAATACTATCTTTTGTAACAGAGCGGTTGGTGCCAATTGCGGAGGTATCATTACCTGTGGCATTGCTGGTACCTGACGCTGTATTGCCGTCATTTCGAACACCTGGATTACCGGTTCCGATAGACGTTTTTCCTTTTTGTACAGTATCGGTTTCCATACCGCTGCTATTAACAGCATTAGAATGATTATCTGAAGTCTGGTTGCCGCATGCAGCTAAAACTATACTGGTACACATGGCGATGAAGATTGTATTTTTCATAATTATTTTTTTATCTACGTACCATCCATCAAATCATCTACCAAAAAGCTTTTTAAGAATTATTTATTTTTGAGCCTTCTGATCAAAAAATTATAAAGTATCCGGGATGATGCCTGTTGTGATTGTTTTATCTGTTCTACAGACATTTGAAAATTTGCACCAAAAGATGCATCTTTTAAACAGACGCAAGTGCGTCAAAAACCCGGGGTTTGCAGGACCCTAACAACTGTGAATAAAATAACAATCGTGGTGTAATTTTATAAAGAAATAATTTTATGCGCTTAAGCAGAAATACCATGCGGTTATTCTGCTATTAAAGTTATGCAGGAAGATGATTGGTATTTCATTTGCAACGCTCCAATTCAATTTACAATGCAAATGTGATACCTTCTGAATACTTAAAAAATGAAACGAACTTTAGTAATAGGAGATATACATGGAGGATTGAAGGCTTTGCGCCAGTTATTGGAAAAAGCCAATGTTGTGGTTGCCGATAAACTCATCTTTCTCGGCGATTATGTAGATGGATGGAGTGAATCTGCTGCGGTAGTGGACTTCCTGCTTGCCCTTAAAAAAAGTCATGAATGTATATTTATAAAAGGCAATCATGATATATGGTGTGAGGAATGGTTGAGTGGCGGTACAATAGACACTACCTGGCTTATGCATGGAGGTGAAGAAACATTGAACAGTTATGCGGATACCAATGCTGCCACCAGGAATAATCATCTTATTTTTTTTGAACAAATGCCCTACTATTTAATTGATGAACAAAACAGGTTATTCGTTCATGCCGGCTTTACTGCTAACTATGGTCCGCAAAAAGAATTGAATCCCGCTAATGTAACTTTAGACAGAACACTGTGGGAAACGGCTATCTCTTTAAACAAACATATAAAACCTGGTTCTATTTTCTTTCCAAAAAGACTCAAGCTCTTTCATGAAATTTATATTGGTCATACACCCACCTTGTATTATGATACAGACACACCCATGCAGGCCTGCGATGTATGGAACTTAGATACCGGTGCTGCCTTTACGGGTAAACTAAGCATGATGGATATTGATACCAAACAATATTGGCAAAGTGATCCGGTATATCAATTGTATCCAGATGAGATGGGGAGGAATAAAATTTAAAGAATTATAGAATACTTATGGGAGAAATTTGGCTCAATATTTTATAATTTTTTGTATTCTTTCAATTCAAATTAACCAATTTAATCGCATGACTTATACAATAAATAGAGCACTGGATACTTTTTAATTTATGCCAACAAACTGGATGGTTGAAATAATCCCATTGCCTGGCCTTGTGGCAAGCAATTTTAAAGGTTGGTTACAGCAGGCAGGCATTAAGCGAGTGCATACAATTCAGCACATCAAACGTAAATTTATAAATACCAGTTATGAGGTAGCGTTTTTTTACATAATTTCCTTTATAGATTTAAATTCAGGAGATAGTATTTGATGTTGAGTGCAAATTTTACAATTGGCTTTTTTCAATCACCCGATACCCTTTCCATCCAAAGAAAAAAATCACAATAAAGCATACCAGTGGCACGATGTAGCCATACTGAATATTACCTGTACCATCGCTGATATAACCGAATATTCGTGGCAATATAGCACCTCCGACAATACTCATGATGATGAGGCTGCTGCCAAATTCGGTATCGCCTTTTAAATCTTTTATACCCAGGGCAAAAATTGTAGGGAACATGATGGACATGAAAAAACAGATGCCAATAACGGCATAAACAGTTACGAAGCCGTGTCCTGCAATAGCTACTATACACAACAGAACATTGATAACAGCATACAAAGCAAGCAGCTTTTGAGGCTGGATGTATTTCATTAAAAAAGTTCCCAGGAACCGGCCAATCAAAAACGCTATTCCACACACAGATAAATAATCACCTGCCTCCACCTGAGTAATTCCTGCAGATTTTGGAGCATATAAAATAAACAGACTGAAAACACAAACCTGTGCGCCCACATAAGCAAACTGCGATGCCACAGCCCAGGAAAGGTGCCGATACTTAAAGGCATGTAAAATATTTTTTCCTGCAACATGGCCTTCTGCCTTTTGAATAACAGGCAACTTGGTAAAAGCAAAAATAACAGCTACTAAAACCAATATTGATCCCAAAATAAAGTAAGGCAGTTTAACGCTGGATGCTTCTGATGCCAATGCTATTTTCCTTGCAGATTCGGTCATGGCATTTAACTGCTCGTCCGAAAAGCCCTTAGTCAATATTATTCTTACCCCAATTGCAGGTGCTAATGCTGTTGCAAGCCCATTGAATGATTGAGAAAAATTAAGTCGTAGCGTAGAGGTTTCTGGCGGTCCTAATGAAGACGCATAAGGATTCGCAGCCGTTTCTAAAATAGTTAATCCACAAGCAATGATGAACAGGGCCACTAAAAAGAAACTGTACAATTGGGTATTTGCTGCGGGTATGAATAAGAAACAGCCAATTGCAAAAAGCAATAAACCTGTAATGATGCCTATCTTATAACCATACTTTTTCATGATAAACCCGGCCGGTAGTGCCATAATAAAATAGGCTATAAAAACTGCTGAATCAACTAATGTAGACTGAGTGGTAGTAAGTGTAAACGATCTTTTTAGATGTGGTATCAGCACAGGATCCAGGTTATGCGCAAAGCCCCATAAAAAAAATAAAGAGGTAATAAGAATGAAAGCAAAACGGTACGACTTGCTGGTGATTGAAGGCATATAATTGATTTTTATCAGGAAAATAATTTTCTGCTGGTGATGTAGTAAGCTGTATAACAGGTATAGTGTTTACCTGCTTTTTTATTTGATGAAAGGTGGCTTCCAGCTTATCGGTTGTATTCATTCTATGGCCATTATTAATAGCGTAGCCGGTAATAAATTGGGGATCACATTTACCATCCTGTCCATGGTGGTCAGGTATTGTAAACATTTACGTACCCCATTAACTTTATAGTTAGCCATCATTAAAAATTTAAAAGATACGGGAAGATAAATTTAATAAAATATCTGTAACAATTATTATAGCCTACAAGGTGTTTTTAATTTTCACCACAAATAATTCTGCAGGTATATCGCCTGGTGCTAACCTGGAAATATCGATGACACAATCATTGCCGGATTGTTTCAACACCAACGGTTTGTTGCAACCCAATATGCTTGCCACGGCACCGGCTGAAGCCTTGAAATTTCTCAGCCTTATTTGAGGAGTATAAGCCGGCACCACACAATACAAATCCTTGCCCCTGGTGGTAAAAAATAATTCGATGTGCGCTTTGTCTTTAGCAGGCTTTATTAAATCGCTGATGCTATAGCCCGACATGAAAGCCTCGCCCTGCTTCTCCGGCTTTTTGCCCGGGCTCCACTGGTAAGATTGTTTATAGGCCCTGGTACCATAGATTGCTTCGCCATTGGTTTGTAGCCATGTACCCATATCAGTAAGGCGCTGTTGCATGATAACAGGTATGCGTCCATCTGCAGTGGGCCCAATGTCTAACAATAAATTACCACCTCTCGAAACGATATCTGCTAACACTAAAATAATGTCGTGACTGCTTTTATAATCTTCCAGTTTTTCGTTTCTGTTATAACCATACGAATGGCCGATGCCCTGGCTTTCTTCCCAGGTTACGCTTGCATCCATGCCGCTGCCATATTCTGAAGTGGTGTAAGTTGCACCGGTATTCTTGCCACGGGTATTGCTTCCCCACCGATCGTCGACTACTACTTCTTTTGCCACCGGCGATTCATTGTACAACCAGGCCAATAGCTCTTCGCTTTTCCAGGCTGTGTCAGAAAGTTCCCATTCTCCATCAGAGAAAATAATGGACGGCTTATATTTTGTAACCAGGTCTTTAAACTGCGGTATCATGTGCTGGGATACATACTTTTTTTTGTCACTCAGCCATAACGGATTAAACCATTCATACAGCGAATAATAGTAGCCCATCTTTAAGCCTGCAGCCCTTACCGCGGTACTTAAATCGCCCAATAGATCCCGCTTTGGCGAACCTGTTACAGCGTTCCACGGGTGGCCCCAATCCCGGTCGGCTTCGGCACTGTTCCATAAGCAATACCCCTCATGATGCTTGGATGTAAGCACCACATACTTAGCGCCTGATTTTTTGAACACATCGGCCCATTGCTCCGGATTAAACATCTCTGCCTTAAACTGTTTCTCAAATTGTGGGTATTGAAAATCTTCCCCATAATTCTTGTTATGAAAAGCCACAAAATCTTTTTGTTTTGCATTCAGCTGGTACCAATACCACTCTGCATAACTAAGCCCGCTATTAGGTATTACAGGTGCAAAAGATGGAACTGAATACACGCCCCAATGGATAAAAATCCCAAACTTATCCTGCTGGAACCATTCCGGCATTTTACGTTTATTAAGCGATGCCCAATTTGGCTCAAACTGTTGTGCAGTAGCTATACAAACGGAGCAAAGCACTAAAAAAAGTAAGCCTGTTTTTTTCATTTTTTTGTATTTTAAGCGTGATAAGTTAAAATTGAATATTTCGGTTATTGCCTTTTGAATTGGTTACTGCTATTGACTTTATAAGACCATTTATTTGAATGGCTCTTGCTGATTGCGACAGGTAACCATCTCCGTAATAAAACTCCTGCCGGGCTACGTGCCCATCTTTAAAAGTGATGGTTGCGTAAGCATCCAGCGGAGCTGCATAAAATATTTTTGCTGTTGCGTTTTTTGCCGGACATATTACTTTAAGGCTATCGCCATTTACTGCCACAATAATTATTTGGTTGCCCTTATTATCATACAAACGTGCAATACCCTTTGTATCGCCACTTAAAAACAAACCGCTTTGCTGTGGCGGCACCGCAGCAAAATTACCCTTGCCATCCCCTTTTAACAGTACTCCTAAAGAAGCGTCCATCCAGCCATATACCACTTCGCTGGAGTGCGTATTGCCCGCCACTATTAAATCTATATTGCCATCACCATCATAGTCGCTTGCCATAATGCCATTAATGCAGGATAGCTGTGCTTCTACAGGCAATGGCCTGATAGCGAACTTTCCACCACCTTTATTTTCAAGGATGCAGTTATCAAAAAGATCTGCCTGAAAATGGGCCGCTTTTGCTAAAGCTTCCGGCTTAAAAATATCATCCAGTGTTGCGCTGCCAAATAAGCCGTAGTTCCAGAATTGCTTTTTTAATGCAGGCATCACCCTAAAAAGGTCATCCCGAAAACTGAATGGGTAACGCTTTTTTTCTCCGGCTTCATCCATGACGTAAGAAGACATGACCGCCTGCTTTTTTCCGTTACCAGCAAAATCATCATAAAACAATTCCAACGGTTCATGCTTAGATGGCTTGTAATCGATATTGGTGCCCATATTGCCAATAATATAATCTATGTCCCCATCATTATCAATATCTACCGGGTAGATGCTCGACCACCAGCCGTTTGTATTTTTAAGCCCGGTATACTTACTGATGTTTACAAGTTTACCCTTTTCATTTTTAAAAAAAGTGGGTGCCATCCACTCGCCCACTACAATCAAATCTACCCATCCATCATTATCAAAATCGCTCCATACTGCCGAGGTCACCATGCCTATTTCCATCAGTTCCGGAGCAATTTCCTGGGTAACGTCAACAAATTTTCCATGATCGTTTCTTAACAAATAACTACGCGGCGCCTGTGGATATGCTCCTGGTACAATACCACCCGCCCTGAATAAATCAATGTCGCCATCTTTGTCAAAATCAGCACCAACAATACAACTACCGCTGGATAATATTGGTGGCAATGCCTGTTCATTTTTAGTAAAGTTGCCCTTTCCATCATTGAGGTACAATCTATCCTGGTATGCGCCAGGCGCTTGTTTAAACTCATTGCCCCCGCTTACTACATACAAATCGTCATCTCCATCATTGTCAGCATCAAAAAATAAAGATCCCATGTCTTCATGTTTTATATCTGCGGTATCTAATTTTTTTTGTGTAAAGATGCCAGTGTTTGCCAGCGTAAATAAAGTGCCTGCATTACCAACAGCACTTCCAATAAAAAATCCTGGCCCATTCCTGTCACCCACCCTTCCAACGGCAATACCTGGTCCTTTCTTTGAATAAACGCCAGGCAACAAAGACCCTTCATTAAAGTTATTGTACCCGTTTCCGATATGCTTATAATGGATATTATACCGGCTGCCGGCTGCAACAAAGAAAGGTTGTTCAGTAAGATTCGGTGTCTGCTTTTCCTGAGCCATGCTGTACTCAATTTTTAATAACTGATTCACCTTTACATTCTTTAGCAGCTCTACCTTTCCATCTTGCCAGGTAATGATGGCTGAATCAACGATAGTATGTTTGCCAACTCCAAAATTAAGCGGCGCATTCATGCTGGACAGGTAGCCTTTAACAGGTGAATTGTACGCATAGAATCTTTCGCTGCCACAATAAAGATTGATGGTGGCACCAATGCCATTTAGATTTTTATTGTTTCCCTTCAGTGCAATCTGCAGGTAATTATTTTTATCTTCTTTTTCGTTTGCTTTGTTTTCATATACCGATGCGGCTTCGTTGATATTGTTGGTTATTAAATCAAGGTCACCATCATTGTCAAGATCCGCATAGACGGCCCCGTTGGAATAAGAAGCATTTTGTAAGCCCCATTTTTCTGTTACGTCGTCAAAACCTAAATGCTGATTGTTCCGGAAAATATAGTTGGATATATGTATTCCTTTCAATTTATCCAGCATATCTCTGGTACTTTTTATTTTGTTTTCCACGGTACCAAAAGTGTTATTATCCGCATTGTAACTTAAAAAATCAAGGTCGGTTATATTCTTTGCAAACCCATTGGTAACGTAGCTATCACGCCAGCCATCATTGTCAAAATCTGCCAGTAAAACACTCCAGCTCCAGTCTGTTGCGTTAACGCCGGCAAGCTGCGCAATGTCTGAAAAATAAGTAGTGCCTGTTGCATCGTTTCCCTGGTTCAACTGCAATGTGTTGCGCATATATTCATCTACATAACCAGCTTTTTGCCGCAACAAAAAATTCTCGTTATCCGTCCGCGCAATCATTGTTTTCCTGCGCTCGTTGTTTTGTGGCAACATATCCAATACCATAATATCAGGCTTTGCATCGTTGTTAATATCAGCCACATCTACACCCATGCCATTGTAAGTCTGGTGCCGCATACTTTGTGCTGCGCATTCCTTAAAAGTTTTATTTTTTTGGTTGATGAGCAACTGGTCGTTTGGCATAAAATCATTAGAGGCGTATACATCGGGCCAGCCATCTCCATTGAAGTCTGCAATGGCCAACCCAAGACCATAACCTTCTTCGGTTACGCCTGCCTGTTTAGACACATTCCTATAGATAGGATGGCCGTCTGAGTCACCAATATTCTCATACAAGCGGTCGGCCGTGCGGCCTCTGGTAATGGGATAAGCAGACGGATTCACAAAAGTTTTTTCAACCCCATCCACATCATTTGTAAGCAGGTACATATCAAGGTCGCCATCCCTGTCGTAATCAAAAAATGCAGACTGCACGCAAAAAGAACTATCGTTTAAACCATAGGCAGTGGCTTCCTCTTTAAAAGAAATAGCCCCATTTTTTAACCCCTGGTTAATAAACAAAAGGTTATGGTGCTTGTGCATATTGTTGGGCCCGGCAACGTTCAGGTATATATCCAGCCAGCCATCGTTATTGATGTCTACTACAGATACGCCCATTATCCAGTCGCTGGTAGATACCCCGGCAGCCTGCGTTACATCTTCAAACTGCAGTTTGCCTTTATTGAGGTATAATTTTGAGGAAACCATATTACCGGTAAAAAATACATCCTGCAGACCATCATTATTAAAATCGCCGATACCTGCGCCGCCGCCATTGTAACAATAATAATAGCTAAGGATATTGACCGAATCATTTTCGGTGATGGTATTGGAAAAATGAATGCCTGTGCTGCCAGGTGATCGTTTTTTAAAAAGCGCATCCTCTCCGTTTTTACAAGTACATAAAAAAAGCACCATGACAGCTAGCAAATAAAAATGCAAAAATTTACTTTTCATGATGTTACATTAAAGCATTGCTGAATGTACTTAAAAAGATAGATAGATAGTAATTCCAGCATACTTAATTCAACACCAGTTCCACCACAGGTATCTCAAAGCGTGGCTTCTTTATTGGAATGGTTAGTATCAGGTCGTTACCGTCTTCTTTGTATTGCAACTCAGAATCATCGTGAAGAAACTGCGCATATTTTATCTTGCCTTTATACCCTTTCAAGGTAAGCGTACCGGAAGCAGGATATTCGAAGAGGTGCACGTACAGTCGCTTTGTGGCTGCGTTATACGTAAGTTTATCGTTATCCGGAACTAAAAATGTTTCTGGTGCATAGGTACAATTGTAAATAGCTTTACTGTTGGCATGCATCCATTGCGCCATACTATCCAATGCATTGTTGGCACGGTAATCAAATTCGCCCCGGGCAGTAGGGCCAACATTTAAAATAAGGTTGCCGCCATTGCTGGTAGAAGTAATTAATAAATCAAGAAGCTGCCGATGTGTTTTCCAGGTATCTTCATCCCGATAATAACCCCAGGAACCGGAAAACGTTTGACAAGTTTCCCACACTTTGCCTTTATACTTTTCAAGCTCTTTCGTGCTTACTTGTTCCGGCGTTACAAAGTCTGCACCATCTGTATAATCTTCCAGGTTAAGCCTGTTGTCTACAATAATTCCAGGCTGTAGTTTCCTTATCTGTTTTAACAGGTTTACCGCATCCCAGTCATCTTTGCCCTTTCCTAATTTACCAGGATAAGAAAAATCAAGCCAGAGGATATCTATCTTGCCATAATTGCTCAACAGTTCTGTTACCTGATTGTAAAGATATTTACGATAGATGGCCATGTTTCTTCCTTTGTTCAATGCAGGGTAAGCGGCAGTATCGTCGTCGTTGGCAGGTCTTAGCGGATGGTACTTGTCGATGGTAAAATCCGGATGGTGCCAATCTATCAGTGAATAATAAAAACCAATCTTTATCCCTTCGGCCCTAAAGGCATCTACATACTCTTTTACAAGGTCGCGTTTAGCGCTTGTGTTGGTTGCTTTATAATCTGTGTACTTGCTATCGAACAAACAAAATCCTTCATGGTGCTTGGTGGTAAGCACTGCATATTTCATACCTGCCGCTCTGGCTTCTTTGGCCCATTTTTTTGGTTCAAATAAATCAGGATTGAACTCGTCAAAATATTTCTGGTACGTTTCATTGTTAATTCGTTCACGGTTCTTTACCCATTCGTGGCGTGCAGGCAACGCATACAGTCCCCAGTGTATGAACATGCCGAAACGCCCTTCTGTCCACCATTGCATGCGTTTTTCCTTTTGCCGGGCAGTCTCCCTGCCGATAGAAAGTTTGGCTTGCGCATTCACCGATATTCCGGTAAATAACAACGCCATCAACAAAAACAGTAAAGAAAAAAGTCTTTGTATTTTTTTCATAAGAGTCATTTAAGTATATTAATTACTGCGCTTTACATCTGTAGTTTTATCAACCCTTATTTGAAATCCAGGCCAGTAAAAAATACGACGGGTAACCATTAAAATAAGAAACTTTCCAACCAGTTAAATCTACAGCAAATAAAGAGAAGTTTTATCCGGGCACCCGGGCGGGCTATCCACAAGTACTCCGCAGCGCCCATTGAACAGTTTACTTTTTTATCAAAAAATATACGGCGCTTTACGGGGTACTTGCTTCTATCCCTGGTGCTTCAATGCGAAATATATTCATCTTAGGTAACAGTTTACCGCAGTTGTCCCTTGCAGTATACCCAATTGTTGAACCTACATACCATCAACCATCAACCATCAATTATACCCGTTATTTTGTTTAATTTTTGGATTAGCACTGATGTCGTTTTGAGGTATCGGCAGGTACTCGTGTTTGCCTTTTATAAATATGCCACCACTGTTGGAACGGTATTCAGGATGTGCCGCAAACACATCCGCCATAGTACCCCATCTCAACAAATCAAACACCCGGTCGCCTTCCAGTGAAAGCTCAAGTGCACGCTCTCTTCTTACCGCTGTACGAAACGCATCTTGCCCCAGCGCCGGCGTAATATCTGGCATGTTGGCCCTTGCCCTCACCCTGTTAATTGCACCGTAAGCATCTGTATCGGCGCTACCAGCCTCATTTACAGCTTCTGCATACATTAGCAGCACATCGGCTAAACGTATCATTCTGCGGTTATTGTTGGCATAGCCCCAACTGCCCGGCGTAAGCGAACTTGTTCTTTCGTAGTTAAGATATTTGCGTATCCATATTTTGTTTCTATTGGCACCATTCAATGCTTTTTGAAAATCATCCTGATAAACTTTTGCTCCCGGGTAATCCCAGTTGATAGTAGCGTAAGCCCTTGGATCAATTTTATTATCCTTTGTTTTTTGTTCCATGAACAGGTCGAAAACCCATTGATTAACGGTGGTGGTTCCCTGGCTGGTATACCCTACCGGAGCAACATCGGCCTCCCATGCCTGGCCCCGTAACGGATTGGCCGTACCGCTTGTTCCCCAGTTGCCGGTAGGCGTACTTTGATACTGCAACTCCCAAATTGATTCTGCATTGTTGTTGGTGGTTTCCAAAAAATTATCCTGGTAATTCGGTACCAGTTGATACAACGCCTGCTTATCAATTATCTTCTTGAACTCCGCTGCAGCATCTGTCCATTTTTTTGTAAACAGGTAAGCCTTGCCAAGCATGGCAGTAGCCGCACCCCAGGTTGCCCTGCCGATATCTTTTGCGGCTACTGTTTCAGGCAAACGGCTTTGTGCATCTTTAAAATCCGCTGTAATAGAAGCCCAAACATCGGCCTGTGGCGCCTGAGTAATAAAAAGGTCGTTCACGGCCTGGATAGGTTTTAAAATGAGCGGAATATTGCCCCACATGTTGAGCAAATAAAAATGTGCAAGACCTCTCATAAAATAAGCTTCGCCTAATATCCTTGTCTTCACGGCATCCTCCATCGCAATGTTTGGCACATTGAAAATAACGGCATTGGCACGTGCAACAATAGCGTTTAACTCGCCCCATCCTTCGCCTACACGGCCATCTACGGGCGTGGATAAAAAAGTACCTACATCCTGTACACCTGTACTGGGAAAGGGATTCACGTCATCGCCCCTTTGTATGGTGAGGATAGCGCCTAACATGCGGCCCCATCCCTGTATGCTTGTAAGCGGACCATAACAGGCCACTAATCCTTTTTCGGCATCACTTTCTGTTTTCCAAAAAGCGGTTATTGGCAAGGCATTCGGATTGGTTACATCCAGATTTTTTTTGCTACAGTTCTGCAATAATGCAGGCATAGCAACCAGGCATATAAAAATTATAAAGAGCCTGAAAACTTTGTTACTTAAAAATATTTTTTTCATAAAACACTTATTTAGAATGATAGATCAATACCTGCACTAATTAATTTTGCCTGCGGATAAGCGGACACATCCACGCCAACACTGAACAGCCCTGTCAGGTCGCTGCGGCCAACTTCAGGATCGTATCCTCTGTACTTCGTGAGGGTAATCAGGTTCTGTGCGCTGATATAAAAACGTGCGCTGGTGATCTTTAATTTATTTACTGCAGTGGCCGGAAGATTGTAACCGATGCTAAAGGTCTTCAACCTTAAATAAGAGCCATCTTCTACATAAAAAGAAGAAGATCTTTTATTGTTTGCAGGATCAATGAAAGATGCCCTGGGCATATTTGTATTGGTATTTTGCGGAGTCCATGCGCTCATCACGTCTGTCAACTTTCCGCTGCCGTAATCAAAGGTATATTGCCAGGCCCTTTTAGCGTTCCATACTTTGTTGCCTTGTACGCCCTGCCAAAACATATTCATATCAAAATTTTTGTAAGATGCATTGAAAGTTATGCCATAGTCAAACTTAGGGAAAGGGCTGCCCAGCCAGGTCTGGTCTTTACTAAACCTAAAGTCACCGGGCCTTGCATCCGTGCGCCCGTCCTTGGCAACTTCGTCTGCTGTTTGATAAATACCCAACACCTGGTATCCCCAAAAGCTTCCAATGGGGTGGCCAACATCCGTACGGGTAGCAGTAAGACTTTCTTGAGTAAAGCCACCACCTGTAATAGGGCTAACGCCATCGCCCAGTGCTATCACATTGTTTTTAATGGCAGTAAAGATGCCGGTGATGGAATATTTAAAATCGCCTTTGTTGCCGTTCTGATGATTGTAGGTGGCAGATAATTCGAAACCTTTGTTGCTTACTGAAGCCGCATTTTTTGTAAGACTGCTGCCTGCGCCACCATAGATTGGTATCGGTATACTCGCAAGAATATCGTAAGAACGCCTGTTAAAATAATCTGCCGTGATTAGTATCTTCCCTTTCAGCAAACTGATGTCTGTACCAAAATCTGTCGTTCTTGAAGACTCCCATTTGATATCCGGGTTAGAAAAATTAGTAAGACCCACACCATTCTGTACGCCACCTGCAAAATAATAGCCAGAGTTGATGTTGAGTGTTGAACTAGTGATGTAGTTATCAATATTCTGAGATCCCAAAGTGCCATAACTACCTCTCAATTTGAGGTCACTAATGATGCTGTTCTCCGGAAAAAACTTCTCTTCGGTAGGTCGCCAGCCAACAGAGAACGAAGGATAGTTGCCGTAGGTATTTGCAGGATAACGGAACTTAGAAGAACCATCACGCCGTAACGTTGCCGTTAACAAATACTTTGATTTATAATTGTAGGTAAACCTGCCTAAAATGGATTGAAGTCCCGCTTCCTGCAAGTTGCCATTGGCAAGCCTGTTGGATGCCGCATCAACTACTTGCAACAGATTTGAAGGATAAGTATCGGCATTGGCGCCAACAGTACGTGCATTGCCTGTTTGCGAAGTATAGCCTGCCAATAATTCCAGGTGATGGTAGCCAAAAGAATTGGAGTAGTTCAACGTATGCTCTACTAAAGTAGTAAGACTGCGGGTAAAGCCTTCATTCAACGTAGACTGATCCTGACTGGCTTCCTGTGAAGTACTCATGAAAAAAGCGGGCGAATAATCGAATGCATGATACATGGAATAATCTATGCCGAGGTTCATCTTATATTTCAATCCTTTGATGATTTCATATTCGAGCCCTACGTTGCCCAATGCCTGGTCGGTGGTGTAAAGGTTATTATCCAGCAAGGCCCTGCCATACCAGTTGATGATTCTGTTAACGCCTGCTGCTGCGGGTTCCAGCCCGGCAAAGCCACCTAATTTGGTGCTATCGTACACTGGCATAATGGGCAACTCCCCTCTTTCTCTGCCAAAATAAGTATTGGGGTTATTAACAGACCTTGATATAGACAATGCTTCGGTGAGCTTAAACTTTCCTTTGGTAAAAGAAGAGTTGGCTCTTACTGCGTACCGTTTAAAACGTGAATCTACTACGATACCTTTCTGATCAAAATATTCTCCAGATAAAAAAAATCTGGAAAACTGGCCACCACCCGAAACACTTAAGTTATAATCGCTCAATGGCGCTTTGCCTAAGGAAAGGCTTTGCCAGTCTGTATTTATTTTAGGGTTAAAAAGATTATCGTTCAGCGGGCCACGTGGCGTACCATCATTGTCATGCGCCTGGTTGTTCCAATCGGCATACTGGCGGGCATTTAAAAAATTCAATTTATTGGTAGGACTTTGCGAACCATATTTTGCACTGAAGTTTATTTTAATTTCACCGGTAGTGCCACTTTTTGTAGTAACCAACACAACCCCGTTTGCAGCCCGGCTGCCATAGATAGCAGCTGCCGATGCATCTTTCAACACTTCGATAGAAGCAATATCATTGGGGTTGATAAAAGACATGGAAGAAGCAATCATACCATCAATGATGTACAATGGCTGATCATTGCCAAAAGTACCAGAACCCCTGATAACTATAGCTGGTGCCTGGCCGGGAGCACCACCACTATTCTGTACTACCACGCCTGCAGCTTTACCTTGCAATAAACCAGATGCATCTGCCGCGGTACCAGTTCTAAGATCGTCTCCTTTAATGCTTGCTACCGCACCAGTAAGGTCACGCTTTTTTGCCGAGCCATACCCAATTACCACTACTTCGTTCATTTGCTGGTTCAAAGCTTGTAGCTCTATATTGAGGGGTGCCTTTGTCACCTTCACTTCTTCTGAACCGAAACCTACAAACGTTACTACCAAAGTAGCATTGGCAGGCGCACTGATGGTGAATACCCCGTTGTCGTCTGTTTGCGTAGTTATTAAAGAGCCTTTTACCAATATGGTAGCGCCCATAGCTGCCCTATCGCCAGCAATGACTTTACCTGTAACGGATTGTTGCGCCTGGAGGCTGGAAAAGAAGAAAAAAGGGAAGATCAGCAAGAGCATCTGGAGACGGAAGCGACGATTCATCGCTGCCTTTTTTAGAACTGTCCGTAAGCCGGGCATCAAAAAAATTTTCATAGCAATTTATTTTTGGTGGAAAAATGAAAATGATCATTACAGCTTTTAAACTTACAATCATCGCAACAAAACTTTAAATATCAATCGTTCAATAAAAATAAAGTATTCAAAATCCATTTCCAAGCAGTTGATTATTTAGCTTAATGAATTGCCAATTTTTTGCAAGAACGCGTACTTTTCGGTTTTTTTTAGAATTATTTAAAGGTGTGCTGGTCTGGAACTATTGTTCCGTATTTAAACAGATAAAGCTGTAACGCTTTGTGGAAAGCGGTTTCAGGATATTACACCATGGGTTCTTTTATTATAATTGAATTAGCATGGCTTTAAAAATTTAGCAGTAGTCGCAAATTTGTAAGCTATATCAGCAAGGTGTTTAAGAAAAGGTAATAAAAGAAAGAAGATATTTTACTAAAAAGACAAGTGCAAAAAGACAAATACACACACTGTCAATTCTTGTTTTTTAAATGATTAATAACGAATGGTGCAGGTAGTTTTTATGCAGCAGCGCAGTTTAGATGTGTAATTATAATGTATTGGAATCAACGCGATCGCTACAAACCTTGCTGATAGGCCATCCATGAAATTAAATATCATCGAAACCAGTGTTGAGATGACAATGGTTTTGTGTTTAAAAGTAAATATTACCCCACAAAACAATTGACCATCAGCACATTTCAAAATACGGAAATCATTCGTTTGATACCAAATGGCTGATTATCCATTTTTTACTCAATAAAAAATTAAGCAGATTGTATTAAAAAAAGGTAAATTGGAATAGATATAATTGTTCATCTTTTCCCAAAAATTATTGAATGCTGCCACAATTACTAAAGGTTTTTAAAGAGCCTAACTATTCATTCAGTGTACGGCGCGACCTTGTGCCGCATGTAAACAACCGTTGGCATTACCACACAGAAGTGGAACTTATTCACTTTGATAAAGGAAAAGGAATGCAATTTGTAGGAGACAGCATTGAGCGTTTCAACGATGGCGACCTGGTACTGGTAGGATCTAACCTGCCGCATTACTGGCGCTTCGATGATGAGTATTTTGGCGACCAGCCAACACGCTATGCAGATACCAGGGTAGTGCATTTTTGTGAAGACTTCTGGGGTGATAATTTTTTACAACTGCCGGAAAATGCCTCTATCAAAATAATGGTGGAGAAGGGGAAACATGGCTTACATATTTATGGCGAAACGGCAAAAAAAGTAGCCATGCTGATGCAACAATTGTTAGAAGCCGAAGGCCCTCAACGCCTTGTATTGCTGCTAACTGCACTTGACTTGATTGCCAGGTGCAAGGATGTTACCACGCTATCTTCCATCGGTTTCAGCTATGATCTTGTTGATAGTGAAAAGAACAGGATCAACGATATCTATGAATATTCTGTGAAAAATTTTAGGGATAAGATTGCGCTGAGTGAAATTGCAGGCGTAGCAAACATAAGCCCTCACTCATTTTGCCGCTTCTTCAAATCGCGTACGCGTAAAACTTATTCGCAATTCCTGATTGAGCTGCGTGTAGGGCATGCCTGCAAATTACTGATAGAAGATAACTTCAGCATCAAGCAAGTGTGCTTCGAAAGCGGCTTTCACAATTTTACCAGCTTTCACCAATACTTTAAAAAAATTACCGGTAAAAGTCCACTTACTTATAAAAAAGAGTTTGTGACCAGCTAACGCAATTACCTGATTATAACGCCGAGAAATACACGAGTGAATGCTGCTATCTGGGCTAAAAGTGATTTCGATACTTTCTGTAAAACCACCAGAGCAGGCGTTGGTTGAAGACAAATTGAATATCATTCAGGCAACTTCCCAATATGGCAAGGGAACTGTATTTGCCATAGACGACCCATGTATCTGCAACGGGTATATTGTAAACGAACTGCTAAACAGATAATACAAAAACGCATTAACACAAAAAAGCTAACCGAATGGTTGATCCAGCGAATGACTACACATCGAAATAATTAAAAAAACTCAAAGTCTTTTAAGTTTACAATAGCAAAGTATGTCATTTAAAAGATATCTGATGAAAGCATTGCTCGCTTTTAGCTAAACCTTTCTTACTGGTTTATTTTTTACGCAATGGATTTTCAGTATCAGTTGAAAAAGAATAAGGAACTGAAACAGCCTTCGTACCCCTTGTTTTTTCAGGTGCAGCTCCCATGGTAAAGTTTAATTGTGCACCATTTTGCAACCCGCTGTGACTGAGCCAGTTTTTGTTATAGGGTAGGTTGTTTACCTGCAGCTTTTGAACATACAAATTAACTGCACTGTTTGCTAATGCATTGATCACTATTTTTTTTCCATTTTCCAATGTGATCGTTGCTTTTTTAAATAACGGCGCACCCAACACGTATTGATCACTGGCCGGGCAAACAGGATAAAAGCCAAGAGCCGAAAACAGATACCAGGCAGAAGTTTGTCCATTGTCTTCATCACCACAATAGCCATCCGGCGTGGGTTTATACAATTTGTTCATTACTTCTCTTGCCCAATATTGTGTTTTCCAGGGCTCACCCGCATAGTTGTACAGGTAAATCATGTGCTGAATGGGTTGATTGCCATGTGCATACTGCCCCATACCGGCCACCTGCATTTCACGTATTTCATGAATCACTCTGCCGTATGCACTTTCATCAAATACCGGCGGCATCACAAACACAGAATCAAGCATATCTGTAAATATTTTCTTTCCTCCCATCAGGTCAATTAAACCTTGTACATCATGAAAAACCGACCAGGAATAATGCCAACTGTTTCCTTCCGTAAAAGCACCACCCCATTTAAAAGGATTGAAAGGAGACTGAAAGCTGCCATCTTTGTTTTTACCACGCATCAGTTTGCTTTGCGGATCAAAAAGATTGCGGTAGTTCTGGCTGCGCCTTGCATATAATTCAATCTCTTCCTTTGGCCTGTTCAATGCTTTGGCCAGTTTATAAATGGCATAATCATCATAAGCGTATTCCAATGTACAGGCGGCTGATTCTTTCACTGTTCCATCAAAAGGCAAATAGCCCAGTTCATTATAAATTTTAAAACCGGCACGGCCTACTGCCCGTATGGGGCCTTCGTTGTTGGCGTCTTTTAATAATGCTTCATATAAAGTATTGATATCGTAACCGCGAAGTCCTTTAATGTAAGCTTCCGATACTACCGAAGCAGAGTTGTTGCCAATCATCGTGTTGGCATAACCGGGACTTGACCATTCCGGCAACCATCCGCCTTCTTTATAATCGTTGATCAAACCTTCCTGCATCTCTTTATTTACAGAAGGATATACCAGGTTTAAGAATGGATACAATGCACGGAAAGTATCCCAGAAACCGGTACCACCATACATATACCCCGGTAAAATTTTACCATTGTACTGACTGTAATGAATGATTTGATTATTGGCATCTATCTCGTACAATTTATTGGGAAAAAACAAAGCCCGGTACATGCAGGAATAGAAAGTACGTACCTGGTCAACCGTACCGCCTTCTACCGCAATATGGCCCAGCGTTTTGTTCCAGATATTTTTTGCTTTTAGTTTGGTTGCTTCAAAATCATCATTGGCCAACTCTCTTTTTAAACTGATATCGGCCTGCTCAATGCTAATAAAGGAAGAAGCTACTTTTAAATGCACCTTCTCGCCCCTATGCGTGCTAAAACCGATCACAGCTCCTGAATGGCTGGATGTAATTTCAAGCGAATCTTTCGCCAGTGTATTATCATGCCAGGTATAACTAACCTTGAATGGCTTATCAATATAGATTACAAAATAGTTTTTGGTACCATTAATAGCGCTTCGGGTTGCCTTAGTAGAATAGCCGATTATCTTTTGTTCTTTGGGAAGCACCTTAATATAAGATCCGTTTGCATACCCATCTATTACTATGAATGAACTGTCAGCTTTTGGGTAGGTAAATCTAAATTGTGCAGCTCTTTCCGTAGGTGTAATTTCTGTGATGATATCGGCATCAGCAAGGTAAACACTATAGTAGTAAGGTTTGGCTATTTCTGCTTTGTGCGAAAACCAACTGGCCCGTTCTTCTTCTGTAAACTTCAATTTTCCACTCGCCGGCATTATGGAGAACTGCCCGTAATCATTCATCCACGGAGAAGGCTGGTGCGTTTGTTTAAACCCCCTGATTTTGTTTTGAACTCCCTCACGATCGTATGGTGACACTTCAGGCGAATAGGTATATTGCCAGCCATTACCCATGCTGCCTGTTTGTGGTGTCCAAAAATTCATGCCCCAGGGTAAGGCAATGGCCGGATAAGTATTACCGTTAGAAAAATCTCTTTTCGAATCTGTACCCATCAATGGATTTACCCATTCAACAGGATCAGTTACTTTGGTAACCATTTGGGAAAATGAACATGCCATGCAATTCGTTGCTATTATTATCAGTGTTATTTTTTTCATACTTTTTTGTTTTAATTTTTTTAGCTTCCAGGGAAGCATACACTGTTATTTAAAGTCCAAAATAACTGCTGCAATGCGTCGATCATCTAACCATCCACTGCACAGATTTTATTTATTGGCAGTCGCTGCTTTTTCCGCTAACATTGAAATTACCACTTTATCACTCCACTCCTGTGTATGCCCTGCCATTGGTGTAAAAGATATTTTTGCATCAGAAACTGGATTTTTCGTTGAATCCATAAAGGCCTTAAAAAACCTGGTTGCAACATTCGAATACAGGCCATCCATATCTCCTGTCCATATCCATATTTTTCCCTAAAGCTATGGCCCCAATACACTCCAGTTTTTTTGTAACACTTTTTTAAGGTCATATTTCTCCCACTGGCGGGCAATATCATGATCAATTTTTCCGGTAACCGGATCAAACATCAGGGAAGGAAGTCCATCGGCACCTTTAGATCCGAATACAGCATTATAGGCACCAATCTCACCACCGGAAACCCTGTAAACATTTGTACGGCTATTTACATTCTCGCCGGCAATCCAGTCTTTCATTGAAAAGGCAGGTTCTCCTAAAGTTGTTCTTCTTCCGGGTTGTAAGTATCCATAACGGTTGTAGAAAATGGTGGAATCCTGGTAAATATTGATTAACCCGTAATGCTCAAATTCAACCGATCCAGGCTATAAGACCAGGTACCATCAAAAAAATCAGGATAAAAGATCTGTAATGCAAGTGCCACCCAACCACCGGTTGAATAACCTGTGAGGTAGCGCATTTTTGTTGCGGGGTTATACTGAACCAGTTTTTCGATAGCAGGAATTAATTCTTCGGTTAACGCTTTGCCACAGGGACCATTGTTTTCGGAGTCAACCTGGTAAGTATCTCCATAAGGTCCTTGTGAATCAAGAAACACGTAAATCACCTGTGGTGCATCTTTGGAAAACCACCAATCGGTAAATTCCTTTTTATTCATCATTCCGTTTAAAGCAATGGCCCTTACATTTAAGCCTGGCGCACGATAACAAATCGGGAAAATTTTCCCAGCATGATCAAAATACCCGGAGGGCAGTAAAATAGCTGCTTTAATGAAACGGGGATTTCCAAAAAAATCTGCCAAATAATTGCTTTTAATCTCCACTGATTTTACGAAGGGGTGACTGATGATTACTGAAGGCGGGATCATTTTTTGTAATGCCAGGTGAAGGGTAGTTCTACGGGTTAACAGAATGGAATCTACTTCGCTGTATAAATTGCCAGTTACATTTTCGTTTCCATCGGTTATGTTTTGCTTATACACAACCTGGAAATAATATTTCTCCCCAACATGCGCCGACATTTTATCCATACCGGTGTTTAGGACATTTTTCCTTTTAGTGTCAATAACAAAAGATGTAGCTGGATCCCAATCTTCGGGAGTCACACCAACAGTAACTTCAGACTTACTTCTGGGTTCTTTTTCATTTTGATTGGTTAAATGTAGCAACAACCTTCCTCCCTTATTATATGCCCGTTTTATTTCAGGTGAAACAGAAATAATTACTTTATACTTTACGCCTCATAAGAATGTGTAGTGTCATTATCAAAAAACTGAAAATTGAGGGTTAATAATTTTTGCAGATCAGGTAAATAATCTTTGTTGATGTTTTGAAAGAAGGTATTAATTGTTTGATGAAATAATGTTGGCGAATCATAATACCGGGCATTGAGAATTTCCTTTTTTGTAAATTTCCAAAGCTGTTCAATAATATTAAGATTAGGTGAATAGGTTGGTAGAAAGCGTAAATGAATACCGGGGGATTTTGCCCAGGTGGTTACAAAAAAACAGTAGAGGGCATCATACATTCTCCATAAATTCATCGGGGTTGAAATTGTTCCGCTGCATCATTGTTTCTGCCTGTTTTTGTGTGCATGCCTTCGCCTACATAACATAAAAATTGATGGGTGAAAGGCGATGAGATATCTCGTTAATAAGTATGCATATTAATGTACGTTTTATTTTTAAATTGAAATTTTATTACAGTAATCAAGGGTTAAAATGGTGATTGTTTTTTATGAGCCCGTCAATAGTTTTTTAATTAAGCTTCATTGGCGTCGCACTCTTGTACATCGTATCAATAGGGAGCAAAAAATAAAAACTCACCAATTTATAACCTGAGTAGTTTAATTACTTATGTCATTTATTTATTACTCCGTCTATCAAAGGCCATTTATCAAAGTCCCTGTCAACCGATTTGCCATCAACTGCTTTAATTACCCATTTGTTATCGGATGCTAACAAATCATATTCAATACTATAACTTTCGGGCAAATTAAATTTTGTTCCCAATAATTTTGCATCAGCATTTGACTCTACTATTTTTTTTAAAAGTTGCTTTGGATCGTTTCCGGTTAAGAGGCAAATTATTCCACAGTGACCGGAAGAATAAACAGCAATAAAAATATTAGACTGGTAACTAAATATTTTCCAGTTTTCATTTTCAACTATCGGCTTATATTCTGCCGGAACAGATACCGGGCCAGCCGCACAGGCAAAATTCTGATATACACCCGTGTTGTTCCATTTCATAAAATCAGATCCGGGACCTGAGAGATGGAATGATTGGGACAAACTTTCTGTATGATCATCCAGAAAAAGCACAATGGGCCGGGCAACAATATCGGAAGCCTTTCCCCGGCTAGCTCCGCCTGCTGATAGTACATATTTTTTACCGGCAGAATAAATTTCGGGACATGTTTTATCACCATGGCCAATTTTAATAAAATAGCCATCTCCTTTATCAGATAACAACTCCACCACTTTATCTGCCGGCCTGTAAGGCATACAGGAGCCTATGATGGCATGTACATCAGAACCATTTACATTGTGGCCTGGCGCAAGATTTGGCAGATAGGCCATCCATGATTTCATAAATACGGAATGATAGTCATTGGTTAGTTCACTAAAAGAAGCTTTATCATATCTTCTGCGCATGGGAGGATAGTGTTTAAACTGGTAACTGCCGATGGCATAGGTGTAGTTCATATAGTCCAAAACATCCCTTGCATCTTTCCGGATTTTTTCTGAAGCAAATGCTTCGAGGTTTAATAATCCTGTAATGGTATATCCTGTATAAGGCATGGAATTAAATTCATATAAGTCAGCATTACGCATTTCATGGAGCAGTTCGGATAACTTCTTTTCCATTCCGTTGGCGATATTATCATACATCGGATTATTGTTTCCCTTTGTCCGTTTCCATTGATTTTTTAAATAGCGGGAACCCTCTGTCATCAATAAATGATTTTCTGTTTCATCCACTATGCCGGCAGTGTTGGGTGTTTTGTAACGAAATTTTCCGCCTTCTTCAATCAGTAAAACATCTACCAGGTGCTGTGTGGTTTCAGGATATAAAATATGAGGCTGGTTGCCAAATAAATATAAGATGGTGCAAAGTATTGCCATGGTAAAATCATAGTCACCCTTTTTATTCAGTGCCCATACCGAGCCCGTTACACCCCAGGGAAGGGTTTTAAGGATGAGCGCATTTACTTCTGCAATATCCTTTTTCAACAAAAGTTTGCCTAGCATAATTCGGGGGGCGTTTACTTTACAGTCATCAGGGTTTAACGCACGGTTTGCCCAGGTTTGATAGATTGTATCTGCAAATACAGAATGCTGGTTCCATTTAATTTTTCTTTCAGTGGGTATATCAATATTGCCTTTCAGCAAATCGGCCCGGTGGCTTACATTCTGGCTGAAAAGAGAAATAGTAAACAAGCCGGCAGCGATGAATACTGCCAGTAAAATAAATTTGCGATTTTTTTTTCGTAGCATCATTTAATATTGGGGTGTTAGAATAATCAGGGGTTGTTTTACATCCCAGTTGGGCGGAATTTGATAGGTAATTTTAAACATGTACGGATAGTATACAGTTGTTTCAACATTGTCTTGCACAGACTCCTTATCCATAACTTCTGCATTTATTCTATGCATAGTTGTTGTAACATTTATCTGCATAGTATCCAGATCCCACCTATCCTCTTTAAAATTTTTCGGAAGTTTCGCATTCGCATACACCATTATTTCAAACGTTTTCGCCGATGTATCTGCCAGATAAATTTTCATTTGCTTTTCATCCACCACCACATTGGTTTTACCTTCGCCAGGAACCATCAGCCAGCCAATATCATTGCCGGAAGAGCGCCAGTGCATGGTAGCGGTTCTTAAAATATGCGATACTTTCCGGTTGCCCCATAAGCCACCCATCATCCATTTTGACTGAATATAAGCGGTTACTTTTTTTAGCCGGTCACCTTCATAATAATTGGAAGTAGTTCTCGACAAGAAACGGGGCGCTGTAAAATGTTTAAACTGTTCCAATGCTTTTTTAGGCATGGAAATACCGAGATCGAAAACGCAAACGATAAAGTTAGATTCATTGTGCGGACCTTCTTTTGCCGGTACTGTCGCAATGCGTGGATCATCTACTGCGGCTGCGATCCATACGCCAGCAATTGCTGTGTATTTCTTCATGTCCATACCATAACTTCTCAGGTAGGGACCACAAATATTTTGCAGATGGGCATTGTAAAACTGCGATAGGTCTAACCACAATTCTTTCTCCAGCACCTTACCCATTTCTTTGAATTGAGGGGAAACAGACAATTCACGCCACATAGCTAAACCCGTAAAATCAACACCGTAGTAGGTGGGCGAATTGTATTCGCAAAGTGTATTGTACTTCTGAAAATTGGCATAAATCTTCCTGGCTTTTTGTAAACCGGCGACCTGCATATCAGGCATATTGAACTTAGCTCCAACATAATCCTGCATAAACGAACTCATGATGGCAATATTATTATAATCAGGATTTACATTCCGCTTTATATCTCCTTTTGCTGTAAGGATAAGACAGGTTTCTATCTCCTTTTTAAAAACAGCGGAAAATTTATTTTTAAATTTTTCATAAATGGTAATGAGATCCGTGCCGATAAACTCCCGCATATTATCATCATAAGTCTTATCATTCACTGCTCCTTTAAACCCACCATATCGTTCATTGGCAAGGTCAGTATTCTGCATTGAAAAAACCCATCGCATAATAACCATCGCATTTTCAAAATCGCCCTTTTGGTTACGAAAGCATAGCGCTTCTGCCAAACGCATTTTATTTCTGGTACCGGATTTCTCATTCAGCGTTGTTGCTACGGGTATTCCCTGGGGTAGCTCTTCCAAAACAAAATCATCGAAAATCTTTCTTTGAAAATCACTCAGTGTGTTATATTCAAATTGTTTGGTGAAGAATTCATCCGCAACATCTGCCTGGCTGTAAATACGGGAAGGCAACGCCAGTTGAAGTGCCAGGATAAGTACGGTAAAGAATGTCGCTTTTTTCATTTTATTATTTTAATGATGTTAACCAACGATACAGGACTTGCGCAGTAATATATTTTACAAGACAAAGGTTTCCGTTAAACAAATATCTTGCAAACATGCACCCATCATAATAATATAAGAGCCTTTAAAACCCAACAGCTGCTTTTTACCCTGTTCCAATTCATTCCAGCGGGCTTGTGCTTCATACAATTAGGCCGTAGCACATTGTGAGGTTCCGGATTACAGGTAATGGCCAAGGCAATCGCCTGCAGAAAAATCGTACATTTCCCCGGCCACACAATACCATGTAAGGCCTCGCTACCATGATAATATTTATCAATGTTAAGCCTTGGTATATCGGGTAAACTGGCAATCAGTAAACTCACTTTTCCGTCTAAATAAAATCTGCTCAGTAAATCTTTCACCCGTAATAGTGATGCATTGCAAAACGTGAGTATCATGCTTTGTAACGGCTCTTTTGCAGCCAGTAATGAAAGTGAAATAAATAGTGAAACTAAAAATCGCATTTGCATTATAATTAGCAATTCGTTTATTTAAATCTATTCTTCCATTCCCTATTTTTAATTAGGTATTGAGCCGGCATTAATCCGGGAGGAGCTGATTTAATTATTTTTATTTTTTCTAAAAGTAATAAAGTAAAGCAAGCTTTTATTTAAATTGGTTTCATTAATTGTTTTGATATTTGATATTTTGTGAACACACTTTACAGTTTGCCAGAGATGATAACACTGTTAAAAATAAGTAGTAGAAAAAATAATTGAATATACAAGGTATCATTTATTATTAGGCATATTTTCTTCATAATCAACAGTATTGAGAAATTTATCGTTTTAAAATACGCCTAACACCCGAAGCAATTGGCTTCTGCAAACCTGTTTTAGCCGAAAAACAATCTTACCAGATGCTTTTTGTTGTCGATGGCCGCCAGGGTTTGACAGCAAAGTGGCTAAATGCTGCTGCCGTGCAAGGATGTTTTTTTTAGATCATGAGCTCCGCAAATTGTTTATTAGATATTTCTGGATTTAAACAAATAAATAAAATAAAAAGCACTCCACCGCAGACTTTATAATGAACTTAACCAACGTAAAGAAACTACCGTTGATAATCAAAAAAAATATCATGTCAGAAATAAATGCTACCACTAAAAATATACTAAAGATCTTGAAAATCTTTATCAGATAAATGCTGCCGGATTAGAGGCTAAGATTACACCACAGAAAATTTAGCATAGCCTGTCTTATGATCGATTTTTATCAATGCAAAAAGAGGCTACCCAATTACGGATAACCTCTTTGTTAAATATTATTTATAAATTTTTATTGAATCATGTAGGTGTAATAACCAGGGTTGTTTAAATATAAGGTGACGATATGTGTACCCGGCATTATGGCTCCTGAATGTGCAGGATCGCCAATATTATTACCGTTTACAACTAAGCTTCCCTTACCGGGATCGCCGTAATTTAAACCCCAGTCATTATTGGCTCTAAATTTAAATTGATCGCCGGCTGCGGTTGTTATTGTTGCAGTCCAGATATGATTATTTGCATCGTACATCATTGGAATATCTTTACCCCAACTACTAGCTGCAAAACTGCCAATTAAACTCCAGGTTGTAGCAGTGGCCGACCAGGTATTTGCAACTGTATTACCTAAAATATGATAATATCCGCCAGCGGAAACAGCTAAGTTACCACCGCCCCCAGGTATCAGTGTACCGTTTCCACCATCGCCCAATGAATTGCTCCAATCGGGTTTTGTGGTGAACTTAAAGGCATAACTACCGCCCGCAGGAATATTTACGTATCCATCAAAATTACCGTCATTTGCCGGAGCACCTAAAGCAGGTGCAGTTGCCGGTGTCCAACCCTGGTAATCGCCGGGCACATACAGCAATCCAAATAAACTTGCCTTGGTTACCGTAAAAATTCCATTCTGAAAATCTACTTTGATGGTATACATACCCGTAGCCGCAGGTGCAGGAATATTGGTATTACCCATATTTGCACCGAAAACACCCCCTTCGGAAATTTTAGGTACAGAAGCGTCTGCAATATTATATTTATCATCCCATTTACCATTTACCGGTAACAATACATAACTATTACTACCATTTAAAAAGAAGGTTCCCTGGTAAGTAACAGAATCAATCAATATAAATTGTTGCGCTACTACAGGCACCGGATTGCCCCATCCACCAGCAGTTGCATTACCAACTATAAATAACATTTTACCTGCCGGAGGCATTACTTTTGGTGGCGTAACATACGGCGTTACTTTTATTTTTACGATGTTGGATTGAAACTGGTCGTTGTTATTGCCATAAGAGGAAACCAGGCGTACATCTACATCGTAGGCTACATTAAACTTAAAACCCATCGCCAAAACAATGGCGTTTAATTCTTTTGCCGTGTAATTTGAGGTGCGTGATCCAATGATGGTTTTTGAGACTGCCTTAGAAAAATTTCTACCGGAAGAATCTATTTGAACCATGTATTTTATGGTGGAGGAATCGGTTGCATACTGCGGATTTGACCACAAAAAAGTAATTACATTTTTATTGGAATCTGCCGTAACCGGCGCAACTACATTTGTTGAAGCGCTTAAAACTGTGGCTGAACCATGGGTATAAAATGGCAAGGTATCTTTTTTACAAGCTGTAAAAAAAGCTCCTGTCACCGCCATGAAAAATAATATTTTTGAAAAATACTTCATATAGTTTTTTTTATTTGTGTACAAACGAATAAAAGCTAGCAGCCATTATTTTAATAAGCAACTGCTGAATTATAATTTGGTGAGTTTAAATTTTCCACGTTGAAAATCTACTTCAATTTTATAATTACCGGATACCGGCGGAGCCAGAATATCATTACCCTGCCATTGAAAATCGCCTCCGTAAACTGTAGCAGGATCATTTTTTACAGCGATACTATATTTATAATCCCAGGAGTTAAAATTTGAAAGAAAGGTGTAAGAATTACCACCAGAAATTGCAATACTGTTTAATACAAAATATGTTGGTGAAACCCTGGTAAATTGTTGCGAGGCCGGAGGATTATTTACCCAGCTACTTTGTACAGCACTTCCGGTTATATACAAGGTACCCGACGCAGGTGGTGTAACTTTTGGAGGTAATGAATAAGGATTGGCTGTAAATTTCAACACATTAGAATATTGAATACCTGTGCTGTTTATCAAAAAAGATTTAACCCTGATTTCTATATTATGGGCTATGGAAGGCGCTAACTGCAATTGATTTAAAAGCAAGTCGTTAAAAGCAATTTGCGTAATGGATAGCGTGAGATCTTTACTTAAAGCAATCACTTTTTTATTTGGATTGGTAAAATTTGCTCCTGTAGTATCAATCTCTACCTGGTAAGAAACATCGTATGAACTTAAACCGGTATTGAATTGATAATTGGGGTTTGTCCAGCTTAAATTTATTGCCTCATTAGCAGCACCTGCAAAACTAAGTGGGATTGCCGTAGCAGTTGCAGAAGATAAAACCGGTGCAGTTCCATTTTCGAAAACTACCCGTTGTTCGTCTTTTTTACAAGACCATAAGAGTGTTACCAGCATAAAAGCGGATATTAAAAGAAATGATATTTTTTTCATAATTAATTATTTTATAAAGATTAATAACCAGGGTTTTGTTGCAGACTTGGGTTTGCTGTAATATCCGCAGATGGCAAAGGATAAATGTTTCTGAAATCATCTACCCCGGTGCCACCTGAAATACCCCCTTTAAAAGGCCACAAATAAGTAGCATTTGTAAACAAACCATACCTTATTAAATCGGTACGACGAAACCCTTCCCAATAAAATTCCCTTGCTCTTTCGTCTAACAAATTATTAAGGGTAAGGTCGGCTGCGGCCCAGTTTCCGCTTGCATTTCCGTAAGCCCTGGTGCGAACAATATTTACGTAATTTAATGCTGTGACATTATCGCCACCTGCGCCACCTCTTAATACTGCCTCTGCATAAATTAAATACATTTCAGGTAATCTAAACACAGGAAAATCAATATCAACAAATGTTTGATTAGATCCATTTGCGCCGGCCCTTGTTTTGTTTATGTATTTTACAATCATGTAGCCATCGGTAAAAACTGTTTGAGAACCTATCTCTAAATTTTGGCCGTTGGTATAAAATTGGGCCCGTAAATCAGGTGCGCCCACACCCGGAAATTTGTTTACCAATGCCTTTGTAGTACGCAAACCAGACCATGCATTGTCTACACCATAATCGCTTGCTTTTGCTGTTCCGCCAATAGGTGCATGTGTTAAAAAAGTAGTACCACCATAATTCTGCGTATAGTTGCCATCGTAATTAATAGTAAAAATAAATTCGCTGGCATTTAAATTATTATCTGCTAGCATTAATTGACTGTACTGGTTTATTAAAGAATAACCGGCACCAATTACTTTTGAACTGTAGGTTATTGCATCTGTACTTCTGTCTATACCCGTATACACTTTTGCATTCAGATAAATTCTTGCTAAAAGCGACCATACAGCAGCCTTATCAGCACGACCATATTCATTGGTTCTTGCAGCAGCTAAATTTGGTTCGATGGCTTTTAATTCGCCTTCAATCCAGGTAAATAATTCAGCACGGCTTTTTTGTTTTGGATAAGTTCCCTGCGCCACAGGTGTTTCATCAACAAAGGGAGGTTTAGCAAAAATATCCATCATTATAGCATACTGATAAGCCCTTAAAAAACGTGCCTCGTTTCTAAATAATTTAACGCTGTCAGCACTTTGGCCGGTAATATTTTTCGAAGCAAGATTGGCATCGCTGGATTGCCTGATAAAGTCATTGGCAAGGGTAATCTGATAAAGACTACGATAATATAATCCAGTGATGAATGGGTTATTGGGTGTCCAAGCCATATTGTGAAAATCCTGGATACCGATATCACCCCATTGAATAACGGCTTCGTCAGTGGGTAATTCTTCTGCCTTCCAATACAACCTTAAAAAATCGGAGGTGCCTGCATCAATTCCTTGTATATCGCCGCTACCTGCACCATTACTACCCGTTGTAGCAAAACTGCCGTATACCTTTGCCAGTACTTGCTTATAGGCTGAGGTGCTTGTAAATAAATTGGTGCTGTTGGTACCATGAGTAGGTACAAGATCCAGTTTTTTTGTACAGGAAGATAAACCCATCGCTACAACTCCAAAAAGCAGGAGCCTATTTATCATGTTCTCTTTTATCATAAAAATATTTTTTTTAAAGATTTATTATTTATTAAAATCCAAGGTTAAAGCCTAAGGATAAAATCCGTGGCCTTGCATAAAAATTATTGTCTACCCCGTTGCCAATTTCCGGGTCGACACCTGTATATTTTGTGATGGTGAATACATTTTGCAGATTGACATTTACCCGCAGGTTTGCTTTACCATTGAACACTTTGCCAAAAGCATAACCGATATTAATGATATCCATTTTTAAGAAAGATGCATTTTGCACATAATAATCAGATAAAAAATATTTATCACTGGCGCCTTTAAAATTGGTATATAAAACATCGGTAGAACCGTTTCTTAATACGGTATTATTGCTGGTAAATATGGAGCTGGTTCTGCCGTTATTGGCTGCACCATTATTGTAGATGTAGTTACCAATACTTGCACGCATTACAAAACCTGCGTTCCATTTTTTGTAACTGAAATTACTGTTGAAACCCATAAACACTACCGGATCGGCACTTTTATATTGGTACAAATCTTTATCATTGATCACACCATCCCTGTTTCTGTCAACAAACATATCTTCAATTGGTTTACCTGCTGCATCATAAACCTGCTGGTAAACATAAAATGCTCCGCGAAGCTGATTAACAGAATTGATAAATAAAGTTGCACCGGTACCTGGTAAACTTGTTCCATCAGGATTGTATTTGTTACCGGGGTTTGCAGGGTCTGAAACAAAGGTTAATCTGGTAATTTTATTTTTATTATAAGCAATATTAAAACCCATATCTAAGGTAATATCTGTTGTACGAATAACCTGGGCATTAATATTAAGTTCTATACCCTTATTCTCCATACTGCCAACATTAGATACATATTTATTAGCAGGATTGGTACCACCGGGTATGTCTACCTGGTTTAAAAGATCCGTTGTCTTTTTAAGATAAACATCTGCACTACCGGTTATGCGATTATTTAAAAATCCAAAGTCAATACCAGCGTTTGAGGTTGCTGTCTGCTCCCATTTAATATTGGTATTGTAGCCAGCCAGGGTATACCCTCTGTAAAAACTATTTCCAAATTGATATTGGGAATTAATATCTGTAGCAAAATAATTTATAACAGATGAGTAATTCGACAACCCATCCTGCTGACCTGTTATACCATAGGCCATACGTAACTTAAGATCGGATAGAACGGAAGAGTTTTTAAGGAAAGATTCTTCTTTAATTTTCCAGGCAATAGCACCGGAAGGAAATACACCATACCGGTTATTAGCAGGAAACCTGGAAGATCCATCCGTACGGATTGTACCGGTTAATAAATAACGCCCTTTGTAGGCATAATTTAAACGACCATAATAAGACAATAAAGTATACTCTGGTTTATCGTATGGATATAACGGTTGTGCGCCTGTTCCGTTGGGCGTGCCATCTAAATAATAACCCCTGTAATTATAAACTGTTTTTAAGAAATTTTGATAGGCATAACCACCAACCAAATCGATACGGCTGTTGATTGCTTTTAGATCTTTGCCATAAGTAAGGTAAAACTCCAATAATTTATTCGCACTTGTTTCGTGCCCCTTACTTTGATTTCCTCCATGAAATTTCCCATCAATAGGGCTAACACTACCAGAAAATTTATAACTGTTAACTGCACTATCAGAAGAATAATAATTTTCTGTTCCCTGCGAAATATCATAACCAACATTCAGGATTGCATGCAGATCGGGTAAAAAATGAAATTTATAATCTATCAATGCATTGCCAATACTGCGTTGAGAAACCGCTGTATGACTATTTTGATTTAATAAGCCAACAGGGTTGTTGGGTGCGCCGTTTCTTAAACCTGTGAAAGTATTAGAAAGTAAATCCTGATAATAACCACCATAGCGGCTATTGCCGGAATATATTGGTTGTGTAGGATTAAAACTCAAGGCATTACTTACCAAACCATCAGGCGCATAATCGCTGTTAGAGCTGGATCCTTTAAGATTGATATCAACCTTTAAATGATCATTAAAAAAGTGTGGACTAAGATTAAGGGAAGCCGCAACTCTTTTAAGACTATTATCTTTTTGAATACCATCCTGGGCATAGTAACCAACGGACGCACGATAAGGCATATTGCCCAATGCCCCACTAACACTAAAGTTATTATCTGTACCTAAAGCATTTCTATAAATCTGATCTTGCCAATCTGTATTTGCCATCCCTAAGGAAGGTATAAATGCCTTTCCATCAGGATTTGTATTGGTAAGTGTTCTTAGTTGACCGGCTGTTAAAACATTCGCTTTTTTAATCAACATAGAAGCAGAGGCGAGTGTACTAAAATTAAAAACGGGTTTACCTTTTCTGCCTTTTTTAGTGGTAATTAATATTACGCCGTTGGATGCCCTTGAACCATAAATGGCGGTAGAGGATGCATCTTTTAAAATAGTAAATGATTCAATGTCATTGGGGTTAATGGTAGATAAAAAACTTGGCGCACCTTTTACGCCACCATCTACATCAACGGGTACACCATCTATTACAATTAATGGATTGTTACTTGCATTTAAAGAGGCTCCGCCCCTTATGCGGATAGAGCTTCCTGTACCAGGACCACCTCCATTAGAAATAACAGAAACACCTGCAGCCTTACCAGCAATCAATTGCTCCGGCGATGCAAACGAACCTTTATTAAAATCTTTGGCCGAAACGGTAGAAACAGATCCGGTAAGATCCTTTTTCTTTACAGAACCATACCCTACAATAATTACATCATTTAATTGCTGACTACTATTAACAAAACTAACATCTACAGTAGGTCCGTTGATGGCTTTTTCCTGACCAACAAATCCTACCGATGTAAATACCAATGCAGTGGCACCGGCCGGAGCAGTTATTTTGAAACTACCATCAGGCATTGTTTGGGTTGATACCTTTGTACCCTTTACGGTTACCGTTACTCCTGATACAGGGGTATCATCTTTGGAGTTGCTCACCTTTCCGGTTAGCTGGTTTTGAGCAATGGCTGACATTGTTATCAGCATCACTGCAATTGTACCTGCAAAATAACGGGCAATTGTTGTAATTCTTTTTTTCATATTATGCATTTGGTTTCATTTTTTAAAATGATTACGAAATAATTTAAAAAATGCTTGGTGGAAAGATTCCATATCCCGGGCGGCATTGGAGTAATCTAATATGTAGCATTTCGTTAGTATTCCGGCAAGTAGTCACCGTTTTTTAATACAGCTTTTTTTAATGTGTATTTTTTACACTGTATTAACATGTAAATTGTACACAATGTGTGTCGTTATTTTAAACTTTTATTATGTGCAGACAATTTAATTATTTTATTAGCTGCATTTTATAAAAACATTTGTAGAAAAATATACTAATTATTTAATTTAGGTAAGAAAGATTTTGGTTTGAAGTAATATCATGTTAAATAAAACGAGTATGCATATTTTAATTCCGGCTTCGATAATTTATTTTTATATTATTCCCCTGTTACACATTACCAGAATAATTTGTTTTAAATGATATTTTATTATTGAAAAAAATTTAAAAATCTATACCGGTCCATTTTTTTTCTCTTTTAGAATATTTTTCATAATTAAATTTATATAATTTTCCCGGCCGGTGAGGCACATCTTGTTCCATTTCATTGAGGTCGGTTAACAGATCCATGGAGAAGAATTTTTTTCTAAAATTTCTTCTATCCATTTTTAAATTTAAGATGGCTTCATATAAATTTTGCAGTTCGCGAAGCGAAAATTTTTTGGGTAATAAATTAAATCCAAGTGGATGCTCTTGTACTCTTTTTTGTAATTGCGTTAAACAGATATCAAAAATCTGCTGGTGATCAAAAGCAAGGTCTGTCACATTTTTTACATCATGCCAATGCAATTCATTGTCGAGTATATTTATTTTATGGTGCTGCACATTTATAAGCGAACAATAAGTTACGGTAACCACCCTGCCGGCAGGATGCCGGTTTACAGCACCAAATGTATGTACCTGTTCCAAATACACATCGCTTAAACCGGTACGCTGTTTTAATATTCGGTAAGCAGCTGCATCCAGGTCTTCCTTCGGAAAAACCAAATCGCCCAGCAATGACCATTTACCGGCATACTTTTTTAAATCACTTCTTATCAACAATACCTTTAACTTATTTTCATCAAAACCAAAAATTACACAGTCTACAGAAAGTGCAATCCTATTAATATTCTCTACTTCAGATTGTATGGCATGTAATGATTTTGCATTTTTTGATGGCAACAATTTTTCATCTGTTATCATGTGTTGTTTTTTAGAATTAGATCACCAAACCATTCAGCCTAGCGTAAATTAAACTGTCCTGCTTTATGCCAGACCACTTAAGTTTTCTTCACCTTAACCGAAATGCAGTAAGTTTCTATTTCCAGTTGATTAAACTATTTCTTACGGTATTGAGTTGAGATAAAAAATAGTTTGAGTGAAAATAGACTTCATTTATGCGCTTTCTGTTATTGCTTATTTTTTATAAAATGAAACACGTTTCCTTTGCCATTTTGCTCCAACCAAATAAAATAATTTCCGGTGGTTAACTCATTCAATTGATTTGGTAAAACCAACTGGTATTGACCCGGTGTTGCCATTCCACTGAAAAGAATTTTAAGCCGCTGTCCCAAAGGGTTTACAAGGGTTAGATTTACCATACCAGTTCCGCCAATAAAATAATCAATTACTACCTGCCCAATAACAGGATTGGGCGTTAATTTAATGCCATATCCATCCTTTAAATTTCTGATAGCAGGAATATTGAAACCGGTAGTAAAATTAGACAGCACATAATTCGTAGCAGGCGTTGCAGTACAATTCGTGCTAACCCTCCAATCGTAATTTGTACCGGGCTTTAAATTAGATAACGTTATACTTCCAGTAGTAGTATTTTTAACTTCATTCATCCATACTGTTGAGCCGGTTGGTTTAAAATCTACTGTATAAAATAAGCCATTTTGACTATTCCAGTTTAACGTGGTACTATTGTTAGTAATGTTGGAAACTAATAACCCCGATGGAGCCGGAACTGCATTGCAACCGGTTAAGCTTATGTAAACATGGTATTCGCCGGGTTGCAAAGTAATACTTTGAGTTGTACTGGCAATATTAAAACTATCGGTTACTCCATTTATACCAGTGCCTGTTCCGTTTGCTACATAATTATACCAGCCATCTGCTTTTTGAAATGTTACGGTTCTTGTTTGAGCAACAACATCCATATTTGCCACTACAGTAACATTTATGCCTCCGGCGATGGAATCTGCAATTTGAAAACGCCTTACCAATCCACCGTTATCATTGAAATCATAATTAAAAGTTGAATTATTAAATACAGATGGATTTGAAAGTCTGAGCTTAATAAGTTTTGCATAAACATTGTATAAATTGAGGCGATTTACATCAGCCATATATTCCCAATGCGGCGGTTTTGCTCCTGTTCTTGAGCCATCATTAATGCTGATATCATAACCTCTTTCGCCAAACTGCCAAAGTAATTTTGGACCCGGCACAGTAAAGAAAACTGCTGCAGCAGCAGCTTCCTTTTGTAAGGCCGTTGGTAAAGTTTTTACACTATATGTACCGGCGCCATTACCGTATTGCAAGTTTTTGTACATCAACCTTTCCTCATCATGACTTTCCATATAGCCCATTTCAGCGGGAGTTGTAAATGCCTCCTGCGGATCGTTATAAACAATTTTAGAAAAATCAGAATTACCTGCATACCCCATCGTAGCCTGGTTGTAGGCCCCGTTATTATTACCCCAAAGTAAGTATCCTTTGGCAGCATAAGCCTGTTCTTCCGTACGTTGGACGCCTAAAAATTCCAGGATCATATACGTATCAGGATATGTAGCAATTACATGATCGTAATAGCGGTTTAGGTTTGCAACACGGCTGGCATCATAATTTTCTACCGTTGTTCCATCGCTTTTCGTTTGAGTAAAACCCTTTGCAAGATCTAATCTAAAGCCATCTATTTTAAATTCCGACAACCAGTAATCCATCGATCTTTCTACCAGGTATTGCGTTGCTGCTGAAGTATGGTTTAAATCATTAAAAACACTATAAGGATGCGGAGCATTCTGGTTAAACCAGGGACTATTTGCAGCAGGACCATTTGTGGCAGCATCCCAATATAATTTACCTTCGGAATTACTGTAGGCGTCCATTTGATTGTACACTACATCCATTATTACAGCGATACCATTTTGGTGGCAGAGATCAATAAATTCTTTGTATTTATTTTTGGTTCCGTAAGCTTTATCCAGTGCGCAATAAAAAGTTGGATTATAGCCCCAGCTATCATTTCCGCTAAATTCGCTTACCGGCATTAATTCGATGGCATTAATTCCGAGGCGTTTGAAATAACCAATTGTATCAATCAGCATCTGGTAATTACGGGCATTTCCAAAGTCGCGTACCAGCAATTCGTAGGTTATCAGGTTACGTTTTTCCGGTCGTACATAATTGGTTTGCTTCCAAATATAAGCAGGTGCGCAAGGTTGCAGCACACTAACTATTCCATTTTTATTTGAAGTAACATTTGAATTGGTAGGATAAGGCATCAAATCAGGATAAGTAGCGGCGGGAATAGACGGATCGTTAAAAGGATCCAATATTTTTTCTGCATATGGATCTGCTATATAAATGGAGTTATCTACCAAATACTGATACGCATATTCGGTACCTGAAGTAAGCCCGGAAATGGTTAACCAATAGTAATTTCCATCGGGTGTTTTATTCATTTGAAATTGAGACTGCGCAAGCCAATTGCTGCCAGTAAAATCGCCGAGTACCACAGCGGAACTTTTATTGGGTGCAAAAAGTACTAAGGTTGCCGAACTGCAATCTGTACCATAATTAATACCTTCTGCAACACCTGCAGGCAATGGGGCAACGACCGCTGTTGGCGCAACATAAAATTTAGCCGAATCGTAATAACTAACACCGGCAATAACCAGTTCTGATACCAATACCTGGTTGCCGCTGGTAGTAATTATGGGGTTAGCGGTAATGGTATCTTTTGTAGTAATCGGACCGGCAACTTTTGTTCCGTTTAAATACATATTTAATGTACCTAAATTGGTGGAAGCCACAGCAGTTGAAGGTATAGCCTGATTAAGGGTGGCAACAACAGGCTCATGCGCAACAGTATAAAAAGGCAAAATATTAGGATGAATAATTTGAATATGATTGGATGCTATGTTGTAGATGGGTACATACATATCTGAGCCATCGGCATTGCGTTGCACCTTGCTACCATCGGCAGTACGAAATAACAGGGCAATGCTTAAAATAGTTTCCCCAAAAGGCACACCGCCATTTGCGGAATTAAAATAGGTACGGGTATTTGGTATGGTAAAAGACCATTTATTATTACCCAATGAAGTTGCAACCGGAGCAGTAGTTGTTGCCCAGGTAGTGGGCGTATATTTCCAATCTTTTGAATCTTTGCTGGCACTTGTAATTATCCCGAAATGCAGGTAAATGGGAGTTGTAACGCCCATTAAACCCTGGTTACCTTGTGTAGCATCTACCGTAATTGTTATACTTGAAACATCTGAAGCAAATTGTGGAGACCAGGATAATAGTTGGGCACTTACGGCAAAGCTTATAAATATAGTACTGATTGAAAGAATGATCTTTCTCATATCGCAATGGTTTAATGTGTAAATTAAACACATTATTGAAAATAGCAAAAAAATATTTTAAAAGGAAACTCCTGTTTGTAAATTCAACTTAAATTATTGTTTGAATGGCCGTAATTTTTATGCACAATGACTTACCGGAAAATACTTTCTTTAATTTAAGCGCCCGTGTATGCTACACGGTTGCACCGGGTCAAGTGTTCAATAGTTTTAATTAAATACTATAATTAAAAAAAGCCTGTAAACATTAAAGTGTACAAGCTAACATATTTTCGAAAAATCATCTTTTTCGCAATAAAGAGTTGTGGGGAAATGAAAATGTCTGACCGAAAAAATAACTTATTTCACAGCAGCAATTGCAGCTGCATAATCAGGTTCCTGGCCTATTTCAGGCACTTGTTGCTCATATACAATTTTGCCATTTTGGTCAACAACAATTACTGCACGACTCAGTAAACCACGCATAACACCATCTGCAATCTGAACACCATAGGTGTTGCCAAAATCAGACCTGAAATCTGAAAGCATTACTACATTTTTAATTCCTTCAGCGCCGCAAAATTGTTTTTGAGCAAAGGGTAAATCTTTAGAAATACAAAGTACGGTCGCATTCTTTAAGCTGGCAGCCTCTTCATTAAATTTTCTAACTGCTTTGGAACATACACCCGTATTTACACTTGGGAAAATATTCATTATAACATATTTATCCTTAAAATCGGATAAGGTCTTTTCTTTAAGATCAAGTCCGGTTAAATTAAAATCTTTAACCTGCGTTCCAACAGCTGGTAACTTCCCCACAGTAAGCGTAGGTGTACCTCCTAATGTGATAAGAGTACCACCTGTAGCATTGTCGGCAGCTTTTGTTTGAGCATAACAATTTGCAGTTAATAAGGCGGCACCGAGAAAAACTGAAAACAGGATTTTTGTAGTAAAGGCTAACTTATTTTTAAAATTCATCACAATCAATTTTTATTTAATAAAAATGAAGGTAGCTAAAATAGTTTGATCATATGATGGTTGTTTAATGAGGAAACTAATTTTTTATTTTTAATTTACTTCCATACGTACTAAGTTAATCAGCTTCCTATCAGCTTCACTGAGCAATAAATACCCTGTTACCGTTCTCCTGTTCAATGCTAAAACATTAGTTATTGACCGATGACGTAATCTCTACCTGTGTAATCGTTGAACTTCGCAATTCGTGATCTATTCTTCAACTATTTTTGTATCCATTTTTATTGACCTTTAGTGGCCTCCAAAGCTGTAACTTTTAATAACGGATCATGCATTCATATTTGCCGAAGTTGTGCACGCTTATTTACTGAATCTGTGCATTTTTATCTGCCGTTCTGTAGTGTTTATCAATTGCCTTTAAAATAGTTAATATACTAAAGTAGAAAGAATGTTTTATAATTTACTAACCTGATCTGTTAGCTTAACTACATCCAGATTTTTATAATTTTTATTTACACAATAGGTAAACAGTTTCCTTATTTTATATTCTGCCATTTCATTACGGTAAGGCAAAGAATCGGCCTTTGCTTTGTTTGCTGAATGAATCCTTATAACACCAGATATGGAAATACCAGCTATCCCGACCCCATTCCCCATTCATTTATCCGTTTAAATTGGCGTGATGGAAAGGGGGGCAACAATCGTGGATTTTCCACAGTAGCAGTAAAATTTATTTTGGTATTTGAACTATAGGTTTGTCATTTTTATTAAGCAATTTAAATCCTGTAACATTAGAATCATTATTAAGCATTTCAAATTCTTGTGAAATAGATTCTCTTACTGTAAAACATGTTTGAAATATTTAGCGCTTTGTATGGTATAATTCCTACATTTAACAAGCTATTCCGTTTACCCTGTCATTATTATTTTTATAGGTAAACTTTAATAAAATGGATCCTCAAAAAGTAAATGGGTTAGACTATTTCTTGCCAACAAAAATCGACGATGTACTATGGCTGGTAAATGATGCCGTAGCCAAAAGCGAAATCATCTGTGTTCGTGGAGCAGCGCACTCTTTCCCGCTTATCAATACATTGGAAAAAGGTTCAACAGGCCGCAGGCCCTACAAATATGTAATGCTCAGCAACCTGTATGGTATAAAGTTTTTAGAAAATGATTTGGTAAAAGTTGATGCAGGTTGTCATCTTGGCCCCGATCCTTGGGATCCTTTGGGCGTTTCCAATAAAGAGAATTCTTTATTGTTTCAGCTCAATAACAAGGGGCTCGCCCTTCCCGATCTTGGGGGCATTACACATCAAACTATTGGCGGTTTTTTAAGCACTGCATCATCCGGCGGCTCAACCAAATTTTCTTTTGAAGATGCTTTAATGAGTGTTGATATTGTTACCTGCGAAGGTGGGGTGGCTACTTTAAAAACATTCAGCAGACCGGCGGATGGCAATGAGGATGATCCATTTTACGGCGCAGCCATTGCTACCATGGGTTTGTTCGGTGTTATTGTTTCCGCTACTTTTAAATGTGTACCAAAATTTTACATCACCGGCGATGAAGCCACCACGTATGAAGCAGATTGCGAAATAAATCTTTTTGGCAACGACATTACGGGTAAGGATGCAAAACCCAGCCTGGAAACATTTTTTAAAACAACAGATTATACCCGTTTAATGTGGTGGCCTCAGGAAGGTGTACATAAAATGGTGGTATGGAAAGCGAGCCAGGCAACTGAACTGCAGGCAAACGCCTGGGCCAAAAATGCCTATGAAAAAAGAGGCGAGGAGCCAAAACTTTTAAAACCTTATGAGGAAGTACCTTATGTTTTTAATAGTCCTGCACTGGCTACAATGGGCGCTGATTTTTTATTTACAGCCATCGGCAGGTGGCCCGATTAGCTGCAGGAACTATTGGGCGACACCCTAGAATATAATGTAATTAAGACAGCTGTTGACCTGATGTTTTACCCATTATTGCTACCTAAAATACTGGATATATTTGTTACGGTAGATAAACCGGATAATAAAAATAAAGGCCCGCAGCTTTTTGCAAATGAATGGTGGACAGGCTTGCCGATGGATAACCAGATGAGTGATAAACTGATGCCTGTTTGGTTTACCGAAATGTGGATAGATATATCGCAATCGCAACAGGTGATGAAGGATCTGCTTGATTTTTATAATAAAAGCACAGACAATACCGGGGCCTTTAGCTTCGAAATTTATCCTGCCAAAAGCAATAACTTCTGGCTGAGTCCATCTTACAAACTGGATGTGATACGCATAGATGTTTTTTGGTTTGGCAACAATACCGGCGACCCCGTAAAATTTTATCAAAAATTCTGGACTCTTTTACAAAAATATAATTTTCGTCCGCACTGGGGTAAATACCTGCCCGACAGTAAAGGCGACCAGGGCGTAAAATACCTGCAGGCCAATTATCCAAAATGGAAAAACTGGAGAGACCTGAGAACGCAACTGGACCCTCAACAGGTTTTTGTAAATGATTACTGGCGGGATCACCTTGACATTGATACTCCTTAAACTATTGTGGGAATGTTAAAAGTTTTTTTACAATTGAATAAAATGATGAATTATGATACAGCCTGCAGCCAATGGCTTATACCATCCAGCAAATGAAAACGATATTGTTGAACTGGTTGAATATACTATACAAAATAAATTACAGGTAAGGGTTAGGGGAGCAGCACAATCTGTTGTTGAGGGCGTGTATGCCGATGGCTATAATGCTGCTACCGGCGCCTTTGGTAATAATATAAATATTGAATTGGACCAGATGAGGACCGTAACATTTGGTGAGGGTAACAGCCAGGTTACGGTGGGCGGTGGTTGTAATCTTGGTACAGATCCGTTTGATCCTTCCGGTGTTTCGGAACTATCGCAGGATAAAAATTTATTTTTTCAGTTAAATCAAAAAGGGCTGGCAATACCTAATGTAAGCGGGGCCATTCACCAAACGGTTGCCGGTTTTATTTCAACAGGTTCTTCTGCCGGAACCATGCAGCATTCTTTTGATGAATGTATTTTGTCAATCCGCATCATTGATGGCACAGGCAAAATAAATGTTTTCAATAAAACTGATAATACTGATGATACTTTTTATGCTATCCCGGTTTCAATGGGCTTGCTGGGTATTATTACACAGGTTACACTGCAATGTGTACCGGCATTTGATATTATCGGCGAACAGGCTACTACCCCAGTTGCAGATTGTGCCTATGATTTTTTTGGGCCGGGCACAACTGATAAACCTTCTTTAGAAACGTATATCAGGAAAACAGAATTTTCACGCATTTTATGGTGGCCCGTTAAATCGCTAAAACGTGCCATTAGCTGGAAGGCCAAAACCATGCAGCCTGGTGATTATACTGCAGGCACCGGAAGCGTGGACAGTTTTAAACCCAAACCATATCAACCCATGTTTCCGGCACTGTTAGGCAGTACACTTCCGTCCGAAGCGGTTGCTGTTACGGGGTTTCAGCTAATAGCCACCTGGCCCGACTGGATATACACCCTGCATGGTAACAGCAGAGCCGAAAGTAGCTTTAAAGAAAAGATGCTTGAACTGGGCCTGGAAATAGTGTTTCCCTATTTTTATCCATTGTTGACGGATTTTTATTTTCCTGTAAATACAATCGCCAATCCGCCGCAGATATTTTGGGATAACTGGCTTAACAGTTTACCGATGGATAAAGTTGAATACAGCGGCAGTTTATTTAACCTTGCTTACAGCGAAATGTGGGTGTCTGCAGATAAGGCGATGCAACTGGTAAATGTGTTGGAAAATGATTATAACACAAAGGGATATAGTGCCACTAGTTTTTATACCGTAGAAATTTTAGGTGCAAAAAAAAGTAATTGCTGGCTAAGCCCTGCTTATGGCAATGACGCTGTAAGGATAAATATTTTATACTTTCAAAAATCTAAAGTTATACCGGCTGATTATTTTCAGCAATTCTGGGATCTATTAAATAAAAACAATATCCCTTTCAGGCCACATTGGGGTAAGGCGCTTCCTGCAGTAGTTAATTTAACTGACTGCTATCCAAAATGGTCCGTCTGGAAAACGCTGAGAGATCAAATGGATCCGCATAAGATTTTTTTAACGGATTACTGGCGGGGGCGCCTTGGATTAACTTAAGTAATGTTGCAGCTGATTTATACCTTGCTTATAGGATTATCTTTGCATGCGAATGAAAGATAAGAATAAGATGAAGCATCGATTGGTGGAGAAAGGATGATCATTAGTGAAATATTCACCATTGACCATTTACCATTGACCATTCACACTATATTATTTTAAACAAAAAAAATGGATGGCGATCTCAACAAGGCAACAAATAAAATATTTGCCAACACCCTGGTAAAAAAAGCAGAGCATTTCTGGAACAGGCTTATAAATATCGGTATAGACAATAATACAAGCGACTTTGATAAAAAACGAACCCGGCTTATTAATGGCATTTGCAGCTGGGCCTTTGCAATATTTTTTATTTATGTTATAACATATGCCACTGATAAAAAAGTAAGGTTTGTATTTTATGAAAGTGTTGCCGGGGTTATTGGATATGCCATGCCCATCATTATAAACTATTACAAAAAGCATAGCCTGGCATGTCACTTCTTTACAATTTTTAACCTTCTTTTTTACCTGGAGCAAAGTGTGAGCGGCGGCAAAGTAACTGGTGTGGAATATATTTTTGTTACCAGTAGCGTTACGGCCATGTTGTTTTTTAAAAAGCCACGGGTGGTGTTTCTTTATTTTTTGCTGAACATGCTTTTTTTTAGCCTTGCAAAATATTCTTTTACGCATTTAAAGCCCATATTTTTTTACAGCGACGAGGCCAATTCTATTTATGTAGCCAATCATATTACCATGTTTGTTATTCTTTTTATGATTATGTATTATTATAAATCAGAAAATGCAAGACAGGAAAAATTGCTGGCATTAAAAAACGAAAGCCTTACCCTGGAAAAACAAAAATCAGATAACCTGCTGCTGAATATTCTTCCTTTTGAAACAGCCGAAGAATTGAAACAAACAGGCACCGCAAAATCGAGACGGTTTAACATGGTAACAGTGATGTTTACAGATTTTAAAGGATTTACCAAATTATCTGAAAGGCTTGATCCGGAAAAACTGGTAAGAGAAATAGACCGCTATTTTAGTTTTTTTGACCAGGTAATTAGCAAATATTATCTTGAAAAAATAAAAACAATTGGCGACGCATATTTATGTGCCGGCGGCCTGCCCGAAGAAAATAATACCCATGCAGGTGATGTAGCACTGGCTGCGCTGGAAATACAGGAATTTATGCAGCAGCAAAAAAGCAACGGCGATGGGCTTTTTCTTGAATTGCGCATTGGAATACATACGGGCCCAGTTGTGGCGGGTATTGTAGGTACCAAAAAATTTGCCTACGATATCTGGGGCGATACGGTAAATATTGCCTCCCGGATGGAGAGCAGTGGTGAGGCTGGTAAAGTAAATATTTCAGGAACTACTTATGAATTGATAAAGGACAATTTTGCCTGTCTGTACCGGGGAAAAATTGCAGCCAAGGACAAAGGCGACGTGGATATGTACTTTATAGAAAGCGCCAAAAATACAGCAGTAATTACTGAATAAAAAGGTGTTTTTTTATGCCTATCAATTTAATTACCCGGAACTGTAACTTTTATTTATAAATTGGCTGTTGCTGATGCAGCAAGTATCAATTTAAATTTCGCGTCAAGGTCTTTGTATATACAAATTATATTTTTGTTCATTCCCAACATACCACCTCCGTAATATTGAAGTGCACAAAGCAATTCTCCATTCTCCATTTACTCATACCCCAATGCAGGCATTGAACGTTTATCATCGCCATTTTTATTTGAGCTTGTTGAGAAAATAAAAATCTTTCTTTCTCAGTCAGTAAGGCTTCGTATATTTCTTTTGTATTACTGCCCCTGACCGAATTCATCAATAACGCCCACATTTTACTGGTATCTGCATTAATGGTGGAAATACCAGCAATCCCGACCCTCATTCCCCATTCAATTTTACGTTTAAATAGATGTGGTGGAAGGGGGGCAATACTCGTGGATTTTCCAATAAGCTGCAGGACCAAAAACAAGAGCAGGTAATGAAAGATAGAGCGGAGATTTTATTGTTCAATCAATGTTATGGAAACCAGAAAGAATTGATACAGCAATTCAATGAAGTAAGGCAGCAAAATTCCAAGCTTGCAAAAC
>NZ_JACMOO010000255.1 GCF_014377975.1 Ferruginibacter sp.
TTATTGAGCGTATTCTATTGTCGCAATTCACTATTCAGTCACCAATAGCAATCAAATCCACTCTCACTGCCGCTTATCACTTTCTGTATCGGAAAGTAACCACCACAAAGCAAACAGAATGGCAAGCCCGAAAGGCGGAGTTTGATATTATTGAAACAAGCTAGAGCCTAGGAAGGGATTTTAGAAAAGATCTTGCTTTTATCCTAAATATTTCTACTTTGTAGCTGTCCCTTTTAAGAATTAAAATTTGTAAGTGCCCAAAATTCCAAATATTTATATTAAAAAGAAATGGCTGGAGCCATTAGGAAGAGTATAAAAATTGTATTTTTACCAGATGTCAACAAAGTATGATTTAGCAATTATTGGCGGAGGTATTGTTGGATTAGCAACAGCTTATCGTCTACTTCTTTTAAAACCCGAATTAAAACTAGTTGTGCTGGAAAAGGAAAGCCATGTAGCTGCGCATCAAACCGGCAATAACAGTGGTGTTATTCATAGTGGATTGTATTACAAACCTGGAAGTCTAAAGGCAATAAATTGTATAAAAGGATATAAAATGTTGCTTGAATTTTGTGATAGCAATGGTATTTCCTACGATTTATGTGGTAAAATAGTTGTGGCCACCTCCGAAAAAGAATTTTCACAACTTGATATGCTCTATGAAAGGGGTAAAGAAAACGGCCTTGAAGGAATCCTTAAAATAAATGAATCGGAAATAAAGGAAAGAGAACCAAACTGTAGTGGTATTAAGGGGTTGTATGTCCCACAAACTGGCATTATTAATTATAGTAAAGTTTGCGAAGTTCTTGTAGAAAAGATAAAAAATATGGGTGGAGAAATTCTCCTGAACTTCAAGGTTACAAAAATTGATTTGAATAATGACGGGTGTAAAGTAAAAAGTGATATTGCCGAAATACAAACCCGATTGATAATAAACTGTGCTGGATTGTATAGCGATAAGATTGCAGAACTGAATGAAAAAAATCTCGATACTCGAATTATTCCTTTTCGTGGAGAGTATTATACTATTAAGCCAGAAAAACAGTACCTAGTAAAAAACCTGATTTATCCCGTACCTGATCCAAATTTTCCGTTTTTAGGAGTTCATTTCACACGCATGGTTGATGGCGGAGTTGAAGCAGGGCCCAATGCTGTATTTGCCTTTAAACGTGAAGGGTACAAAAAGACAGATATTAATTTTGCCGATTTGTGGAACAGTGTTAGCTGGCCGGGATTTAGAAAAGTTGGCTTAAAATACTGGGAGACTGGTATTGGAGAATATTACCGTTCCTTTTCCAAATCCGCCTTCACCAAAGCATTGCAAAAATTGGTGCCGGCCATTCAAAAAGATGATTTAATTCCAGCGGGATCTGGCGTGAGAGCTCAAGCCTGTGATAGAACGGGTGGATTATTGGATGATTTTAAAATTGTAGAAAAACCAGGCATCATTAATATTTTAAATGCTCCATCCCCTGCGGCAACATCGTCGCTGAGTATTGGACAAATAGTCGCTGAACTGGCAATAGAAAGACTGAGCTAAATCTTCAGATTACTTCTCTATAATATTTTCTATCAAATTGAATTTACTTTAATATTTCTACCTTATTTGTACCTCAAACTGAATAATTATTCATAGGTATTTATTAAACAGCTAGTTAACAAATATGATTACTTTCTGCATTGGCAAGTAATTGTTTTATAAAATCCGGAATTATTTACCTAAAAATACAAGTCAAACCACTCCACATATCTGTAATTTTTGCATCTTTATCGGTGCCATCAAAAATACCATATAGACCTGATGAAGTTGAAAATTCGTTGCCAAGACTTGTCTTATTTACTTTTATAACGTAAGCAGATTCCATTTCTTGCAGTGTTGAGCCGATACCGATACCTGCCATCGTTTTTAGTGTTTGCAAATTGCCGGAAGCCTTACCAAGATACCAACCCACAAACTGCCATTCTTTGTTTGATTTTTGTTCTTTAAAAA
>NZ_JACMOO010000256.1 GCF_014377975.1 Ferruginibacter sp.
AATACACCGGCCTTTATCATTTTAAATCCAAACTGTCAAGTGGACTCACGATCTTTAATAAATCTTTATTGGTAGTATGCAGGTACCTTAGTGTTGTTTTAATGTCGTTGTGACCCAACAATTTTTGTATCATGGAAATATCTGTTCCCCTTTCCAATAAATGTGTGGCAAAACTATGACGCAGCGCATGGATGCTGCCCGGTTTGATGACGCCAGCCTTTTGTTTGGCTTGCTGAATTACTTCTTCCAAACTCCTGGTACTGTAAGTTTGTCCGGCTGCGGCACCTTCAAATAAATAACCCTGTCTTTTAGGCTTATATTTTAATGCGTATTCCCTTAACATCACCAGTAACACCGGGCTCAAAAGAACTACCCTGTCTTTTTTGCCCTTTGCACGTTCTACAAAAATGCTCATTCTCTTACTGTCAATATGGTAAGTTTTTAAAGCAACTACTTCACTCACCCGCAGGCCTGCGCTATAGGCCAGCATCAGCATAGCTTTGTGTTTTAAATTTTTCTGCGAATTGATTATGCCTGCTACCTCCTCCTGGTTAAACACCTGTGGTAATATAAGGTGTTTTTTGGGCCGGGGTATTTCCCAAAAAAACTTTTCCTTTCCCAATACTTTTTCATAATAAAACTTAATGGCATTGATTCTGCTATGTAAGCTATTTTCAGAAAGTTGTTGCTTCTCAAAACAATATACCAGGTATCTTCTCAAAACATCCGGCCCCATTTCGTCTGCTTTGTTATTTCCAATTGTTTTCAAAAACCGGGTCACTTCATCAAGATAAGTAACAATGGTGGAAGGACTATAAGCCTTTAATATAAGCCGCTCTTTCATATTGGGTAAAACATGGGCGTTGATGGCCGGTATCAACACCTGCTTTTGGGCTTTCACCCGGAGCTGTAGCGGTGCACTTTGGCGGGTAAAAGGTGTTTTATTACTTGCAACGGTTGCGTTTGCTTTTGTACTTACGGCACCCAGCTGGCCTGCTTTTTTCTTTTCAACCAGGTAGGCTCTCAAGGCAGTGTTATCAATTTGTGCTAATTCATTAAATACGCCTGCAACCAGGTTGTAAGCATCCCTGCTAAGCGGCACTTGCCAGCATTTGTAAGTCTTTGTCCATTGGCTGCCAGGTATTGATTTTACAGCCTTATTCAAGGGATTGCAATTGGTAAAATAAATACCAATGCATTCTTTCCCCTTGTATTGTAATGGTTGTAGTGTGACTGTTTCCATAAAAGTTGATTAAGATTATTTGAATGGTACAGGGGTAATTAACACAACCTTGCGTTGGCATTTTTCAGGTAGTCAATGGTCTTTTAATAGCTTCGCCCACTCTAACTCACAGGCATAGGTTTTGAAGCAAAAAACCTGATAGACTAAAATAAGTAAATTAATTAATAAAAAATATAAAAACTAAAAAAGCATAGTAAGTGGTTTATGAAAAATAAAAATTTATGGGCAGATAAAGATGTATTTTCTTTTTATAACGAAATGAGATCCGGTATTTTTTTTGCACAAATAGTAAATGTTTCGGCACATAAATTTATTACTTCCACCCAACTGCTTTATTTCGGTTGGGTGCAACCGATAAAGTTCTTGAAGTCATTTGAATACCCGCTGCCCAACAGGCTTTCTAACCGGCCTGGATTTTAAATTGCTGTTATATCCCAGGCCGGGATGCAGGGAATTATTAATTTAAAAACAAACCCGTAGCTTTCCAAATCAATACAAAGTAACATGCGGGAATTTAAGTACAACTGTCAGCAGCAAAAAATGCCACTAAAAAGAAGAGATATAATGCATGTGGCCGCATAGGATTTTTGGGTGCCGGTAAAATAATTGGTTAATAAAAATGGTATTGAAGAGAAGGGTAAATGACGTATAAATAAAATGTATCAATGAAGTATCATTCAGAAAAAAATAGCGTTCTATGGATCGCTCTATTAATAATATTATGGACTCTGCAAGCCTGCAGCCATAAAATAATTCCTGTAAATAAAATGGATGGGTACAAATTGGTATGGGCAGATGAATTCAATACACAAGGTAAACCCGATTCCGCCAACTGGAGCTATGAAGAGGGTTTTGTACGCAATGAAGAATTGCAGTGGTATCAAAAGGAAAATGCAACCTGTAAAAATGGGTTGTTGATAATTGAAGCCGATAGACAAGAGATGCCAAATGCAGCTTATGATCCGGCAAGTAAAGACTGGCGCCGTAACAGACAAAATATACAATACACTTCGGCTTGTTTAATTACCAGCAAAAAACAAAGCTGGCTGTATGGCCGTTTTGAACTGAAAGCAAAAATTGACATCAGCAATGGCATGTGGCCTGCCTGGTGGACGCTGGGTGTTGACAAACCTTGGCCAGCAAACGGCGAAATAGATATCATGGAATATTACCGCAATAAATTACTGGCAAATATTGCCTGCGCCGGCGACAATGGAAAACCGGAATGGTTTAGCAATACATTCAATACAGATTCTTTGGGTGGCGCCAAATGGGCCGCCAAATTTCATGTGTGGCGGATGGACTGGACGGAAACATACATTGCCTTATACATAGATGATACATTGCTGAATAAAGTAAACCTTACTTCGCTGGTCAATAAAGATGGCAGTGGTTTTAATCCCTTTAAACAACCACACTACATGTTGCTAAACCTGGCTATTGGCGGCATCAACGGCGGCGATCCGGCCAATACCATCTTTCCTAAAAAAATGGAAGTAGATTATGTAAGGGTGTATCAGAAAAAATAATTGATACCTGTATGAATCCTGGTTTTATTATATCGTAATTTTTGTTTTAAAACCTATTAAATTATTTGTAAAGAAATTAAAATATGAAAATGTAAAATTATTCATCAACTTCAATAAATAAACCCTTAATCATTTTAACCAAATAATATAATGCAGGCAATCAGTTCATTACCCAATTCTTCTTTAAAAGGAGGCTACAATCTTTTTGTTATTTCATTAATCGCCGCACTCGCCGGGTTTATATTTGGCTTCGATACCGTTGTAATTTCCGGAGCTAATTTGCCCATAAAAAACTTATGGCACACTACACCTTTGTTTCATGGTTTCTTTATTATGTCGATGGCGTTGTGGGGTACGGTAGCAGGTTCTGTTTTTGGTGGCATCCCCACACAAAAATATGGCAGAAAAAAAGTGTTGTTGTGGATTGGTGTTTTGTTCAGTATATCTGCCATTGGCTCTGCACTGGCCCAGGGACCTTATATGTTTTCTTTTTTTCGTTTCATTGGCGGTGTCGGAATCGGCGTTTCATCCGTTGCGGCGCCCACCTATATTTCAGAAATTTCAACACCCAAAACAAGGGGCAGGCTCGGTGCCATGTACCAGTTTAATATCGTGTTCGGTATTCTGATTGCCTTCTTATCCAATTATTTTTTTAAAGGCATCGGCGGTGAAAACGACTGGCGCTGGATGCTGGGTGTAATGGCCGTTCCAGCGCTGATTTATACCATCATGGTTTTCAGAATTCCTGAAAGTCCACGCTGGTTAATATCCATCAAAAAAGATTTGGTGGCTGCAAAAGAAGTAATGCAAAGGCTGGGCATCAGCAATGCAGCGGAAGAAATTGCCACCATTGTTGTCAGTAACCAACATGAAACAAGTGCAGGTAAAACTTCCGGCTTTTTTAGTTCTAAATATAAAACAGTTATCTGGCTGGCCTTTATGATTGCATTCTTCAACCAATGGTCGGGCATCAATTTTATTTTATACTATGCGCCCGAAATATTGCAAAGAGCAGGTCTTGCTGCAAAAGATTCCTTGTTCAATTCCATTTCAATTGGTGGCATAAACCTTCTTTTTACATTTGTTGGTTTGTATTTAATTGACCGTGCCGGCAGAAAAACCCTGCTGATAATTGGTTCCATCGGTTATATCATCAGTCTTTCATTGGTAGCCTGGGCCTTTCATACAGGTGCAGGCGCAGGGTTTCTGTTAACTTTTATATTAATGTTTGTGGCATCGCATGCGGTGGGGCAGGGCGCAGTAATCTGGGTATTTATTTCAGAAATTTTCCCTAATAAAATCCGTGCTACCGGGCAGTCTTTTGGGGCAAGTGTACACTGGGTTTTTGCCGCCATTATTACATTAATTACACCCGTTTTTTTAGATAAAGACAACGGTATTTTTAAAAACAATCCCTGGCCCATCTTTGCCTTTTTTGCATTTATGATGATATTGCAACTGGTATGGGTGTTAACCAAAGTGCCTGAAACAAAAGGAGTATCGCTGGAGGAACTGGAAAAAAGATTGATAAAAGAATAAAATATTTTATGGAGCGGGCTTCAGTTCTTTGTGGCATCATCGTTGTGTCACTCCCTTTTACTTTTTGTTTTTTATGGCGGCAGGCAGCGGTTCAATGATCAAAATTTTAGTAACATCCGCAGCAATTTATTTCAATCACCATCCTCAATAATCATCCATTGCCTGGGTGGTAAAATGTTGCTGAATTAACAAGCAAAATAAGTTGTATTGTTATTTTAAAACCCGGATATTCAATTTTTAAAAATGGGCACACTGTCTTTTTATGATAGCCCGGTTTAACATGGATGGTGACAGTAGCCACCGGCAATGGAAACCAACATAAAATTTAAATCTTCGTAACATCGTATTGAGCCATGAAACAGAATATGTTTATTTTTATCCTGTTTTATAAAAAAAAGTTTAGTTTAAAAAAAAATTATGTCAAAAAAAGTAGTAACACTTGGAGAAATTATGTTGCGTTTATCAACTCCGGATTTTAAGCGCTTTGTACAGGCCGATACATTTGATATCACCTATGGTGGCGGCGAAGCCAATGTAGCAGCGGCTTTATGCAACTATGGTTTAAACGGAACTTTTGTAAGCAAAGTGCCCGACAATCCCGTTGGCCAGTCGGCCATTAATCACCTGCGGCGTTATGGGGTAGATACACAATTTATTGTACGGGGCGGCGACCGGCTGGGTATTTATTTTTTGGAAACAGGTGCATCCATGCGTGCCTCGCAGGTAGTATACGATCGGTCAGGAGCATCCATCTCAACTGTTGATATTGAGGAATTTGATTTTGACAAAATATTTGAAGGTGCCGTATGGTTTCATACAACCGGTATTACACCGGCATTAAGCAATAAAGCTGCCGCATTAACCGAAGCTGCCTTAAAGGCGGCCAAAGCAAAAGGCATTACCACCAGCATTGATTTAAACTATCGTAAAAAATTATGGACCAAAGAAAAGGCACGGGAAGTAATGACAAGGCTTTGCCAGTATGTAGATGTATGCATCGGTAATGAAGAAGATGCCGATACAACCCTGGGTTTTAAAGCAAAGGATACCGATGTAACAAAAGGCGAACTGGATCTGGATGGTTTTAAAGATGTGTTTAAACAAATGAAAGAAAAATTTGGATTTAAATTCATCGCTTCTTCATTGCGGGAAAGCCACAGTGCCAGCGACAATGGCTGGAGTGCTTTGGTATATGATGGCAATGAATTTTATCATACTAAAAAATACAATGTACGGATTGTGGATAGGGTGGGCAGCGGCGACAGCTTTGCCAGCGGGCTCATTTACGGATTGGTAAGCGGCATGCCCATGGCCGAAGCAGCAGAATTTGGTGTGGCAGCAAGTGCTTTAAAACATACCATTCCCGGCGATTTAAACCACGCCACTTTAAGCGAAGTAAAAGAATTGATAAAGGGTGATGGCAGTGGCCGTGTACAACGTTAAAAAAACAAATTATGATTATAGATACCTTACAAAATGCATCCCGATATCTTAGTGTGCATCCCTTAGTTGCAAAAGCATTTTCTTTTATCACGGAAACTGATTTGCCAAATGCCGCTGATGGAAAATCCGACGTGACAGATGGTCTGAAAGCCATTTTTAGCAAAGCTTCGGGAAAAACAGCAGCAGCAAGCGTGGCCAAATTTGAGTGCCACAATCAAAATATCGACATACAACTTTGCATTGATGGAGTAGAAACTTTTGGATGGAAGCCAAGAGAAAAATGTGTACTGCCCAACGGCAGTTACAATGCAGATAAAGATGTTCAGTTGTATTTTGATACGCCGGATACTTTTTTTCAATTAACCAATGGGCAGTTTGTAATTTTTTTTCCTGAAGATGTGCATGCGCCCATGATTGGCGAAGGCGAAATAAAAAAATTAGTCATCAAAATAAAAATTTAATTGATAGCCCGGCTATTTACCGGTAATAAAAATAATAACAGGCTTCAGCCTTTTATAAACCATTTAATATATGAATAAAGTTCAGCAGATAACAGATGCCATTGTGCAACAGGGCATACTTCCTTTATATTTTCACCCCGATGAAACAACCAGTATTGAAGTGTTGAGGGCATTGTACAATGCAGGCGTAAAGGCAGTGGAATATACCAACCGTGGCGAAGCAGCCTTCAGCAATTTTAAAAAAATGGTGGAAGTAAGAAATGTTGAAATGCCTGGTTTATTACTCGGGATAGGTACCATTAAAAACAGGCAGCATGCAACGGATTACCTTGCTGCTGGTGCAAACTTTTTGGTAAGCCCGGGTTTTGTAAAAGAGGTAGCAGACCATGCGGTAAGCAACGATATTTTTTATGCTCCCGGTTGTATGACGCCTACAGAAATTATTGCTGCTGAAAATGCAGGCTTAACCTTTATTAAACTTTTTCCAGGCAATATGCTGGGTACAGAATTTTTAACAACCATCAAAGATATTTTTCCAAAACTGTTGTTTATGCCCACCGGTGGTGTTGACGCAACCAAAGAAAGTATTGAGAGCTGGTACAAGGCAGGCGTATGTGCAGTAGGCATGGGCAGCAAATTAGTGAGTAAAAAATTAATGGAAACAAAAGACTATGCGGGCATAGAGAAGGCTACAAAAGAAGTGCTGGAAATAATCGCTTCTGTAAAAAAATAGACCAGCAGCAAAGCTTCAACAATTTGAAAGCTGTGTTGACTATGGCAACTATGGCATTAGTTTTATTCTCCAAACTTTGCTTTGTTAATTTTTAACCTACTGCAATTGGCAGCGTTGTAAAGCATTGTGGTTTGTGCAAAACAGTTAATTGCTAAACAGATGGTCAGCAGCGAAAAATAAAAAGAAAATGATTTTTTATGTAGAATTTTTTAAAAAATTAAATAAAATGGGAGGTCGTTTTTGAACGATGCTGAGCAGGAAGCAGACCTGCTATTTTAAAAAATAGGAGTGCTGTTTTTGCCGGATATTTTTTAAACAACTATATCGGTCAGCAGCTTTATAAATTCAATAAGCATACTGAAATTTTTTACACCCTATCTTTACCCTTTAAAAATAAGATCAACTACATGAAAAATTTATTCTTGCATACCAGTTGTTTGCTTGCCCTGCTTTGTGTTTCACCAGTGCTTTTTGCCAATAGCAGCGATACCGCTTTCATTAATATAACAGATACAGTTACCGATGCCGGATTGCAGCTTCCTGCCGGCTTTACCGCTTCTATTATTGCAAGCGGGCTGGATGGTGCACGCCATTTGGCCATTACCAAACAAGGGGGTATTTATGTAAAACTAAGCCGCTTAAAAGATGGCAAAGGCATATACTATCTAAAAGATACCAACGGTGATGGATTGGTGAAAGTGCAATATGGCTTTGGCAATTATCCCGGTACGGGCATTTTTATTAAGAACGGTTATTTATATGCTTCCAGCAACGAAGATGTATACCGGTATAAATTAAATGGCAGGGGAGAAGTGATTGCCCCCAGCCAACCTGAAAAAATTGTAGAGGGTTTGGTGAACCGTAACAGGGACAATTCAAAATCAATTGCAGTGGATGATAACAATAACCTCTACGTAAATTGTGGCTCTTACAGCAACAGTTGTTTGGTAAATATTGGATCGTTAAAAGCACCCATGCCTTGCCCTTTGCTGGATTCAGTTGGCGGGATTTGGAAATTTAAAACCAATCAATTAAACCAGGGTTATAAAGACGGTGTTCGCTATGCCACCGGGTTTAAAAATATTGTGGGCCTCAACTGGAATAGCCATACGCATTCCTTATTCATCATGCACCACGGCCGGGATCAGTTTCACGACCTGTATCCACAATTGTACAGCGAAGAAAGGGCAAACAGTCAGCCTGCGGAAACCATGTATGAATTGCACCAGGGCAGTGATGGCGGATGGCCTTATGTGTACTATGATAACAAACTGCACAAAAAAATAGTATCGCCGGAGTATGGAGGCGATGGGGTAGAAGAAGGTGGAGCAATAATACAGAACCCGGTGGTTGATTTTCCTGCTCATCTTGCACCCAATGGCCTGTTGTTTTATACCGGTAAACTATTTCCTGCAAAATACAGGCAGGGTGCTTTCATTGCATTTCATGGCAAGTCGCCCGAAATGAAAAAGGGCTACCTGGTGGCTTTTGTACCCTTTACAAAAAACAAACCTTCCGGCGAATGGGAAATTTTTGCAGATCATTTTGCCAGCGATCCCGCCAGTCAGCCAAAGCCATGTGGTTTGGCCCAAGGCCCCGATGGCAGCATCTATGTAGCGGATGATGCTAAAGGAAATATTTACCAGGTAGGGTATAAAAGATAAAGGGTTACTTTGTTCGCTGCGCTGTTTTATTCAACCATACAGCATGTTTGCAAACACATTTAAAAGTTGATGGCTTCCGGCAGGTAAAAGGTACAAACCATCCCTTACTTTAGTGCGGGCAGCTTAACAATATTTATCCAGAAATCTTCAATCTTTTCTATAGCAATAATAAAATCCCGCACATCCACCGGCTTTATTATATAACAGCTTGCATAGTGTTTATAAGATTCTATCACATCTCTTTCTGAACTGGAAGTTGTAAGTATAATCACCGGAATCTGCTTCAGATGTTCCGCAGTTTTAATATATTCCAGTACCTCAAATCCGTTTCTTTTGGGAAGATTTATATCCAGTAAAACCAAGTCAGGCACTTGTACATTTTGAAACAAACCTTCCCGGTTTAAAAATTGAATAGCGGCATCGCCGTCCTTTACCACACTCAGTTTGTTACAGATTTTTCTTTCTTCCAATGCTTCCGTGGTTAATACAATATCCCCTTCATTATCCTCCACCAGTAAAATGTGAATTGATTTCATGGTTGTTTAGTTTTTATATTTTGGTATGGTAAAATAAAAGGTACTTCCCTTCCCCAATTCAGACTCAACCCATATAGTGCCACCTATGTTGTCAATAATTTTTTTTGTAACCGCCAGCCCAATGCCTGTGCCTGAATATTCATTCATATTGTGCAGACGCTGAAATATAACAAAGATTTTATTAAAATATGCTGCATCAATTCCAATGCCGTTATCCGCAACTGAAAACTGCCATAGACTGGTTAACTCCTTTGAGCCGATGGTAATTTGAGGTACAGCGTTCTGCTTCTGGTACTTTAGTCCGTTGTGAATCAGGTTTTGAAAAACCTGCCTTACCGGGGTCAGTGGAATTATTAAAACAGGCAAATGACCTGTATTGATAATAGCTTTTTTTTCGGATATAATTTTATTTTGATGATCTATAATTTCAATCAACAGGCCGTTTAGGTCAACTTCTTCCCATTCGCTTTCTTTTCGGCCAACAAGTGAAAAGTCAAGCAGGTCCAGGATAATCTGGCGCATTCGTTTTGCGCCGTTTACTGCAAAATCAATATAACTTTTTCCCTTTTCATCCAATACAGGTCTGTATTTCAAGTCAATTTTTGTTAAAAAACTGGTCACCATGCGCAGAGGTTCCTGCAGGTCATGCGAGGCAACGTATGCATATTGCTCCAGTTCTTTGTTAGAGATAGCCAGTTCATTGGTTTGTTTTTGCAGATTTTCATTTAATTCAATTAAAAGTTTTTCAGACCATTTGCGTTCTGTGATATCCTTAAAATAAACAGACAGTCCGTTGGAGGAGGGATATGCGCTTACCTCATACCAGGTGCCGGTGGCTTCTGTAAAATTTTCAAAATGCTGGATGGTATTTGCACTTGCTGCAAGATGAAAATATTTCCAGGCAGGCCGGTTTTTTACACTTGGAAAAACCTCCCATATATTCTTTCCAATGATTTCTACCCTGGGTTTATTTTGCATTTCTTCAGCCCTTTTATTCCAATAGGTTACTACCCAGTTTTTATCCAAAGTAAAAAAAGCATCGCCGATACTTTCAAGAATATTGGCTTTTTCTTCCAGCACATTAATAAAAGACAGTTCAGCTTTTTTACGCACATCAATATCCTGGAAAGTACCAAATAAAAGTACGCATTTACCATTAAGCATTTCGGCCTGTCCAATTCCCCTTATCCAACGCTCATTTCCTTCAGCAGTTATTATCTGTAATTCCATATCCCATGCAGTGCCCGTTTTTATTGCGTCCGTAAGAACAGCTGTAATTCTTTCCCTGTTAATACCCTCTTTATAAAAATTAATTCCAGTTTCCTTAGTAGGAATAAAATCATCACTTACTCCAAAGATTTCTTTTGTAATTTTTGAAAAATACACGGTATTTTTTATCATATCTACTTCCCAGCTTCCAATACGAGCCAGGTTATTGGTTTTATCAAGCTTTTCTTCAAGGCTTTTTTTCTCTGTAATATCTTTGGCAACAGCAAACACATGCCCTTCTGGCGATGGTGTTGAACTCCAGCATAACCATTTTATTTTTTCTGTTTTTGTAACAAAGCGGTTATCAAATTGCAGCGTTGTATTTCCAGTCAGCAGTTCATGGTTTACTTTTAAGGTGTTCGCCCTGTCATCGGGATGAACAAATTGGAGAAAAGGCACAGACAGCAATTCCTGCTGGCTATACCCAAGCAATTCACTCGCAGCTGGGTTTATTTTTGTAAAAAATCCTTCTTTATTGATTATGCAAATTATATCGGGTGCAAAGCTGAATACCTGATCCAGTTCCTGTTCTAACTGCTTTCGTTTAATTTCTGCACCCAATAGTAAGCAAACATTTTCAAATAGTTGATTGAAGGAGCCGGGCCATTGTTCATCTTTATTTAAACCCAGTACCAATACCCCAATTACTTCGTATTTACACAATATGGGAAATGCATATACGCAGTGCAGGCCCACTTTTTTTGCAGCTTCTTTACGAACAAAATCCTGCTGCTGCCCCACATTATTCCAGCATTGTGAAGTAACCGATTCCCATGTAATACCAGGCAAACCCTGTCCTTTTAGAAAATTTTTGATACCACCACTTTCGCCGTAAAATAATTGTGCATTGGCTGTTGTTGCAAAGCAGGCAGCAAGGTTAATTTGCTTTTTTTCAGCATCCACCAGCCAGCTTTCGGCCATACTAAATGATCCGAATTGTACTATTTTTTCAAGTACTTTTTCCAGTTTTTGGTTCAGTTGTGCAGTTTCTAAAAAAACCTGGCTTATTTCAGCCATCAGTTTTTTTTGCAATTCATCGTTTTTCTTTTCTGTCACATCTCTTTCAATGGATATCCAGTTCCTTACTGATCCTTCCGCATCTTTTATCGGAATGAGAAATATGTTGATCCAGAACGCTTCGCCATTTTTTTTATATCCGATAGCAGTTACTTCACAACCTTCTTTTCTGAGGATAGAATCATCCAGCAGTTTCAATACCGCCGGGTCTGTTTTTGGCCCTTCCAAAAAGCGGGACGGCCTGCCAATCACTTCCTCCGCTGTATAGCCCGTCATATTTGTATACGCACGGTTTACATACGAAATGCGTGGAACCGGGTAACCAGCCTTTTCAGTTTCTGTAATTATAATTGCATCATTTGAGTTGGTAATTACAGATTCAAGTAACTTAAGCCGGTTTTCTTCTTCCTTTTTTTTGCTGATATCCTGCATGGCACCCACCATTCTTATTGCTTTTCCATTCCCGTCTCTTATTACAAACCCCCTGTCAACCGTAAAAGCATAGTTGTCATCAGCTTTTAAAAATCGGTATTCATCCATCCAGTTTTCTCCGCTACCTGCCATTACTGCACGTTGTTTTTTTAGCACCCTGCCGATGTCTTCAGGATGTACATGGTTTGTCCAGAAACAATTATCCGTCATAATTTCTTCTGGCAGATAGCCAAATATGTTTTCAATCCCGGCACCCCAATACATTGTGTCATCAATAATATTCCAATCCCAGATAGCATCTGAAGTTGCTTTTGTTACGTATTGAAAACGCTGATTGTTTTGTTCAAGTTCTTTTTCCTTTCTTTTTGTTTCGGTAATATTTCTTATAAAAACAGAAATGCCGCCTGCCGATGGATACACATGATTTTCCTGCCAGCTATCCAGTGGCTGATAATAATCCTGGTTCCATTGGTATTGTTTCTCTGTCATTACCTTATGAAAAATATTGTATATTTCAGTATCAACGATATCTGGAAATACCTCCCACACATTTTTGCCAATCAGGGATTCAGGATTTTGTTGAATCAATTCTCCCGCAGCTTTATTGATATAAGTATAACACCAGTTTTCATCCAATGAAATAAATCCATCCTCTATTCGCAATAAAATTTCTTCAATACTATTTTTAGATTTTAACAGTTCGCTTGTTCTGTCGAATACTTTTTGTTCCAGTTCCTGGTTCAGTTTTGCAAGGCTATCCGCGGCCACTTTCTTTTCAATAAAATCAAGCCAAACTTTCCAGATAAAAAATGCCAGTAAAGTAATGATGCATATAATTACCGATACCAATACTTTGTTAAGAACACTTAATTTTTTTTCATTCATCCACCTTCGCTGATCAAGCAAAATGTTTTCAGTGGCTTGTATTTTATCAATCAATACCCTTATATTATCCGTGTATAGTTTGCCCAATCCTGATGCCACTATGGCTTGCGCCCTGGCAGGGCCTTTTTCTTCAAACGCAAGTAGAATCTGGTCAGAAAAAGCTTGTCTTTTATTGATGTAATAATACAATGAATCAACGCGTGTTTGCTGAATGGGGTTACCGTCAGTAAGTATTTTTAGATGGCCAAGTTCTGTAAAAAGTTCCTTTTTGGATTTTATCAGCGGTTCTTGAAAAGTCTTTTGTCCGGTAATTATATATCCTCTTACGCCGGTTTCATTGTCTAGCACAGCCTTTATTAATTTTTCTGTATGCAACAATATTTTTTCTGTTTGTGATACCCTGCCAGCCGTATCATTGATATCTTGCGATTGAGAAATTGATACAGAAATAACAATTACAATTGCCACCAGAAGCAATGTAATAACTAATAACAGTAATCGTCCGGTATTTGACTTTTTTTTCAAAAGGATAATTTAAGCAGCTTCTGTAATTTAAAGGTTTTCTTCTAAATACCAGCTGATTAAAATAATTCGGTGGCATAAAATGGAAACAGTTACCCGATGAGTTATATTAGATTATATTGAAGCCATTATTTTTTTATTGGCTGCTCTACCCTTGATATTGATTAAGGCATTTCCATTTTCGATCATGGTCTTTATTACCGCCCACATCATTCTAGAAAAGATTACAGAAATTATATATTGAAAAGGCGTTTGAACTAAAAATAGTGACATCAAAAATTTACAGCATAAAATATTTTGCGGTGTTACTTTTTTGTTGCAAGGCTCTATTTATTTAATAAGCTTTGCCAAAGCATTTGGTGAGCGTAACAAATAAAAAATCTCCGAAGAAATTTTAAAACAGCCGGGCAAGATGTGGCTGTTAAAAGCAAGCCTGTTTAGCGCCGCAACTATTTTGCTTTGGTAAAAAAAGATGAATGGCGGTTAAGTATGCGTGTTGCAATAATATTTTAATAAGCAGGGACAGTCGATCTATTTTGTATACAATAACCTCACATCTATAGCTGACATGGAACGATATTATTTTAAAACACAGGTTAATGGGTATAAATATTTTCAGGAGCTAAATACAATGAAATA
>NZ_JACMOO010000257.1 GCF_014377975.1 Ferruginibacter sp.
ACCATAAAAATTTTCTTCAATAATTAAACATCCGGTAATAACTGTGATTTTTAACGTACTTGTTAAGCAACCTTTCAGCCAAATCTCCGTTGGCGAACTTACTGCACACTCACTTTAATCACGGTGGTTTTATTATCTGGCGCCAATACTTCCAGTTGGTAAATGCTGCTTAGCAATACCCTGGTTAAATTATTTCTGTAGCCGTTTTCGTCAGATGGATAATATAACGGATTCCAACTACCCGGCCCAGGTTATTCGCCAGCCTTGTACCATACACACTTTTTGGCATGTTTTTTATCTCCAGGTGTTAGTAACGGAAGGTGTAAATATCAGCTGGTATCTTGTGCAAAAGCAGTGCTGGTAACTACCATAAATCAGCATCAGGAGTATCAATCATATTAATTGCGGTGGTATAAATCAAGTTGAGGCTTTTAAATCAGCAAGTATCAATTTTGCAACAACAGCCAAACCAGTGATACTGCTTACCGATGAAAAAAATCGGGATCTTATATATTTTCTTTGCACTTCTTTCTTCTTTCCTTTGAGACATGTTCGAAAAATCTACCGGACAAACCAGTCAATTGACAAACAAGTCCCGAACATGATACGAACATAATACGAACAAGACACGAACAAGAGTCTCGTTTTAGCATTATTATTCCAGCGGCGTATTTAAAGTGGCGGTAACCATCTTTACATTGTCGCCCATTACCGCTTCAACAGCAAGTTTGTAATACTTCGGCTCTTTTGGAATAATTAATTCAAGCGACGGCCCGTCGCCTGCTTTTTTTATAAACATGGTATTGCCGTATTGATCCGTTCTTACAAGATACCATTCAAAACGAAGCCCGGGAATTTTATCATTGTATAATTTCCATACCCCGTTGTTTTTAATAATTACCTGGTAAATTAAATCCGCATTTTCACCGGCTATTTTTGCAGGTTTTAATATTTTTATGTCTGGTACCGGTGACGGAGTTGTTGCTGCATTCGTCCAGGTACTTTTTACCAGGTTGTACCATTGTTTTTTTCTTCCTTCCATATCAAGCAAACCATCCAGGCTGATATAGTTTACATTTTCAATGTCCTGCCACCTGGGTATAATTCCAGATTGTTGTATAGAAGGTATCATTGGCCACATATCAACCCCTACTTTCCCCCAGGCCATTCCTTCTTCCAGCGGTTCATTTAAACCCTCTTTATATTTTGTATCGGCTACCAGCATAAAGGTATTTATTTGTGGCACCTGCGCTTTATAATACTTAAACCGTTTACGCCCGTTTTCATCCCAGTTTAAATCCATAATAATTGGCCTGGTGGTGTCTAATAAACGAATCTGCTCACAAACATCTTTTAGCCAGCTAACATATTTTTGCTGATAATAAAAATAATCCGGTAAAAAAGTACGGCTCGCAAGACTGCCTAAAACATCATCTCCGATATTCCAGGCAATGATGTATTTTTTATCAAGATTTAATTTTATTACTTCCAGTATTTTTTCCTTTTGGTGTTGAAGCTGGTCATAATCATTTACTACTTGTGTAGTGGCCAATATTCTAAAACAGGGCACCAGGTTCATCCTGTTTTCATGCAGCATTTTGCCCAGGCTGTTATCATAAAATCCCGGCATTATTCTTTCAACAGTATTAATACCAATTGATTTCATTGCGGTAATATCTGCACGAAGTGTACGCAGATTAAGTGTATGCCGGTTTCTAAACCAGAGGTATCCTTTATTGTACCCAACACTTTTTATACCCTTTGGAAGCTGGTATTTTTTTGTACTGGCAACAGAAGTTTCATTTTTTATCAGGGGCAATTCCAGGGGCATATCTCCGGCAGGTGCATTTTGTAAGATGGTATTTATGGAAACAGCTAAATCTGCATTTGCCGGTTTACCGGGCGCATCAGGGTCGCCCGCTATCACTGATTTTATTTCTGTAAAAGCGGTGTCCATTGTTTTCCACGCAGCATTCCACCATTGCGGTATGCCTGCAGGACTGGCGGGTGTTTTTGTAATCATTACAGGCAAGCCAGCTTTAAAAAGAGGCAGCAGGTGGTAAGGGCGGTAAAGGGCATCAAAGCTATTACCAGGCTTACTATTATTTTCGGCAATGTTTACACCAATCCAGTCTGCAAAACCATTTCCGGGAAAATAATCTGCGGCGGCGGCGCCCTCCCCGGCATTCCATATCCAGATCATTTTATCGGCTCCCGCACTATCAAAGAGCCGGTGAATATATTGCCAGGCTTTAATAAACTGTGGGGGGCTTTCCTTAAAAGTTGAAAACAAAGCGTATTTATTATTTACCGGATTGTTACCAAATCTAAAAAAAACAGGCTTATTTAAACGGGCTACCTGTTTGGCAAACGATTGAATCAGGCTATCATATTTTCCGATAACGATGTGCTGTAAAACATCTGCATCTTTTGCAGTATTAGCAGTATTACCTTTTTGCCAAAGCTGCAAAACCAGTAATGGCAGGGCATTGTGGCTATACACCTGGTACAGGTAATTGGTGTCCAGCGTATTTTTTTCACCTTCGCCCCAGGGAATATCCACCGCAATAATTGCAATGTCCTTTCTTTTTGCCGCAATAGAAAAAACAGCGTGTACAACTGAATCTTCCGGCTGGTTGTTTTGCTGGTACAAGCCGTTGTAAAACACCTGAAGACCTGGCAAAGGCTTGGGTAAAAAAACTGGTAATTTTTGCTGTTGGTAGTATCCCCCTATAAATGCAACAATTAACACCAGCGAAAGCGGTAATGAATATTTTCTTAAAAAACTATGAGATTTTTCAATGAGCCAGGTGTATTGCCTTAGCTTCATTGCAATACTATTTATTTTACTTGTATTGCTGGTATAGCCAGAAATAGATAAGATAAAAATCACGAAAAATACCTGCATAGAAGCAAACACTACCATAAAAATTGTGTAAGGATTGTAATCGTACCGAACGCCATAAACAATGGCTGCCAGCGAAATTACCGCTATCAGTATATTGGGCAAATTGAGCAGCAGCGGCAGTGGCTCATGGTCGTTTTTGGGGGTGGGTATATAAGGTACTTTTTTGCGAAAAACAGTATAGATAATTCCAACACAATAAATCCACCAGGTACCAATCTGCAGAATACCCCCCACCAGATGAAAGCCCCTTTCTTTATCTTCGGCCACCCATTTTTGCACATAGTACCTGATGAGCATACTCATTGTAAACACTGGAAAAGCCGCCAGCAGAAAATTAAGTACATCCATCTTTAATGGTACATAGCCTGTAAATAAAGAAATGACCGGAATTAAAAAATTAATAAAAAAAATAAAGCCAAACAGATAGTGAAACGGCAGGGTGAAATAATGGATTCTTTGCCGCCAGGTAAATTTTTTAAACAGTTTTGGATAAGTGGTAACCAACAATTCCCAGGTTCCCCTGCTCCATTTTAATTGTTGTTTAAAATAAGATGACATTGTAGCAGGCACCAATCCACGGGTTAAAATGGCGGGTAAATATACCGACCGCCACCCCCGGGCATGCAACTGCATGGAGGTATGCATATCTTCTGCCAGGCCGCTGGCATGGCCTCCAATGGCATCCAGTGCCGCTCTGCGAAAAGTACAGTTGGCGCCAATTGCCTGCACGGTTCCGTAACTGTGCATGGCCATCATCATGGGGCCGTAAAACTGGTAGGTTTGCTGCGCCGCACCTTTGGCCACCAGGCTTTGCTGCTGGTTATAATAGGCCTGCACTACCTGTACATAACCAATTGCAGGATCATCAAAATAAGCGACCACCTGATCTAAAAATTCCGGTGCCGGAATATGGTCAGGGTCCAGTACTACACATAACTCTCCGGTGGCATATTGCAATGCATTGTTGATATTACCAGCCTTGGCATCTTTTTTATTGGTTCGGGTAACATGCCTAACACCTAACTGCAGGCATAATTGTTTTACATTTTCATCATCTGCTTCATCACAACACCAGGCGGTATGCGGATAGGTAATATTTTTTATGGCGGTAAGTGTTTGTGCCAGCATTTCAAAAGGTTCGCCTGCGCAATAGGTGGTTAAAATATCTACTGTATAAAGTTTATCAGTAATCGCTTTATTAATACTTTTAATAGAAAAATAGTGATACCATTCAAGCAGGTATTTAATGCAGTAATACACCATGGTTATCATCAGTAAAATATACAAGGGATAATAGCCGATATTATCTTTCTGCAGCATAGTGTATAAAAAAAATACAACAGACACGATGCCTATTAGAATCATCAGCCGCAAGGCTTTTTTTTCTTTAGGCGAAGGTGATGGTATTGCTGTTAAATTATAATTCATTGTTGTACTACATAAATGGGGGTATTGGCTGTAGCACAAAAGCCACCAGAATTTTTAACTGTTACAAATAGCCTGTATGGCCCTTCTGTTGCCGGCGCCTTAAAAACAATTTTATTATTTGTATTGTCTGTTATCAATCCTTTTTGGATTGCTGGTTTTTTAAAATTATCCCAGGTTTGTCCCCAGTGCTGCCAGTCGTCTTTTAAAATTTGCCATTGACAGACTACCGTATCAGCAGCAGATGATTTATACAAAAAAACTGTTGCCTGGTGTTCAGAATTAGCAGTTATAATAATATTATCATTAGCGCCCAGTTTATCTACCAGCATATATTGCAGCTGAGGCGACAAGTGTTTGCTAACCGTATCCCTCCAGCAATCCTTCAATACTTCCATAGCTTCTGTGGGTGTATTATCTTCATTAAAAATACTGTACCAGGTGTAAGTATACTCCTGCCGGCTACCCCAGTAAAAAACCATTGATCCTAAAAACCGGGGATCTTTACGGGGCATGTACCTGGTATAAAATTCATAATACAGTTCCGCCTTTTTGGTACTGGTATTTTCTATGGGTGCCTGCCAGGTTGTGAGAGAGGCTTCCCATCCGCCATTGGGCGACCATTCGCCCACCAGGTAAGGGCCATTCCATACCCACTTAATTAAAGTAAGGTCTTTTTCAATTGTCTTTATACGGTTATAGGTATTGATACAAATAAAATCCAGTGCAGGTATGCGCCATTGAATATTAAAGATATATTTTTTGGCAACATTGATAACAGAAGTTGATACCGGGTGATGGGGATCTTCCTGCTGTATAATGGCAAGCAACCCATTATAGGCATCGTAAAATTTTGGTGCGGTAATTGAAAAAGGCATGTGCAATTCGTTACCCAGGCACCAGGCTAATAATGCCGGCTGATCTTTGTAACGCAAAACAATTTTCTCATAATTAATATTTATTTTTTTTACATTGCTATCCTCATTGTAAAAATCACTCTGCTCTCCACCGGGTATGTCTATCCCAATTATAACAGATACATTATTTTGTGAGGCTTCTTTAAATGTATTTTCTAATTTGGACGTATCCCAGCAAATAATTGTATTTCCGCCACAGGCTACCAGTTCTTTAATGTGGGTAAATCCTGCGCCACCTTTTACAATAAATGGTTGCTCTGCTTTATAAAAACTATACCGCCCGTTTTTTTGTTGAATCGTAACTTTTCTGATACCGGAAAAAGAATTAATTTTTTGCGGCCCTTTTGTAAAATAAAAAAACAACCCCAGTGTTATCAAGCAGGTCATCGATATCAGGGCTAACCTAAGCAGCCATAATTTAATTTTAACTAAAATGGATTGGCTTTTATTCAATTGCTATATATAATTAACACCCTATAAAAAGGATGCTGTGTTTTAGGGTAAAAGAAATTATTTTAAAAACAGTTTATATCTGAATACGATTTTTGAAATGTGATACTTTACATGGTCAGTTAATAATATGTATGACAGCAGTTGACATTAACGGATATTGATAACGGTAGCACAATTTTTACACCCGCAAAAAACCAGCTGTATGATTAAAATTACTTTTTACTAAAAAATTAATACTCCCGTTTAAAAGACAAAAAAATATAGCTGATCAAAAAATCTATGATCAATTTTCTGCCACAAATCACTGTTTCAGGAAAATAGGTTTTTCAAAAATTTTTTGCAAACTTATTACTTTATTTTTAAGCTGCTATTCAAAAAAATGTAGATAATAAATGTTGTAGCCGAAATACCTGCACAGCAACTCAAAACTCAAAACCCGCTGTCTCATCCGGGTTATTTAATCTGGTGCTTTTTCTTTCACCCTTTACCATTACATGAATGATCTGCATTTGCTGGGGTTTCGTATCGTACAAAATATTGTTTGTTACAGTTATTTTTTTTACAGCAGTAATATCATTCACCTGGAAATAACTGATGATGCCTTCTTCCTGTTGTTCGAATCCTAAAAACTGCAGCGTACATTTTTTATCATCTGCTGCTATTTGTAAATGTTTTTGAATATACTTATTTACCAATGGGTTCATGGCATTTTTTAATGCAGGATCAAGCAAATCAACCTTCGTTTTATTTTGTTGCCGCAGGGTCTGTTCAAAATCATCTGTAAAAATTTTACAACTTATCTCCAGTGTTTTACCGGCGGCATTGTAATTAATTTCTGTAACACTTACAAAAACCGGATGATGAAAACCGCTGAAAGCAGCAGAAAAAATAATTAACCATTTATAGAATATAGACGCCATTTAAACAAAAAATTTGCTGTTTACAATTCAATGAAAGACATTGAACTATCAAAATTAACTACTAATAAAGTTTTTAAAAATGAATTATACAATTAGCTGCCTAATCTAAACCAATTAATATATTTTAATTGGTGAAATTCGTAATAATTTAGTGCAATTAAAAATATAGAATTTGAATGGGTGATTTTACTTTTTATTTGGATACCGGGTGGCATCACATCATTAGCTGGAATGCATTAGACCATATTTTATTTATTATTGCACTATCTGCTATTTACCTGGCACAAGACTGGAAACAGGTACTCGTTTTAATAACAGCCTTTACCATCGGCCATTCGCTTACTTTAGCATTGAGTGTAAATAACGTAATACGTTTTAACGAAAAATGGGTAGAGTTTTTAATACCCTGCACCATCTTTGCTACTGCCCTGTTTAATTTTTTTATTAAAGGGTATCAACCAAAATCATTGAGGATAAATTATTTTTTAGCCTTATTTTTTGGATTAATTCACGGGATGGGTTTTGCCAACTCCATCCGTTTTATGCTGGCGAAAAATCAGGCAATTGGCTGGCCATTACTGGGTTTTAATATCGGGCTGGAGGCAGGACAAATAGCAGTGGTAACTATTATTTTATTGATTAGTTATGTGCTGGTAAATAAACTAAATATACCCCGTAAATGGTGGGTTTGGAGTTTATCAATTACCGCCATCATCATTTCAGCAAAGATGCTGATTGAAAGATGGCCGCATTAATAGTAATTGCATGAAGTGCAACATGGGATAAAGCTGATTTTTACTTATGACCATCCTTTCTATTTACAGCAAATGATATTCGTTAATGATATTACGCAAAGCGAAAAAACAGTTCCGTTTTAATCCGTGCATTCGGCATTATACCCGTTTATATTTTATTTTGCGCAAGCCATGTAAAATTTATTAAAAGCAAACAATAAAACAATATATTTAACCAGAATTCAATAAAATAAAACAATTTCACATGACGAGACCTCTGATTTTACTCACTTTTTTATTTTCGTTTACACTTTGCTGTTACGCACAGGATATTAAAAATAATCCTGGCAGCAACCATGGCAACCGTTTTGAACAACTGGGCACCATACTGCCAACACCCAACGAATACCGCACAGCCAGCGGTGCTCCCGGACCAAAGTACTGGCAGCAACGTTGCGATTACGATATTGTTTGCCAACTGGATGAACCCAACCGCAAACTCAATGGCAAAGAAACTATTACGTACTTCAACAACTCTCCCGATGCGCTAACTTACCTGTGGATACAACTGGACGAGAACGAACACAGCAGCAAAAACAATTCAGGCTATCAAAACAGCAACGTTATGCCAAAAAGCGTAACGGAAAAGGAACTGCTGTTTTACAGCGGAAAAACGGATAAGGAATATGGTGATAACATTTTAAAAGTAACGGAGGCTTCAGGCAAGCCGCTTACGTTTACCATCAACAAAACGATGATGCGCATAGAGTTGCCGCAAACACTAAAACCCGGACAACAATTTATTTTAAAAATAGAGTGGAACTACTTTATCACCGACCGCATGAAATATGGCGGCCGTGGCGGCTATGAGTATTTTCCTGAAGATGGAAATGATCTTTACACTATTACCCAGTGGTATCCACGCCTTTGCGTGTACAGCGATTTTCAGGGATGGCAAAACCACCAGTTTGCAGGCAGTGGCGAGTTTGCTTTAACCTTTGGAAATTTTAAAGTAGCCATCACGGTACCTGCCGATCATATTGTAATGGCCACAGGCGAAGCACAGAACTACCAGCAGGTATTATCTGCTGCGCAATTTGCCCGCTGGCAAAAAGCACAAACCGCAACAGAGCCCACCGAAATAGCCACACTGGAAGAAGCCAAAGCAAGAGAAAAACAAAAGTTAACCTCTACTAAAACATGGATTTTTAAAGCCAGCATGGTACGTGATTTTGCCTGGGGCAGCAGCCGTAAATTTGTTTGGGATGCCATGGCTGCAAGGGTAGAAGGCAAAAAAGTAATGTGCATGAGCGCCTATGGAAAAGAAGCGTATAATCTTTACCGTAAGTACAGCACCAAGGCAGTAGCACACACCATTAAAAGTTATTCAAAATTTACCATCCCTTACCCCTACCCGGTGGCGCAAAGTTTAGAAGCAGCCAATGGGATGGAGTATCCGATGATTTGCTTTAATTATGGCCGCTGCGAAAAAGACGGCACCTACAGCGAAGCCACCAAGAACGGTATGCTGGGTGTGGTGATACATGAGGTAGGCCATAACTTTTTTCCGATGATCATCAACAGCGATGAACGGCAATGGACCTGGATGGATGAAGGCCTTAACTCCTTCTGCGAATATTTAACAGAAGAATTATGGGACAATAAATTTCCGGTAAGCAAGGGCGCAGCCTTCAAAATAGTGGATTACATGAAGCTTCCAAAAGATCAGCTGGAACCGATCATGACCAACAGCGAAAACATTGTCCAGTTTGGCCCCAATGCTTACACCAAGCCTTCCACCGGTTTAAATATTTTACGGGAAACCATTGTAGGCCGCAAATTATTTGACTATGCCTTTAAAGAATATGCCCGGCGCTGGGCATTTAAACATCCCACACCTGCCGATCTTTTCAGAACCATGGAAGACGCCAGCGGCGAAGATCTTGACTGGTTTTGGCGTGGCTGGTTTTACGGCACCGAACCCTGCGACATTTCTTTAGACAGTGTAAGATGGGCTACAGTAACCACTGAAGGCGGCAACCCTAAATTTGGTGGTAATACCATTCAACAAACGGTGGCCAGACCATTGCTGAACAACTTTGAAGATATATCTAAAATAAGAAACCGGGAAGATAAAAAAATAATTTTTGCAACAGATGCAGACACCAGCCTGCGGGATTTTTACTGGCGCTACGACAGGGGCCTTGCAAAGGTGGATACCACGCCGGTAGAAGTTACGATACCGGTAGCTGTTGCCGATACTTTTACCAACCAGCAAAAAATAGATTTAGCGGGCGGCAAAAATATGTATGAGCTAACTTTTAGCAACAAGGGTGGTTTGGTAATGCCCATCATTATTGAATGGACTTTTAAAGACAGCAGCAAAGAGATTGACCGCATACCAGCACAGGTATGGCGTAAAAACGAAAACAAAGTGGTAAAAACATTTATAAAAGACAAGGAAGTAGCCTCTATCCGGTTAGACCCAATGAGAGAAACTGCCGACATCAATACCAGCAACAACAACTGGCCGGCGGTAGAAACACCTACCAGTTTTCAATTATTTAAAGCCCGCACAGGCCCGGGCCGCGGGGGTGCATCTGGCAATGTTAACCCTATGCAAAAGGAAATCAAAAATTAACCTTCTTTTAAAAATAGTAAAGCCGCTCCGTTGTTTGAGCGGCTTTTTTTATGCTTTTATTGATGGCATTGTCCCGGCTAAGAGGCAATGTGGATCGTTGTTGCATCGCCCTCTTGTACAAAAAAAGCCTTTGGCAACGTTGGTTGAATTTCGCCCGCACTGGTGTTTCAACCTTCAATCATAATAAATTATATTTCCCCGAAGCCGGTGTTGTGTCTTATGGACCAACATCCCAAAGTGCCAGGCGTTGTGCACTTATTTTTTACCCTTACCGGCGTTCAAATCTTCAATCATAATAAACTATATTTCGCGGAAGCCGGTGTTGTGTCTTATTGACCAACATTCAAAGTTCCAGGAATTGTGCACTTACTTTTTGCCCTTACCCGTGTTCCAATCTTCAATCATAATAAACTATATTTCCCCGAAGCCGGTGTTGTGTCTTATGGACCAACATCCAAAGTGCCAGGCGTTGCGGGCTACTTTGCAGCAAGATGTGTCAATGGCTTTTTTTAAAAGTAAAACATTACGTGATTGAAACGAAATATTACCCCGGGTATAGCAACGTCTTCACCCCTGCTTAGGCTCATAACGCGACGTTGCTGCGAATCAAAATCAACGTTCTGAAATTGACCGGATCTAATTTATTTACCATTATCAATACGCACTATCTAACTAAACAAAAACTCTACATCTTCCTTACTTAACTGTTTTACAAAGCCTTCATTATCGCCAATTAAATGTTCGCTGAGTTCTTTTTTTCGTTGCTGCAACTGAATGATCTTTTCTTCAATGGTATCTTTGCAGATCATTTTGTAGGCAAATACGTTTTTGGTTTGGCCAATGCGGTGGGTACGATCTATGGCCTGTTGCTGCACGGCATTATTCCACCAGGGATCAAATAGAAAAACGTAATCAGCGGCGGTTAAAGTAAGCCCCGTATTACCCGCCATCAAACTGATTAAAAATACATTGGTAGTATTACCCGGCTCCTGAAAATCAGCAACCATTGCGGCTCTTTTTTTAGGTGGTGTACTGCCATCGAGCTGATAATATGAAATACCTTTTTTGATAAAAGTTTCCGCCAGCAGGTTAAGCATTTTTGTAAACTGCGAAAATACCAATACTTTATGATTGCCGAGATTAGCCAGCTCTTCCAGCAACATGTCGGTCTTTACCGAGTGGCCGGTGGTTTGTTCTTCGCCAGGCAATAATAAAGGCGAACTGCAAACCTGCTTTAATTTCATGATCCCCTGCAACACGGCCAGTTTACTTTTGCCGATACCCTCTGTTTTGATATTTAAAAACAGGTTACTTTTAATGTTTTCCTTTATGCCTTCATACATTTCCTTTTGTGCCACGCCCATATTGCACCACAATACGGATTCTGTTTTTTCCGGCAGGTCTTTGGCTACCTGCTCCTTGGTGCGGCGAAGGATGAAAGGTGCAGTTAATTTTTGTAACGTGACAATCTTTTCTTCGTTTCTGTCGCGGTCAATTGCATCGGCATACTCCCGTTTAAAAAACTCTTTGCTGCCAAACATACCTGGTAATAAAAACTCCAGTTGCGAGTACAGGTCGAAGGTATTATTCATTACTGGCGTACCACTTAAAGCAATCCTGCAACGCACCTGTAACTGATAAATAGCACGGGTACTTTGTGCAGCCGGATTTTTGATATTATGACTTTCATCTACCACAGCCACGTCAAAAATAAGTGCTGATAGCTGTTCAATATCCGACCGCATGGTGCCGTAACTGGTAATGCAAATATCCATGGTGGTGGCACAAATATTATTTATATCCCTTGCCTGCCCATGGTGGATATAAGAACGCAAATGTGGTGCAAATTTAGCCACTTCCTGCTGCCAGTTATAGATGAGCGAAGATGGACAAACTATCAGCACCAACCCGCCTTTTACCTGTTCCAGCCTGTCTGTAATAAAACAGATTGTCTGCAGGGTTTTACCAAGTCCCATGTCATCCGCCAGGCAAGCCCCGGCGTTGATGGCAGCCAGCATTTTTAACCACTCAAAACCTTTTTGCTGGTAAGGCCGCAGGGTGGCATTTATCTTTTTTGATATGGGGTACAATACTTTATCCGCCTGCTGCCAGCGCTCCCAGTTTTTCCACCATTCATCGCTGACTGTTATTTTTAAGGGTTGATATATTGTATCACTTTTTTGTTCACTGATGGCGAGCCATTGGGGTATGTTCAATTGCTTTTTATCAACCTTGCTGTGTTTGATGATGGTGGCATATTCCGTTATCCAGGTTTCTGTTAATACCCCCAGTGAACCATCTTTTAACATCACTGCCCGTTGCCCGGCGATGAGCATTTTTTGTAATTCCTGCAAGGGTATTTTTTCTTCTCCAAACTGTAAAGAAAAATCAGCCAGCAAAACCTGGTCATCTTTTTTTACAATAGTCATTTCGGTAACCGGCTTATGTGGCGAATACCTGAAATGGGTGAGTGTATCAATACCTGCCAGTTCAATATCCATCTCCAGCAACTGGTGATATACTTTTAAAAACCATTGCTTTTTTTGAGCATCGGCAAAGGATAAATAATACCAGCCATTTAACTGCTTTACAAAATTGGGATGCAGTGCCACCAATTGTTTTTTTAAGGCAGTTTCTATTTCTTTATTGCGTTTTACAACAATGATCTCACCGCGGTTGGTGGTTTCAAAAAATTCTTTCCACTCGCCTTCTGCAACATACCCATCGTACACCCATTGCGGTGTTAATACCAAAAAAGAATTACTGATCTCGCTTAACAAAACCCGTTGCCCTGGCAGCACATCTATAGTGGTTATCGCAAATAAATTATTTCGTTGAACGGTATAATTTTCTTCCAGCCTGCTTAAAATATTTTCTGCAAATAAAGGCGCATCGGCACTGTATTGCGACGGATTTTTTTGCACCAGCCATTCCAGTGTTTGATAATCTTTGTCTGCCAGTAAAAAATATTCATTTTTACTTTCCAATAAAAAATGAAAACGCCTGAAACCATCCAGCAAATAATCGCTGCCATTGATGGTTACAATGGTTTGCAACAGCAACCGGCCATTTTTTTTTGTTACTGCAAATGTTAAAGAAGGTTTGTACATGCTAAAATTACAGGGCGCTGTTCTCATATTGCCGGTAGCAGCATTGGGCAACTGGTGATACCATTTTACCAGGTGGGCAAATGGTTTAAAAAATTCAAACTGTTCCCGTAATTTTCTTGTGTAGGCGGCCGTCAGCATCTGGCTGAGTTGCACACCGGATTTTTGTTGTTTGTGGCGTTTTATAATTTCATCTTCCATCTGGTACAAGCCTTCGCTGGTAAGACTATACAGCCATTGTTTAGCCTGCCGGGGAAGCTCATCATAATACCGGGTTAGTTCAGTGTCATCAAGATTTACGATATCGTACTTTACGCCCTGAGTGTTTTTACTAACATGAATAGAACGAAGAATATATTTTTGTTGGTTCAACTGTTGAGGTAATAACAACAGGGCAATCTTTTTTTCTGTTTTTTTTTCAGCCATAATAAGACTGCAAATGTAAAAAAATATGAACAAAAGCTACGGTACAAAAAATGTATTATTTTAAACATTGAGCATTGCCGGATCTCGATGGATGTACGCACTTTCTGCCTACGCTTTAATAAACGTTGCCTGAAGATTTTTTTGTACAAGAGGGCGATGCAAGGATGTTCATTACGGCTTCTTAGTTTGGACCAACACCTGTTTATATCTGCCAGTCTTTATCGAAAGGATATTTCAGTTTATAAAGCTGTTTTTCCATCACGCTCCATTTGCTTTCTTTTCTTTTTACTATACTTTTTTTCGTACTCAAGTATTTCTTTGGTCTTTACTTTTTCTTCCGCAACTTCGGTAACTTTTTTTGTTACTATGGCCGTGCTGCCATCTTCTTTTAACAGCCGGCCATGATCATAGTTTTCTGCCTTTATAAATTTTTCACCTGCCGAATAATATTTCCAAATACCATTGGGTACACTGTATTGCTCTGCCTTTACAATTTTATAACTGCTTATTTGGTTGTTGCCCTGGCCATACACCGCAATGGTGTCAAAGGGAGTCTCGGGATCGTATCCTTTCCATTCTTCATGCCTCAAAAGATCGCCCAAAAAAGAAAAATATTCCTGTACGCCTTCTTTGCCGCCAGCTTTGTAATTTTCGACCGCTAAAATATCGCCTGTATTATTGTACTTGCGCCACGGACCCGTTTTTTTACCGGCTTTATAATACCCCTCTTCTTCATAGCCCGGCTCGCCTCTTAATTCTGCTACAGTAATTACCCATTTGCCCTGCTTTAAATTATTTTTATCTACATTGTTTAGTGTATCACCTTTTGGTGAAATGATAAATGATTTGTTTTGTGCATTTATTGAGTAGCAAAAAAACAAAGCCATCACAGCCAGAAATATGCCTGCCGTTTTATAATTTGTATTCTTCATACGCTTGATTTTGTATTGAGTTGCCTGGCAAATTTACCCTTTTGTTTTATAACCAGTACACTAACCATTATTTTTAACATCCGTGGTATTATTTCATCTTCTTTTTTAGCAGCAAATATATTTCCACAGGTACGCAAAATGGTATTTCACTACATTTGAAAAAAAACAGGCTGTGAATAAAATTCTGATCATTGATGACGAGGATAAATTAAGGGCATTAATGGCCCGCATTATTGGTTTGGAAGGATTTGAAGTTCTGGAAGCTGCTACGTGTAAAGCCGCTTTAAAAAAGCTGGAACATTTTACGGTTGATGTAGTGCTTTGTGATGTGAAATTACCTGACGGCAACGGCGTGGACTTAATTAAAGAAATAAAAAATTTATACCCGCAGATTGAGATCATATTATTGACTGCGTATGGTAATATTCCGGATGGCGTACAGGCCATTAAAAATGGTGCTTTCGATTACCTTACTAAGGGAAATGACAACGAGAAAATAATACCCCTTATTAACCGGGCCATTGAAAAAGTACAATTGCAGAAACGCATTGAAAAGCTGGAACAGCAGGTGGGAAAAAAATATGGGTTTGAAAGTATTTTAGGTAATTCGCCCTTAATATTGGAAGCGGTTGCTTTTGCAAAAAAAGTAGCGCCTACCGATGCAAGTGTTTTATTGCTGGGCGAAACAGGCACCGGTAAAGAAGTGTTTGCACAAGCCATACACACTGGCAGCCTTAGAATGACCAAGCCCTTTATGGCACTTAATTGCAGCGCTTTTGGCAAAGAGCTTTTGGAGAGTGAAATATTTGGCCACAAGGCCGGGGCTTTTACCGGAGCATTAAAAGATAAAAAAGGATTGATAGAAGAAGCAAATGCCGGCACGCTGTTTTTAGACGAGATTGGCGAGATGCACATTGAACTGCAATCGAAATTATTACGGGTTTTGGAAACCGGCGAATTTATAAAAGTGGGTGATACAAAATTTACCAAAGTAGATGTAAGAATTATTGCCGCTACAAACCGCGATTTACAGGAAGAGGTTAAAACCGGCAGGTTTAGAGAGGACCTTTTTTACCGGATTAATGTTTTTACCATAACCCTGCCTGCGCTGAGAGATAGAAAAAAAGATATAACCGAACTGGCTGTTAACTTTTTAAAAATATTTGCTCAAAAAACGGGTAAACACATTGATGGCATGAGCCAGGATTTTATCAAGCATTTACAAAACCACCAATGGAAAGGAAATATCCGGGAGTTAAAAAATGTAATTGAAAGAGGCGTCATTTTAGCAGAGGGATTGCAGTTAACCGCAGATAGTTTACCGGTAGAACTGCAAATTAATGATACACACCAGCAAAGTGGTATGTCGGCTTTTGAATTATCAAGTGTTGAAAAATTGCACATTCAACGGGTGTTGAACCATACAAAAGGAAATAAAACAGAAGCCGCCAGGCTGCTAAATATCGGATTAACCACTTTGTATAGAAAAATTGAGGAATACAAGATTTTTTAAACCATTTCAAAATGGAAATCACCCTACCAAAACGGAGGGTTTTTTGTTATTTTTTCTGGTTTGAATGTAGCTATGTGTTTTATTAAATAGTTTTGCAAAAGTTACTGCCAGCAAAAAGTTCATCGGTTTTGTCCCATTATCATTATGTCCTTACCCAATGATGTTTCCAGGGCAACAATCTATTTTTCAAATGCATATAAAAGCTGTTTTTACAGGTATATCTATGCAATTTTTATAACCAAAAAACTGTTATGAACCCTAACTTAAAAAAGATTACCAGCGCTGGCTTATTAATTACCCTTGGAATTATTTTTGGCGACATCGGCACTTCTCCACTCTATGTTTTCTCTGCCATTATTGGAAAAAGAGTTATTACAGATCAACTGGTATATGGGGGCATCTCCTGCGTTTTCTGGACATTGACCCTGCAGACAACTTTTAAATATATACTGCTTACGCTGCAGGCAGACAACAAAGGGGAAGGCGGCATATTTTCATTATATGCCATTGTGTGGCGGTACAGGCATTGGTTGTATTTTCCGGCTGCACTTGGTGCTGCTACCTTGCTGGCCGATGGAATTATAACACCACCCATCTCTGTTTCTTCTGCCATAGAGGGCCTCAATGGCGTACACGGATTAGAAAATATTATTGTGCCCGGCAATGCACTTACCATTGGAATTATTGTGGGTATCATCTCCCTATTATTTTTCTTTCAACAATTTGGCACTAAAGTAATCGGTAGTTTCTTCGGCCCTATCATGCTTGTCTGGTTTATTATGATCATGATTTTAGGTATTGTTCAGGTAACTTACTATCCGCACATTTTATCAGCCTTTAATCCATATTACGCCTACGATTTGCTAAGCCATTATCCTAAGGGCTTTTGGCTGCTGGGTTCTGTTTTTTTATGCACCACCGGCGCAGAAGCATTGTACAGCGACCTGGGACATTGCGGCAGAAAGAATATTCAGGTAAGCTGGATATTTGTAAAAATTGCACTGGTAGCCAATTATTTTGGGCAGGCGGCATGGTTACTAAAAAGTGGCAAAACAACATTAGATGGTATCAATCCATTCTATGCAATTATCCCTCATGCATATTTATTACCGTCTATAGTTGTTGCCACATTGGCTACCATTATAGCAAGCCAGGCATTGATCAGCGGTTCATTTACCTTGATAAGCGAAGCGGTGAATATGAATTTCTGGCCACGCATCACTATAAAATTTCCTACCAATGTACGGGGGCAAATTTACATTCCCAGCATTAACTGGATTTTATGGATTGGCTGTGTGGTAATGATGCTGTATTTTAAAGAATCAAGCGCAATGGAGGCTGCGTATGGTTTTTCCATTACTATCGCCATGTTAATGACAACTATGCTCATGTTCTACTACATGAAGTTTATAAAAAAATGGGCCGCCCCTGTTTTTATTTTGATAGTCACCATTTTTTTAGCGGTAGAAATTTCTTTTTTTATAGCCAATGTTGCCAAGATAAAACAACGATGGATGTTCTTAATATTTGAAATCATGCTGGTATTTATCATGTATATCTGGTACAAGGCAAGAAAAATTACCAACCGCTTTTTAAATTTTGAAACCATTAATGCCTTTGTACCTGCATTACATAATTTGAGTGTAAACTTAAATGAACCTAAATATGCTACCCATCTTGTATATCTGACAAAAGCCAATAACTCAAAAAGTATTGAAAAAAGAATTTTAGAATCCATTTTCAGTAAACGGCCCAAGCGTGCCGATGTGTATTGGTTTGTTCATATCGACCGGACAGATGAACCTTACACCATGGAATATTCTGTAGAAGAAATTGAACATGATAAAATTATTAGGATAGAGTTTCGCCTGGGCTTTCGTATTCAGCCAAGAATAAATCTTTTTCTTAAAAAAGTAATGCAGGAAATGGTTGAACACCATGAACTGGAAGTTGGCACTAATCATGAAGCGCCATTGTTAAACAAACATAATATTTCTGCTGATGTAAGGTATGTGTTGATCCAAAAATTCCTCTCTATAGAAAATGAGTTTTCGTTTGAGGATAGTTTTATCCTCAACTCTTATTTTGCCATTTTAAACCTGGGTCAATCTGATAAAAAGGCTTTTGGTTTGGAGATGGGAGATATAGCGATCGAACGTATTCCTCTCGTGGTTTCACCGGTGATAAATGTTCCGCTTAAACGAATTGATCATCACAAAGAATAATATTACTATATTTTTAGCCAGATTAAGTAGCTGCTAAAACCGGTATAACCGATTATTCCCATCCTAAAAAATATACTTCGCACCATGCTTTTTTGATAAAAAACCCTTCCAAAACGGAAGGGTTTTTTTATTTTCCTATTTTATTATAGTAACCTGATACTGGCGAAATGCAATGTGGCACAGCATCTTAGAAATATTATAGAAGAATTTGTGTTATGGTACATTATTGGCAAACCATTGGTTCTAAAATTAAAAACATGATCAATAAATATAAAACTGCCTTATTTATATCGAAGGTGGCTATGGAGAAAAACCAAAATGTTTTAAAAAATATCTCGGGTAACTAATATTCCTGAACGCATCCTTGAAGGAAACAATTATAAGATAATTACAAGTATTGGAGCAACATGTGTAGATACTGAGTAGCTGCAACCAAATATACTACAGCGCAATTATTTATTAGAAAAGCCTTTCTAATAAATAAGATTTAAACAAATTTTAAACTAAATTTTATGACCACATTTTTGTTACTAATTGCAGGGCTGTTATGCTTTGCCCTTTTTTTTAAATGCATTGATTATTTTGAAAATATTTAATGTTGACCAACCACAATTTTTAAAAAACTAAATCTACAAAACATGTTTTTAATACTCTTCATTCTTTCGATAGCGGTATTTGTTTACCTGCTGTACGTTTTATTGAAACCCGAAAAATTTTAATCTTAAAAAAGAATTATGAACACAGAATTAATAGGTATAATAGTATCTTTTTTACTTACGGTATTATTAGCTTTTCCACTTGGTAAATATATTGCCAAAGTATTTGGCGGAGAAAAAACCTGGACTGATTTTATGAAGCCAGTTGAACGGCTGATATACAAAATAACCGGCATCAACCCTGCACAGGCCATGACCTGGAAGGAATTTTTAAAAGCTATGCTTACCATAAACATGTTATGGTTGGTGTATGCATTTTTTATGTTTCTCTATCAGGCGCACTTGCCCATGAATCCAGACGGTAACCCGAACATGACAGCAGACCTTAGCTTTAATACGGCTATCAGTTTTGTGGTAAATTGTAACCTGCAGGATTACTCCGGCGAAAGCGGCGTTACCTATCTTACACAACTTTTTGTTATAACTTTTTTACAGTTTGTCAGTGCCGCCACGGGTATTGCCTGCCTGGTTGCCTTGTTCAATGGCCTCAAACAAAAAACAACCAACAACCTGGGTAATTTCTGGCAAATTTTTACGGTAAGTATTACCAGGATATTGCTACCGCTTTGTATAGTGGTTGCCGTACTGCTGGCATTCAATGGTTCGCCTGCAAGCTATGATGGTAAAGATACTATTACAACATTGCAGGGCGATACCATGCAGGTATCCCGCGGGCCAGCTGCCGGCATGATCGCAATCAAGCACATAGGCACCAATGGCGGCGGCTGGTTTGGCGCCAACTCTGCGCATCCGCTGGAAAACCCCAATTACTTTACCAATATGGTTGAAATAATTGGTCAGGCACTGATACCAATATCATTGCTATTTGCATTGGGCTTCTACATCAAACGTAAAAAATTCGCTTACATTATTTTTGGCGTGATGACGCTGGGATTTCTTTGTTTAGTGATACCCACCGTCATTACAGAAATTCACGGAAACCCCCTGATAGCAAAAATGGGCGTTGCGCAATTAACCGGTGCAATGGAGGGCAAAGAAGTAAGATTCGGCCCGGCTGCTTCCGGTTACTGGAGCATTCTTACCACAGTTATATCTACTGGGTCTGTAAATTCCATGCACGATAGTTCTATGGCATTATCAGGGCTTATGCAGATACTTGCCATGCTTGTAAATGGTTTTTACGGAGGTTGCGGTGTAGGCATACTAAACTATTTTATCTACATAATTATTGCGGTATTTATATCGGGGTTGATGGTTGGCCGTACACCAGAATTTTTGGGTCATAAAGTAGAAGCGAGAGAAGTTAAGATAGCCGCATTGGTCACTTTATTATCTGCCTTTATTATAAAAGCAGGCACCGCTTTGGCGGCTTATTACGTTGTTCATCATGCCAATGCAGATTGGGCCGTTAAGCCAGGTGCATGGTTAAACAATCCCGGCTACCACGGTTTTACTGAAATGTTATATCAATATACTTCTTCAAACGCAAACAATGGCAGCGGTCTTGCAGGGCTAACAGCTAATAATCCTTTTTGGAATATTACTACCGGTTTTGCTATGATACTTGGCAGGTACCTGCCTATCATTGGGCCTATTGCTATCATTGGTTTGATGGCTAATAAAAAATACGTTCCCGAATCTGCAGGTACTTTAAAAGTAGACTCGGTTACATTTGGCATGATGACATTTGCGGTAATCATCATCGTTACAGCGCTCTCTTATTTTCCTCCGCTGGTACTAGGCCCAATTGCAGAATATTTCAGTATCCATTAAATGATGTAAAATAAATCATCAGTAAAATTTATCAATAAAACCTAACTCCGTACTGTTTCTATCAGACATAGCATTACGGCAAAAATAAAAATTATGGCAAAGGAACAATCAAATAAACTCTTCGAGCCAGCACTTGTAAAGGAAGCGCTCAAGCAGTCTTTTGTAAAATTAAACCCACGCATCATGATGCGCAACCCTGTAATGTTTACTGTGGAAATTGGAACTGCCATCATGCTTGCAGTATGCATCTGGATATTGGCCGGTGAAAAAACGCAGGGACATTTTGGGTACAACCTGGCAATATTCCTGATATTATTCATCACCGTACTATTTGCCAATTTTGCAGAAGCTATTGCAGAAGCAAGGGGAAAGGCACAGGCAAACAGTTTACGTAAAACAAGAGAAGAAACACCCGCAAAATGGATACAGCCAGTGGGCGACATGTACGTGAATGAAGTGAAGATAGTACCGTCGAGCCAATTAAAAAAAGGGGACGTATTTCTTTGTGAAACCGGCGACATGATACCGATGGATGGCGAGATAATAGAAGGTATTGCTACGATCGATGAAAGCGCCATCACCGGCGAAAGTGCTCCGGTGATAAGAGAAAGCGGTGGCGACAAAAGCTCCGTTACGGGCGGTACCAAAGTATTGTCGGATAAAATTAAGGTAAGAGTAACCACCGATCCCGGCGAAAGTTTTTTAGATAAAATGATTGCATTGGTTGAAGGTGCATCCCGCCAGAAAACACCCAACGAAATTGCATTAACCATCTTACTGGCAAGCTTCACAATTATCTTTTTAATAGTTTGCGTAACCCTCAAGCCTTTTGCAGATTATGCAAACACACCTATTACCATCGCCGCATTTGTTAGTTTGTATGTATGTTTGATACCCACTACCATTGGTGGCTTATTAAGCGCCATTGGCATAGCTGGCATGGATAGAGCTTTGCGTGCAAACGTAATTACAAAAAGTGGTAAAGCGGTAGAAACAGCGGGCGATCTGGATGTGTTGTTGTTAGATAAAACGGGTACCATCACCATTGGCAACAGAAAAGCTACCAATTTTTATCCTGCACCTGGCGTAGTTGAAAAACTATTTATCGAAATGTCGGTACTGTCTTCGCTGGCGGATGAAACCCCCGAAGGAAAATCTATTGTAGAATTGGGCAAGCTGCCACCAAATCATTTTAACACAGAAAAGTCTGCTTTTATAAAATTTACAGCAGAAACCAGAAGCAGTGGTATGGATATGGCAGATGGTACAAAGGTGCGCAAAGGTGCCTTTGATTCTATCCGAACCATGGTTATAAAAGCTGGCAATCCTTTTCCAGCTGAAACTGAAGAGAGGGTAAAAGCTATTGCCAGTAACGGTGGAACTCCACTGGTAGTTAGCTGTAACAACCAGGCTTTGGGTGTTATCGAGTTACAGGATATCATCAAACCAGGCATACAGGAACGTTTTGAACGCTTAAGAAAGATGGGTGTAAAAACCGTAATGGTAACAGGCGATAACCCGCTTACTGCCAGGTTTATTGCAGAAAAAGCAGGCGTAGATGATTATATAGCAGAGGCCAAACCAGAAGACAAGATGAACTACATCAAGAAGGAACAACAAAGCGGTAAGCTGGTTGCGATGATGGGCGATGGTACCAATGATGCGCCCGCCCTTGCCCAGGCAGATGTGGGCGTAGCTATGAACAGCGGCACTGCAGCAGCAAAGGAAGCTGGCAATATGGTTGACCTTGATAACGACCCTACCAAATTGATTGAGATAGTTGAGATAGGCAAACAACTGTTAATGACCCGGGGAACGCTCACTACCTTTTCTATCGCAAATGACGTGGCTAAATATTTTGCCATCGTTCCTGCCCTGTTCATCGTATCTATCCCAGGGCTTCAATCGCTCAACATCATGTACCTGAAAAGCGCCGAAAGTGCCATCTTATCAGCAGTTATATTTAATGCCATTATCATCCCGATACTTATCCCACTGGCTTTAAAAGGAGTTGCTTATAAACCAATAGGTGCAAGTGCCTTGCTGCGAAGAAATCTTTTAATCTATGGTCTGGGTGGTATCATTGTTCCCTTTATAGGGATTAAATTAATCGATATGCTTTTAGGCTTATTTATGTAGACATCATAAAGTTGATACAAAATATAAATACTAAACTTTTTGTACTCCTTTTTTTGCATCGTTCAAAGTAAAAATTGACATCTTAAAATTAATAAAATGAAAAAATATTTGTTGCCTTCGTTAAAAATAACGCTGGTGTTCATTGTTATATGTTCAGTATTGTATCCACTGTTTATTGCAGCAGTGGCAAAACTTGCTCCAGGTGGGGGCAAAGGCGTAACCGTTAGCGTAAACGGTAAAGTAGTGGGTTATGCCAATGTTGGCCAAAAATTTACAGCAGATAAATACTTCTGGAGCCGGCCATCTGGTGTGGATTACAATGCCGCAGGTTCTGCAGGTTCTAACAAAGGGCCCACTAATTCTGATTATTTAAAGCAGGTACAGGACAGGATAGATACTTTTATTGTACATAACCCCACTATAAAAAAAGAAGCTATCCCTTCAGAATTAGTAACTGCTTCTGGTAGCGGGCTAGATCCAGACCTATCTCCGGAAGGTGCTTATGTACAAGTGGAAAGAATTGCCAAAACAAGGAACCTTTCAGCAGAAAAAATAAACGCTCTTGTTGCACAACAAATACAGAATCCTCTGCTGGGATTGTTTGGACCCAAAAAAGTGAATGTACTTCAGCTCAACATTCAATTAGATATATTAAAATAATTAAAATACAATGAAAAAAATATGGATTTTAATTGTAGCTATTGCAAGTAGTCAGCTAACTTATTCGCAGGGTAAAGATTCAACAAAAAAAACATCGCCGCCGGTTACGATTACTGGTTCTGTAGACGGCTACTACAGGTACAATTTTAATAACCCAAAAATTTCGCCCTACAATAACTTAACAAGTTTTACACATTCCAGCAACTCTTTTGAATTAGGAATGGCATCTTTACGGGCCGACCATAGTTTTGGAAAAGTGAGTGCTACTGTGGACCTTGGCTTTGGAAAAAGAGCAGAAGAATTTGCGTACAATGATGCCAATACAAGATTAGTCATTAAACAATTGTATGTTACTTATTCACCATCATCTGTAATTAAATTTACATTGGGTACCTGGGGTACACACATTGGATATGAAGTGCTGGACCCTTATTTAAATAGAAATTACAGCATGAGTTATATGTTTACCAACGGGCCATTTTCTCACACGGGCTTAAAGGCAGATATTAGTATTGGTGGCAAGTCTGCGGTGATGCTGGGTATATCAAACCCTAACGATTACCGTTCTGCACCGGCAGCTCCAAAAACATTTATTGCACAATTTTCTACTGCATCTAAAAACGACAAATTAAAAGCTTATTTTAATTTTGCAGGCGGCAAACAAAACGACTTTAAAAAAGTAATTCAGGGAGATGTTGTGGCTACTTACGCAGTGTCAGGTAAATTTAGTATTGGTATAAATGGTACGTTGCAATCTGTAAAAGCAGACCTTGACAGCAGTGGCACTTTCAAAAAATCTATCTGGAGCGGTGCTGCTTTATACCTTAACTACGACCCTGCAACCTGGGTTGGGCTTACGTTACGGGGTGAGTACATCAGCGACAAGGATTTATACCTTGGTTTAAAAAATATATTTGCACCAACATTATCTGCCAATTTTAAAATAGATAATTTAATCATCATTCCTGAAGTTAGGTTTGACAAAGCTGGTACAGAAGCGTTTTATAAAAATATAACCACATCCGCAAAATCAACCGGTAGTTTTATTTTAGCAGTGGTATACCATTTTTAGTAGTGGATGTTAAGTTGTTATAAGGTGCCAGGAACAACGAAGGTTGTGAGGCGTAAATAGCTATTTCCTGCAGGTGGTGTACACTGCTGAATTGAATGTATTCAACCACGGTGGAAACTTTTACCTAAAACTATCCCTGGGAGATTTTAGGTTTGTTGTAATGGATAGTTTTTTTTGAGACAATAATGATATGCCCGCTTTAAAAGATTTTATTAACGAAAGTTTTTATAACCTTAAACAAATTAGCGTAAAAAAAGCTGCAGGATTTGGATTAGCTAAAAGCAATTTAGTTCCAGAAAATTATCTGTTAATGTTGCAACTGGTTGAACATTTAAAATTTACACGGGAATAATAATTTTTACAATGCCAGACGAGAAAGAAAAAAACGCTGAACATTTTTTAGACCTCATACGCAAAAGCAGGCGGGGAAAGTTTAAAATTTATATTGGCATGAGTGCGGGTGTAGGAAAAACTTACCGTATGCTGCAGGAAGCACAAACCTTGTTGCGCAATGGTGTGGATGTAAAGATTGGCTACATAGAAACACACAACAGAAAAGAGACGCATGACTTGTTAGAAGGCCTGCCCGTTATACCAAGGCGTAAGCTGTTTTATAGGGGGAAAGAACTGGATGAGTTTGATGTGCAGGCGGTGATAAACCTTCATCCCGAAGTAGTGATTGTAGATGAATTGGCGCATAGTAATATCGAAGGCAGCAAAAATGAAAAACGCTGGCAGGATGTAGTGGATATATTAGATGCCGGCATTAATGTTATCAGTGCGGTAAACATACAACATATAGAAAGTCTGCATGCAAGCATCAAGACAATTACAGGAGTTGATGTAGGAGAACGGATACCAGACAGCGTTTTAGGGCAAGCCGATGAGGTAGTGAATATTGATTTGACTGCAGATGAACTAATCACCAGGCTAAAAGAAGGCAAGATTTATTCACCTGATAAAATAGAAATTTCTTTAAAGAATTTCTTTCAGAGCGAACGTATATTACAGTTGAGGGAACTGGCTTTAAAAGAAGTGGCAGGGCAAGTGGAGCGCAAGATAGAGATAGAGTTACCCCGGAATACGCATCTTAAAACAGAACGTTTTTTAGCCTGCATCAGCAGCAACCATGAGATAGCAAAAAAAGTAATCCGCAAAACGGCAAGGTTATCATCCTACTATAACAGCAAGTGGTATGTGCTGTTTGTGCAAACACCCAAAGAAGATGGCGACAATATTGGCCTGGCGGCGCAACGGCACCTTATAAACAATTTTAAACTGGCAACGGAGTTAGGCGCAGAGATCATCAAAATAAAAAATAAAAATATTGCCAAAGGAATTCTGGAGGCAAGCGTTGCACAAAATATAACCACTATTTGCATAGGTAAACCTCACCTTACTTTATTCAATGTTATCCTCAGTACGCCTGTATTTAACCAGCTTTTAAATAAATTATCCGAATCAGATATTGACATTGTAATTTTATCATAATGAAACTTAAAACAAAATTATCCCTGGGTCTTTCTTTTCTATTTGCAGTAATACTGGCCTTTGGTATTCTTGGATTTTTTTATATCAACAAGCTTAGTAATGATGCTTCAAAGGTTTTAAAAAATAACCACGAATCACTGGTGTATGCCAACAACATGCTGAAAGCATTGGAAGATATTCCGGCACAAAAAAATGCATTTAAAATATTTGATAATAACCTTATAAAGCAGGAAGCAAATATCACAGAACCTGGTGAAAAAGAAAGTACCGAAGATTTAAGAAAAAATTTTACAGAGTTACTGTCCAATCCAAAAGATTCTTCCAACTATGCACAGTTGCGCCAGTCATTGCAGGTAATCAATGCGCTTAACCAGGACGCCATTCTTAAAAAAAATGATATAGCGCAAAAAACCGCAGAAGATGCCCGCTTTTGGCTTACCCTTATTTTTACCATTTTAATTATTGTTAGTATTACATTTATCTACAATTTTCCGGCAGTAATTTCAGGTCCGGTAATCAAACTTTCGCAGGGCATCAGGGAAATTGCCAATAAAAATTACAGCCAGAGAATTTACCTCGACCAAAAAGATGAATTTGGTGAGCTGGCCAATGCGTTCAACAGTATGGCAGAAAAATTAGATGAATATGAACACAGTAACCTGGCAAAAATTAAGTTTGAGAAAAGCCGGATAGAAACCATCATCAACCAGATGAAAGATGGAATTATTGGTCTGGATGACAAGAAGCATATCCTGTTTGTAAATGCGGTTTCTGAAAAAATACTGGGTTTAAAGGAAAGTGATATCATTGGTAAATATGCAGCAGATATTGCTATCCAAAACGACCTGATGAGAACTTTATTAAAAGAAGAAACAAGAAAAGAATTAAAAATTTATGCGGATGAAAAGGAAAGTTTTTTTAGCAAAGATGTAATAAATGTTACTGCCAATGAAGCCGTGATCGGGCAGGTGATTGTATTGCGAAACATTACGCCCTATCATGAACTGAATGAAGCCAAAACAAACTTTATTGCCACCGTTTCGCATGAATTAAAAACGCCCATAGCCGCTATCAGAATGAGTTTACAATTGCTGGATAATAAACAAACGGGCGAAGTTAATACAGAGCAGCAATTATTGCTGGACAGCATAAAAGATGATACCAACCGCTTATTAAAAATAACAGGCGAGTTACTGAATATGACTCAGGTAGATAGTGGTAAAATACAATTGAGTATTGTTGCCAACGATGCAAAAGAGATGCTGAACTATGCTATCAATGCCAACAAAACTGCCGCAGAGCAAAAAAATATTCAGTTAACTATTTCTGTGGCGGAACAATTGCCACAGGTATTGGCAGACAGTGAAAAAACAGCCTGGGTGCTTATTAACTTACTATCAAATGCTATTCGCTACTCTCACGATAACTCCGCCATTTTCGTTAGTATTCATTCAAAAGATAAAAAAATATACTTTACTGTAAAAGACACCGGGCAGGGTATTGCGCCTGAATACAAGGCTAAAATATTCGACCGTTATTTCCGGGTTCCAGGTACGCATAAAGAAGGTACCGGGCTTGGACTTTCTATTTGTAAAGAATTTATTGAAGCACAGGGCGGACAAATAATGGTAGAAAGTGACTACGGTACCGGGAGTGCTTTTATGCTGGTTTTAAATGCGGCCTCTTAGCAAAAACCAAAAAAACAGGTGAACGATTGTATCGCCATAAAAATTATATAAAATTATTGGGGTGATTTTTTAATATGCCGCTTATTGTGCCTGCTGCCAGCCCTTTATAGCAGGTAATTAATACGCCTATGAACCAGCTGGTATTTTCTTTTTCAATATAATATGACAGCCCTTCTTTCTTATTTGAACAAATGAAAGAGCCCGGAAAACCAGATTAATTTTTAGCCAGACTGACTGGCTAATTTAAGCATATGCCGTAGTTGTAAAAGTTGTAATTGGCAAGTCGGTTATAATTTTACAATACGCCCAACAAAAAAAACGTTCCGGTTTTTAGGCCGGAACAGTTCTGGTTTTTCTGGAAAATATTTTATACAGATTGCATTGCTCCGGTAGTAACCTGAGTTGCTTTTAATGCACTCATCATTTTATCAACATCTACATTCAAGCCTTTTGCTATTGCCATTCCCAATTGAACATCTGCTCTAAAAAAATGACACAGCTGCCGGCTAACAATCAAATCTTTTTTGTCGCCTTCAATACCACTCATAGCACCAACAATATTGCTTACTAGGTTGTGCCGGTCGTAATCATTCATCACTGTCCGATACAGAATTCCTGGTTGTGTATAATGATCATTTTCACCTGCTCCATTTCTGTCGTACCAGTCTGCAAGTGTGCTTTCAAGCTGCATGGATGGTTCTTTGTATTCTGTGTCTATAACAATATCATCAAAACTATTGGGAAAATAATTTGGTGCATCTTCCCCATTGCCATTGATAGCAAAAGCACCATCACGCTGGTAATTATTTACTGCATACGGGCAACGGTTTACAGGTATCTGTTCATAGTTTCCACCCAGGCGATGGCGATGTGCATCAGGATAAGAAAGCAATCTTCCCTGCAACATTTTATCAGGGGAGTAACCAATGCCATCCACTACATGCGCCGGCGCAAAAGCACTTTGTTCAATTTCGGCAAAATAATTTTTGGGTACCTGGTTTAGTTCAAGTACACCAACATCTATCAAAGGAAAATCAGTATGTGGCCATACTTTGGTAAGATCAAAAGGGTTGAAGGGAAATGTTTTTGCCTGCTCGTCTGTCATCACCTGTATTTTTACATTCCATTTTGGAAAGTCCTTCTGGTCGATAGCAGATACCAGATCACGTTGTGAAAAATCAGGATCTTTTCCTTTCATTTCTGTAGCTTCATCACTGGTAAAATTTTTAATACCCTGTGCAGTTTTAAAATGAAATTTAACCCATACCCTTTCATTACTGCTGTTGATCATTGAAAAGGTATGACTGCCATATCCATTCATGTGGCGATGGCCATACGGTGTTCCTCTATCGCTCATCAATATCAATACCTGGTGCAGACTTTCGGGATTTAAACTCCAGTAATCCCACATCATAGCAGGGCTTTTACAATTAGTGCGGGGATCCCTTTTTTGAGTATGAATAAAATCACCGAATTTTTTGGGATCTTTTATAAAAAATACGGGCGTGTTATTACCCACCAAATCCCAGTTGCCATCTTCGGTATAAAATTTAAGGGCAAAACCGCGGGGGTCTCTTTCGGTATCAGCACTTCCCTTTTCGCCCCCAACCGTACTAAACCTTAACAAGGCTTTGGTCTGTTTTCCAATAGTACTAAAAATTTTGGCCTTGGTATACTTCGTAATGTCGTGCGTTACGGTAAAAGTACCAAATGCTCCGGAGCCTTTAGCATGAACAACCCTTTCTGGAATACGTTCCCTGTTAAAATGCGCCATCTTTTCGTGCAGGATATAATCCTGTAATAACAACGGGCCACGTGGGCCGATGCTCATGGAATTTTCATTTTCAGCAAATGGCCTGCCTGAGGCAGTTGTAAGCCTTTTGCTATTTTCTTCGGTCATGGAAATATGTTTTAAAGGTGTAAAAAATGAATGAAGGGACAAATTTAAATAATTCTTTCAATAAACTATATTGATATTTATTATAATGATATAGAAAATATCTATTTTTACCGTATGACGATTACTCAACTGGAATACATTATTGCATTGGATACTTACCGGCATTTTTCTACTGCTGCGCAAAGGTGTTTTGTAACCCAACCTACGCTAAGTATGCAGATACAAAAACTGGAAGAAGAATTGGGTACAAAGCTTTTTGACCGCAGTAAGCAACCCGTTATACCCACCGAAACAGGTGAAGAAGTAATTCAGCAGGCAAGAGTAATTGTACATAAAGTTAAGATGATGCACCAGTTGATAAAAGATAAACAAGGTGTGTTGCAGGGCGAATTAAGAATAGGCATTATACCCACATTGGCACCTTACCTGCTGCCCATGTTTTTACAACCATTTCTTGCAAAATATCCTGATATTAAAATATGGGTAAAAGAAATGACCACGGATATTTTAGTAGAAAAACTAAAAGCGGGAAAAATTGATGCAGGTTTGCTGGTAACCCCTTTACAGGAAAATGCCATCAAGGAATATCCCCTGTTTTACGAAGAGCTGGTGGCCTATGTTTCCAAATCAAATGCTGCTTTTAAAAAAACGTATGTACTTGCGGACGACATTGATCTAAAAGAATTGTGGCTACTGGAAGAGGGCCATTGTTTTCGCTCGCAGATAATAAATTTGTGTGAACTCAAAAAGCAAAGTAAAGACCATAGCCGTTTTGAATATGAAGCCGGTAGTGTAGAAACACTTAGAAAAATGGTAGAGAAAAACAACGGTATTACCATTCTTCCCGAAATGGCCACTCTCGATTTTACATCAAAGCAACTGAATATGGTGCGGCATTTTAAAGCACCGGTTCCGGTAAGGGAAGTGAGCCTGGTTACACACCGGGACTATGTAAAGAAAAAATTGGTAGATGTACTTAAAGCAGAAATCATTGCATCTATACCAGCAAAAATTATGTTGAACAAAAATAAAAATCTGGTAAAAACCTGATGTAGAGAAAAAATGTATAATAAATATGACAATTGAAGTTAACAGAAGGATAAAAGAATAATTTCAATAGCTTATTGTACAAGTGAAGTGAATGCTGTTTGTTACTATAAGCTTAGGTAAAAAGCAAAATAATTTTAAAATTGTTAAACAAAAAATTACGGATTATTGTTACCGATATTTTAGTCACTCTATATTTACACCTTAAAAACACATCATTATGGCAATTGAAATCGGCCAAACAGCCCCTGCATTTACATTACACGACAGTGAAAAAAACAAAGTAGCCCTGGCAGACTACAAAGGTAAAAATGTACTGCTGATGTTTTTTCCGCAGTCTTTTACGGGCGTGTGTACAGCAGAGTTGTGCAGCCTGCGTGACAATATTGCTATTTACAACAATGCCAATGCACAGGTATTCGGCATTTCAGTTGATTCCGTATTTACACTGGCAAAATTTAAAGAAGAGCAACATTTAAATTTTCCGCTGCTCAGCGATTTTAATAAAGAAGTTTCTACAGCCTATGACGCCATTTATATGAATTGGATATTAGACATGAAGGGCGTAAGCAAACGCTCTGCTTTTGTGATAGATAAAGAAGGCATTGTGCGCTATGCGGAAGTACTGGAAAGCGCAGGTGATCTGCCAAATTTTACTGCCATCGAAAAAACGCTGGATACACTTAACTAACCGTTATGTAAATACAAAGGGTCAATAATTATAACCTATTATTGACCCTTCACAATAAATTGTATATTAATTTGTTTAATGCAGGTATTAAATGTTTATAGAATTTTAACTACTTTTACTATACTGAAAAAATTAATAATTATATCAATTGTATTATTTGGATTAATGTTTACTTCTTTTGCTCAAAATAAAATCGCTGCTTCTAATGGCGAGCCTTGTGCAAAGCTGATTAAATATTATCCAAATCCTGCCACTACGGCAATTAACTTCGAATTTATTCAAGGTTACGATAAATCTTTTTCCCTGCAGTTATTTAATTTTATGGGCAAAAAGGTTCTGGAGATAAACACGCTTTCTCAGTTAACCAATCTTTCCTTAAATAATTTTTATCGTGGTGTATATATTTTTCGCCTCAGCGATAAAAATGGTAACGTGATCGATTCCGGTAAGTTCCAAGTAGTTCGGTAATTTCTCTTTTGATTTCTCCCTTTTTTAAAAAATAATTTTTACTGTAAAGTCTTCAGTATTTCAATCCATTTTTTATACAATTTTTAAACCAGCAGATATACGCCTTTCCAATAATTGCATTACAAAACCTGCACAATCAAAAACTTTAAATAATGCGTATTTTCCTGTCCGCGAATGATTGGATGATCGGCTGATTGTGCATTAAAAACCACCTGTCTTATCTTTCGTTTGGCATCTTTGGCAGCCATTTGTATAATATCTAAAAACAACTCCGGCTGCACCAGGTTAGTACAACTGGAACTTACTAAAAATCCTCCCGGTTTTACTAATTTTATGCCCCGCAAATTAATTTCCTTGTAGCCCGCAACTGCCTTATCAATGGTACTTCTGTTTTTTGTAAATGATGGCGGATCAAGCAGTACAACGTCCCATTGCTTTCCTTCCCTGCTCCATTCTTTTAAAACATCAAAGGCATTTACACATTCAAAACGACATATTTTTTCGAGATGATTTAATGCCGCATTTTTATTACACATATCAATGGCACCCTGGCTAATATCAAGGCCCAAAACGCTTTTGGCACCGTAATGGGCTGCCGCTATTTCAAAAGAACCCGTGTAACAAAACGCACCCAAAACATCGGCTCCTTTTACAATGTGCTCAATGGCCCGGCGGTTGTCCTGTTGATCTAAAAAATAACCGGTCTTTTGACCGTTGGCAATATCCACATTCATTTTTATTCCATTTTCATGAATGATGATATTGGTGTCAAATTCAGGAGATAAAAATCCTTTGTGTTGTTCCATTCCTTCCAGTTCCCTAACCGGAACATCATTGCGTTCATAAATACCTTTGGGCGAAAATAACTTTACGAGGGCATTCACGATTGCCGGCTTCCAGATATCAATCCCCAACGCCAGCGTTTGCACCACAAAATAATCATTGAATTTATCAATAATGAGTTGTGGAATATCATCTGCTTCACCAAAAATTAAACGGCAGTTTTCGGTATACCCCAACTTTTGGCGATAAGCCCATGCCTGTTTTATCTTATTATAGAAAAAGGTTTCGTCAATAACAACATCTTTATCTCTGGTAAGCAATCTTACCATTATTTGCGATTGCGGATTTACATATCCCTTCCCGATAAATTTTTTATCATGCGTAAATACATTCACTATTTCACCTGGTTTGGCAGCCGCATCCAGGGCTTTACCACGGTTTATCTCATTGGCAAAAATCCAGGGATGTCCCATTTCAACCCGGTTACCCACATTTTTATTAAGAAAAAGACTTTTCATGCGGTAAAGGTAACTTTTAACGTGTCTTCCTTTTTAAATTTGCAATCGTAAAGGGTTCAATTGCCAATTTGGCTGTAAATGAAGGTTGGCAAAATGTTTGACTATCGTACATTTGCACCCAATTTACCACCTTCATTTCTTTATAAAGAAGAAGGCCTTAATTATTATTATATGGAACAAAAAATAAAAGGAACAGAAGACGAACAATTTACATCGGAGCAAATGGAGGGATTCCAGGACATTAATGCGGATTCAGATATTCCTGGAAATACACATTTAAGCAATGAAGACGGAGAAAATCCGTTAGAAAAAATACAGAGCGAACTGGAGGAACAAAAAGACAAGTACATCCGCCTGTTTGCCGAATTTGATAATTATAAACGCCGCAGTGCAAAAGAAAGAATTGAACTGATTCAAACTGCCGGAAAAGAGGTTATTACTTCCTTACTGGATGTATTGGATGATAGCGAAAGAGCTGAAAAACAGTTGCAAACCAGTAAAGATCTGGAACAGATAAAAAAAGGGATTGAACTTGTTTTTGGTAAGTTGAGAAATATTTTACAGGCAAAAGGCTTAAAAGCTATGGAAAGTATCCATACTAATTTTGATGTTGAAAAACATGAAGCTATTACTGAAATACCTGCGCCGACCGAAGAGCTGAAAGATAAAGTGTTGGATGAAGTACAAAAAGGATATTACCTAAACGACAAAATTATTCGTTTTGCAAAAGTGGTTGTGGGCAAATAATTAGAAAATGTGCCGATAAGCCCATCAGGAATATTTAACTCCGGGTTTTCGCATAAGCACATTGGCAAATTAGCATAACAGCACATTAAAAAAATTATGAAGAAAGATTATTACGAAATATTGGTGATTGCAAAATCTGCATCGCAGGATGAAATAAAAAAAGCCTACCGCAAAGTGGCTATGCAGTTTCATCCCGATCGTAATCCGGGCGATAAAGCATCTGAAGAAAAATTTAAAGAAGCAGCTGAAGCTTACGAAATATTAAGTGATGCTGATAAAAGGGCACAGTACGATCGTTTTGGGCACCAGGCATTTAGCGGTAGTCGCAGCAGTGGCGGCGGATTTGGTGGTGGTGGAATGAACATGGACGATATTTTTAGCCAGTTTGGAGATATTTTTGGCGACGAAAGTCCGTTCGGTAGTTTCTTTGGAGGTGGTGGTAGTGGCGGTGGACGCCGGTCAGGAGGAGGACGCAGCCACGGAGTGCGTGGTAGCAACCTGCGCATAAAAATAAAACTGAATTACGAAGAGATGGCCAAGGGCGCTTCTAAAACAGTGAAGGTAAAAAAATATGTACCTTGCGTTACCTGCAGTGGCAGTGGCGCTAAAGATAAAAATAGCATACAATCCTGTGGAACCTGCGGTGGTAGCGGGCAAGTTAGAAGGGTGCAGAATACTTTTTTAGGACAAATGCAAACGGTAACCACCTGTCCAACCTGTAATGGCGAAGGTTCCACTATTGCTAATAAATGTACCAGTTGCAAAGGCGAAGGCCGGGTATATGGCGAAGAAACAGTTACCATCGAAATTCCGGCGGGTGTGCAGGATGGCATGCAACTGAGCATGAATGGCAAAGGCAATTCAGGTGAACGCGGTGGAGCCAATGGTGATTTAATTATTCTTATTGAGGAAGAAGCACATGCACAGTTACACCGGGACGGGTTGAATGTGGCTTTTGATTTACATATTTCTTTTCCTGAAGCGGTTTTTGGTACAAATATAGAAGTTCCTACAATTGATGGAAAAGCAAAAATAAAAATTCCGCCAGGCACCCAAAGTGGAAAAATTTTCCGGTTAAAAGGAAAGGGTTTTCCGGCTGTTAACTCTTACGAAAAGGGAGATCAGTTGATACATGTAAATGTATGGACACCGCAACATGTTAGTACCGAAGAAAAAGCTATGCTCGAAACAATGCAGGAAAGCAAAAATTTTGAGCCAAAACCAGAGAAAGGTGATAAATCTTTTTTTGATAAAGTGAGAGAGATGTTTGCCTAATATTTAATCTTCATTCTTTTTTTTACATAGATTTTCTTAGCCATTGCAATCAGTTGTATAAACTGTTTTTGAAGATAGTTACCGGGATCGTATGCAGCTGTAGCAATTCTTTCGGTTTCGGACCAGTCAGATAATGGAAAATATTTTGACTGTCTCAGCTTCATACCAAACATGGCAATGGCCGTACCGAATTGATATTCTTTATCAATATTATTAAAAGAAAGATAGTTGGCAGGGCAATTGTAATTTAGCTCCCTGCTTAACTTAGTTGCTGGCAAAGTAAATTTTAAGGAGATTTTTGCATAAGATAGCAAAGCTGTTGTATCTATGCTATTCGTTTCCGTTGGTGTTAATTCAAAGATTGCCAGTACGCTGTTTCCGCTGCCAATATCGCCTCCCTCCAGCTCTCCGGAACTATCTGTGATAGCATCTTTTTTATTATCAAACCCAATCAGCCGACAGTCTTTAACTGCCGCAGGATTAAAATGTACATTTAAATAAACATCATCCGCCACAGAAAAAAATGTTTGGGTAACTTCTTTTATCAGTACTTTTTCTGCTTCATTTATATTATCAAGGTATGCATAATTTCCATTACCCCTTTTAGCTAGCGTTTCCAGTTTGGAATCTTTAAAGTTACCCATTCCTACACCCAGGCAGGTTAAATAAACGCCGCTTTTTTTCTCTTTGGTTATCAGATCATCCAGTGCTTTTTCGCTTGTTTCCCCCACATTAAAATCGCCGTCCGTTGCCAATATTACCCTATTATTTCCTCCTTTTATAAACGACCTTTCTGCAAGCCCGTACGCCATTCTTATGGCTGATTCCCCAGGCGTATCTCCGTTGGCTGTAAGCTCTTCAATAGACTGGGTAATTTTTTGCTTTTCCGCTCCGCTTGTAGGGGGAAGCCAAACAGAAACCGTACCACCATACTCCACAATGGATACCGTATCGATGGCCCGTAAATTTTTTATCAGCATTTGAAAAGCGGCTTTTACAAGGGGAAGCCTGTTGGGTAAGTCCATACTGCCAGAAGCATCTATTAAAAAAACAAGATTAGATGGTGGCACATTATTCATATCTAATTTACGGGCATTTACATTTAGAAATAATAATTTGCTATTGTTATTCCAGGGGCAATCAGACAACTGCGATTCAATACCAAAAACATCTTTTTTTTCAGGTTCCCTGTAATGAAGATTAAAATAATTCAATAATTCTTCTATCCTCACTGCATCGGGCGGCACCAAACTTTTAGTGGTGAGAAACCTGCGGACATTGCTGTAGGATGCTTTATTAATGTTAAGCGAAAAAGAAGCGTTTGGAAATTTATTTACGGTAACCGTTTCATTCTCAACCAACGAAAAATAAGACTCATCACTAACGTACCAGGTATTGTTGGATGAAAAATCCTGATCCCTTGTAATAGAGATTAATTTGGGCTTATTTTTACTGATGTTAGCCGAAAGCGTTTTTAAAGTAAGTTGCTGAAATACATCTGTTTTTATGCCTACGGATTTTGTTTCATATCCATCTAAAATCAATGTAACAGAATCATAAAGAGAGTGACAGGAGATACCAAAGCCGCCGGACGTTCCGGAATAATATAAATTTTTATCTGAGCGAAGCAAGATTTTTACATTTTGCAATAATTCATTTTTACCATTCTTTATTTCGCCCCGGAGATAATACTGGGCATTGGCTGCAGGCACAAAAAAAAGAAAGGATATGTAGACAATTAATTTTTTCAACTGTTAAGGAGTTGTGGTTAGTTATAAAATTTATCTGGCACAAAACTTATGTTAATATAGCTTTATTATTATTCTGTTACCTGATAAATTTCTGCAAGGTTCCTGCCTAACCCGTCATAATCAAGCCCAAAGCCCAGTAAAAAAATGTTGGGTACACTAAAACCCAGGTAATCTATTACAACCGGATGCTGTAAAGCGGTTGGTTTATGCAGCAAAGCCGCTATTTTTAAAGAAGCTGGTTGCTGAATGTATAACTGTGGTAAAAATTTATGCAAGGTAGTGCCGGTATCAACAATATCTTCGATAATGATGACATGCCTGTCTTTTAATGGTTCATCCAGCCCTATGGAAGTAATAACGTTGCCGGTAGAACGGGTGCCTTTATACGAAGCCAGTTTGATAAAACATATTTCAGCATCAATATGTATTTCTTTAAAAAGATCGGAAGCAAACATAAAAGAGCCGTTCAAAATGGCAATAAATATCGGGCGTTTGCCATCATACGCTGTGTTAATTTCTTCAGCAAGTTCTTTTATCCGGTTCCTGATTTTTGATGCACTGATGTATGGTTTAAATTTTTTATCATTTACCTGGATCACTGACATTGATGTTGGCTGTTTATATTTTTAAAGAAGACTATTCAGATACAATTAACTGCTGACCTATTTTTAAATAGTCGGTTGTTAAGTTATTCCACTGCCGTAATTGTTGTACACTTACCTGGTATTTTTTAGCGATGGCATACAACCCTTCCCTGGGTTGAACAGCGTGTGTTTTAGGCAGAACAACCGGCTCATTTTTAACTACTGCTGAAGCTGCTGTATTCTTTATTCCAACTGCTTGCTGTGTTTGTGGTGCAGGAGTTAAATACAATTTTGTTCCGGAAGGAATTAGTGAATTTTCTGTAATGGTATTATATAACAAAAGGTATTTTAACTGGATACCTTTTTTTTGTGCAATATCATAAATAGGTTCCTGTTGCTGAACCAGGTAAAAATCCTGTTGCCCGGTTTTTGATTTTTTTTGTAAAAAAACAATCTGATCATTTTTAAGAATCCCATCTTCCTCCAGATCGTTAAATGCCAATAATTTACTTAAATCAATATCATTGGATGTGGCAATTGCCAGCAGCGAAGTACCTTTTTGTGCATTGATATATTTATGACCGTTGATATAATTTATTGCATTTGCTTCAGCCGGCACGTTCGGGTCATTGCTATCAGATGGCTTTTCAGTGGCAGGTTCTTTATCGTCCTGGTATTTTCCGGTTTCGATTTTGGCTAAATCTTTAGCCCCCATTAAAGAATACTGCTGCAGGTTGTATTGCTCAATATTTTTTATCAGAATGTCTGGATATTTAGGATTGGTTGCATAACCCGCTTTTCGTAAACCCTTTGCCCAACCTTTGTAATCTGTCGGGTCTAACGTAAATAAAAAAGCGTACCATTCTTTTCCACGTAAATAATTGCTGTGATCCCTGTAAGAAGCTTCTGCGTCTTTGTAACTGCGAAAGCATTCACCCGGTGCATCATCATCATGAGTTACGGCATCTGATGTCCAGGAGCTTTTACATTTTATACCAAAATGATTGTTCGATTTTTTTACGAGCACACTGTTACCATTTTCAGTTTCCAGTAACCCCTGTGCCAGGGTTATGGCTGCAGGCACCCCCATTCTTTTCATTTCATTTATTGCAAGGTCTTTGTACTTTTCAATATATTGATCCGGCGTGATAGTTTGCGCAACTACACTTCCGCAAATACCGGCAACCATCGTCAATAAATAAATTATTTTTTTTATCATAATTAATCGCCTTTTGGTGAACGGATATTTATAATTTTCTTATCAGCGTCAGTCCATCCCTGACAGTTAATAAAACCTGCTGTACCCTTGTATCTTTTTTTACGTGCTCATTAAAAGCATGCATCGCTATGGCATTTTTGCCACTGACATTTTGTTCCAGCACCTGCCCGTGAAATAACGTATTATCGGCAATGATAACAGCATTCGGTTTTACAGAAGGTAAAATTAATTCGTAATAATCAATATACCCTGTTTTATCTGCATCAATAAAAACCATGTCCCACAATTCATTCAAAGCAGGAATAATTTGCCTGGCATCACCAACATGCTGCACAATATTATCTCTGTAAGTTGATAGTTCAAAATATGCCTTTGCTGTTGTTGCGTCTTCGTCCCGCAATTCAATGGTGTGCAGTTTGCCCCCAAATTGTAATCCTTTTACTAAACACAATGCGCTGTATCCGGTAAAAGTACCAATCTCCAATATTGTTTTTGGATGCAATAACTGACTCAACATCGTTAAAAAACTTCCCTGCACATGGCCACTCAGCATATGTGCGTGGGCATGCGTTTTTGTTGTATGTAAATTTAATGCATGCAAAAGTCCATCTTCTTCCGAAGAAAATTTAGCAGCATATTCTTCTGCTTCCCTGCTTACCAGCTCCATAATAATCGATTTAGTTTATAACAACAACCATCCTTAATTTACCGGTTAAAGAATACTGTTGAAAGACGCAAAAATAAAATTTATATTGGTTGAATTACTGTTTTTTAGATATGATTAACAAGCCCATAAAGGTAAGCAGACCGTTAATAACCAATAACTCTAACCCAATTTGATAATTACCGAAAAGTGCCTGCTGGTATTTATCAATAAAAAAACAAGCTAGCGGTGCCGCAATACATACAACCGGTACAAATTTATCCTTAACACTTCTTTTTAATAAAATACCAAAAGTAAAAAGACCAAGTAGTGGCCCATAAGTGTATGCTGCCACTTTTAATATAACACCAATCATACTTGGCTCATTGATCCACTTATATAACATTACAAATAATAAAAAAATACCTGCAAATACAAGGTGTACCCGTTGCCTTAATTTTTTCTTTTTTATATCCGTTAAATCGATTCTTCTTTGTATGCCAATTATATCGATACAGAAAGAAGAGGTTAATGCTGTAATGGCACCATCTGCACTGGGAAATAATGCCGATATCAACGCAATAATAAAAATGATTGAAATAAAGGGTGGCATGTGTTGTAAGGCAACAACAGGAAATATTTTATCGCCAATAGCAGTAACATTATTTTGCGCTGCAAACAGATACAGTAATCCGCCGAGAAAAAGAAATAACAGAATAACCACCAGCAGTATCACGGATAAAGTGATCATATTTTTTTGCGAATCTTTTAGCGTCTTCACAGAAATATTTTTTTGCATCATCTCCTGGTCCATACCGGTCATTGTAATAGTTATAAATGCACCAGCCACAATTTGCTTCACAAAAAAAAGCTTGGTATCCGGGTCAGTAAAAAAAATCCGGCTATATCCCTTTTCATTCATCGCCTGCAAACTTTCACCAAAGCCAATATTTAAGTTATTTAAAATATAGATCACACAAATTATCAGCCCTGCCAGCATGCAGGTTGTTTGTAAGGTATCTGTCCACACAATGGTCTTTACACCACCTTCGTATGTGTATACCAGTATCATAATTAAAATAACCAGTGTGGTAACCCAAAAAGGCACACCAAAACTTTTTAAAATAGCTTCCTGTAAAATATTTACAACAAGATAAAGTCTTGCTGTGGCACCTAAAGTTCTTGATAAAATAAAAAACGAAGCCCCGGTTTTATAGGATATAAATCCTAATCTGCCGCTGAGGTAATTATAAATCGAAGTAAGATTAAGCCTGTAATAAATGGGCAGTAATACAAATGCAATTATTATATAGCCAATAAGGTAACCCAGCGTAATTTGAAAATAGGCAAACGATTCTTTTGCAACTGCACCAGGCACACTCACAAACGTAACACCGCTAAGCGAGGTACCAATCATACCAAATGCAACCAGCATCCAGTTGCTATTTTTGTTTCCTATAAAAAATGTTTCATTGGTAGAATTTCTGGAGGTGCGCCACGCCACAAAAAGTAATACTATAAAATACAAAAGCACTACAGGAAATAAGATAGTTGGAGACATTTATTATTTATTTACCTAAAATTAAGATTGAAAATAGAGAAAAACTTTGTGTCTTTGCTTATAAATAATGTATAAAATTATATGCAGTACAAATCAATAGCTGTTTTTTGTGGCAGTAAAACAGGCAATAATATTTTATTTGCAACGCATGCAACCCAACTTGGTTACTTGTTGGCCGAAAAAAATATTACGCTTATTTATGGTGGCGGCAATAAAGGTTTAATGGCTTCTGTAGCCAATGCGGTGCTGGAAAAAGGTGGCAAAGTAATTGGCATTATTCCACAGGTTTTAACCCAATGGGAACACCATCATCAAGGTATTACAGAATTGATTGTTGTTGAAACGATGCATGTTCGCAAACGCATGTTGTACGAAAAGTGTGATGCTGCTATTGTATTACCCGGCGGTTATGGCACACTGGATGAATTATTTGAAATGCTTACCTGGAACCAGCTCAGCATTCACGATAAACCCATTTATATTTTAAACAGTGACGGTTTCTATGACGGCTTAATAATACACATCAACAATATGCAGCAGGAAAATTTTCTATACCATGAACCTGCAAATAGTTTTACTGTGGTAAATACACCAGAGGAGATTTTTATTGCGGATCAATAACGTTCTCTTCTTTGCCTTCCCTGGAACAAACCAATATTGTAACCAGCCCTGACTACAGGTATCATCCGGTGATAAGAATCTATATAAGGTGAATTGGGTTGTTGTGCCACATCAAACATTACAGACAGGTAGAAATAGGAATTATTTCCTTCTGAACGTCCACTACTGTAACCCGCTCCCAGCAATACACTGTTTACATCTGTTTTACTTTTTGAAATTGTACCAACGCCTGGCTCTATCACTTTCCGGCTTATAAAATTATGTTCATACTGTGCCTCCAGGTACAAAAAATTAATAGGAAAAACTCTCACAAACGCACCAGGACCTATATTGGTTTGCCGATACTTAATTCCGCTGTAATCTTTTTGTCCCTGATAAACAAAATTTAAACTCACAGCAGCATCCAGCCATTTTGTAACATTGTAACCCAGGTAGGGGCTTACTCCCAAAGTTGTTCCTCCGGTATAAAATGCCAGTGTAAGATCGCCGCCTGTAAATAATTTATCTTTTTGAAATCCGGAAGGTTTCTCTTCATCCTCTCCAGTTTTTTGAGCAAAAACTGATGTTGAAAAAACAATAACAGTAACCAATAAAAATATCTTTTTCATTTGTTGTTTTTTGAGCTTACGGATTATTTCATAATCCAGTAAAATTTGGTGTTCTATAAATATATTCTTGTAAAAATCGTTTAAAAGATTGAGTTATGCTTTAATCAATTTTAAGTGAGTACAATAAATATTGTTAATTTTTATTGCACGCTTTAAACGACGCACCTCCGAATATCTTTTAAGGTAGATTTTAAATAAGTTTAGAAGTATTACTGCAAAATAAAAAGGAAATAAAAAATGCTTTTAAAATTTTGGACAAATAACCTGACGGCTATCGCCGTTAGAATCGCCATAGTAGCCCTTCCTTATTATATTGAATTCGGAAGCCCCCTGCAGATTATTATAATTTCTTAAAGAAGAGGTAGTAGCATCATAGCTAAATGTAAAGCGAACAAATTTAACTTCGAATCCAACCATAGGTATAATGGCATCGCCACCCCGATAATACAAACCCGCCAATAATTGGGTAGCTCCACCAGCTCCGGAAAGATTATAATTGGCATTTAATCCAATCACTATTTCGCTTGATTTTGCCTGCGTAGTGTAATAGGCATTGGGGTTAAGAATAACCCGGTCGTTTACTTTTAAAAGTGCATTGATAAACCCAATATGGCGCATAGATAATTTTGAGCTATCTGCATTATCACTAAAAAATGTTTCCTGCGGGCGGTTTACATGATGTATCGAATAGCCTCCGTTGATATACACATTTTCATTAGGGAAATAAGCATAATTTAAACCAACCTGTATATCAAAATAGCTTACATTATTGTTTACTAATACCACATCTGTAGGTGTATTTGAATCAAAAAATTTTCCATCAAACTGGTCAGGAAACTTTAATTTGCTTTGATCAATTCTTTTGTTTGCCCAACCAAGATTAAAGCCTGCGGTAAGCAAACTGCTGCTTGCAAGCATCTGATGGTACGCTATAGAACCGTAAACTTTGGTTGAACGCAGACCGCCGCTACCTGCTACATCACTTAAGATAAAACCGCCCAAACCCAGCCAGCCATTCTCTATCTGATTACGCAAAACTTGTGCGTCTCCGAATATACTTACTGTTTTATAAGGAGCTGCCAAAATGGAAGAATACTGGTTACGGTAACTGGCGCCCAGCCTGTAATCTGCATCCGGAATAAAACCTGTATTAGCCGGATTGATTGTTAGCGGCGCATTAAAAAACTGGGAAAAATGTAGGTCCTGTGCCTGAACAAATGTGGCAATTTGCAGGCTAACCGCTATTATAAAAAATATTTTTTTTCCGTTTTCCATTTAGGCTTATTCAGCAAATGATTGTTTATCTTAACAAAGTAATGTCTCCTGCTTTTCGATATTTTGTGCCATCTGTAAATTCAACATCCAGTGTATAAGTATATACTTCCAATGGTTGAAGCGCTCCTCTGTAAGTACCATCCCATCCCTGGTTGATACTTGTACTTATAAATATCAGCTGCCCCCGACGGTTATAAATTTTCCAGTTCATTTTTCCAATTCCAAAACCTTTTACATTTATAACAGCATTTTTTCCAAATTTACCCGGCGTAAATGCATTGGGTACATCAATCAGTGGGATAACTTTTGCAGACACATCTAAACAAAAAGTATCAATACAACCGGCTGCATTGATCGCCTGCAAGCATACCTTATAGGTTCCGGTAGCTAAAAACTGATACAGCGGATTGGTTTCAGTAGATGTTTGTCCTTCACTAAATGTCCATATATAACTGGTGGCACCCACAGAAAGATTTGTAAACTTTACCGGTGTATTTTCCGGCGATGGATTGGGGGATGCACTGAAGTTTGCAGCAGGAATTTCGTACACAGTAATAGTAAAACTGAAAGAATCTATTTTATTACAGGTAGAAGTATCATTGGCAACCAACTTAACAGAGTATGTACCGGCATTTGCATAAAAATGAACCGGATTAACATCTGTCGAAGTGCTGCCATCGCCAAAAGTCCATTTAAAATCGGTACCCCCCAGAGAAGTGTTATTAAATAAAGCATTGTAAGGCTTGCAACCTTTTTCGGGTGTTGCAAACTGTGCCTTAACCGTAACGGCTAAACGCACCTGATTAACAACAGAGTCGGGCGCATTGCAAAAAACCGTATCATCCACCACCAGCCGCACATTATAGGTACCAACTGATGCATAAGTATGTTGTTGATTTCCAAAACCGGATCTTACCAGTGGTGTGCCATCTCCAAAATCCCATAAAAAACTCGTGGGTTTAAATAAAGGTATTCTGGCTGTAGTGGTATTTGTAAAAATGTAGGAAAGATTAGTACAAGGTGGAATTTTATTTGCAATAAAATCCGGGTGTACTTCATTATTACCAACCTTAACATTGATATACGCCGTATCGGATATATTACAGGTGGCTGAATCAATAGAAACCAGCATCAACCTGTAAATGCCCACTTTGGTATATATATGAGTTGTCGAGTTTTTGGGTGTAAAAGTGGTGTCTTTTTTTGGGCTGTTGACATCGCCATAATCCCAGATGTACATTTTTCCTTTTGCGAGCGTGTCAGTAAACTGAATGGTAAGTGGCACGCAACCAACAGTATCAACCACGCCGTTGATGGTTGCTTTTACACTTGCGCCAATTCCGCCAAAATTCATTTCTATTTTAACTGCGGCTTCGTTGCAATTGGAAGATCCGTTTACAGGTGCCCAAACACCTGGGGTAGTGGGAAAAAATCCTGCAGTACGCGGCCCTCCGCAATTGGCGCAAATGGCCTGGTAAATAATTCCGTTGGCATCAAAGCGGCTGGTTCCTCCGTCTACATGGTCATCAAAACCACCTGTTTGTCCGAAAAAGCTGCCGAATAATTGGCTTTTAGCATCTTTTTCCAGAACAAAAAAGTAGAAATCGCCCCCGTCGCTGACAGATTTGAGCGCATTGGAAGTAACCGGCATTCCCCGCGTTCCTGCACATGGATATTGCCGGTCATTATTGAATTTGCCCCCCCAACCAGATACATACACATTCTGACACCTGTCTACCAAAAAAGCAACTGGTGAAATATTTGGAATGCTTGAGTTGGTACCGAATATGGTGGAATACACAAAAGATGATAAATCTGGTTGCAACTTGGCAATAAACTGCTTCGCACCAGCATTACTATATGCAGCATTTTTAACGGGCCAGTTACCGGTAGTAGCACCCATAATATAAGGAAATCCAAATTTGTCAAACTGAATTCCATAAACAAGGTCATTACCACTGGTGCCCGCGAAAATAGTTTTTATAATAGCAGATCCAGCGGTTGTAATTTCTGTTACAAATCCATCTGTAGCGCCTCCCTGGTTTGTAATGCCAAGCCCCGGTTCTGTTGGCGATCCGGGAATGATACCGGGAAGCACTGTACTTGTGGTTCCACCGGCCACATATAAATTTCCATTTGCCGGATTGATTGACAATACAAAACAGGCATCGCTGCCCTCTCCTCCAAAAAAAGTACTGAAAATAATACCCGTAAGATTGGGGGTAAATTTCATCACAACTCCATCCTGCCTTCCTCCACCATATTTACTTTGAAACACTCCGCTGGTTACCGGAAAATCTGCTGATTGAGTGCAGGATGCCAGGTAAATATTGCCGCCGCCATCCAGTATCACTTCACTCCGTGCATCATCCCCATAATTTCTTCTTGTTTCGAAAGCGCCATCTGTTTGGCCATTGGGTGCCCCTACCAGAGGAGAGTATTTGGGTTTAATATTAACGCCATCATCTCCGCTCCCTCCCACTTTAATTGATCCAATTAAAGCCGTGCCGGTTGAATTAAATTTCGTAACTACAATATCGTATCCCCCGGGTATCCCTATAAAAGGCGTTGTTGTAGGATAATCGGAAGATGTTGTTCTGCCTGCAACAATCAAATTTCCCTGTCCGTCACTAATCATACTGTGTGGCTGTTCGTTGCCCGTTGCCCCACCCAAATAGGTGGCATACATCCGGTTAAGCCCATCGGGTGAAAATTTAATAATAGCAATATCATAAGGGCCGTTGGCGTCTTCTTGTGAGCCACCGTTAAAAGTTTGATTAAAAGCGCCTGTTGACGTTGGATATCCTGAACCAAAAGAGATACCGCCTGCAAACAAACTTCCATCCGGGCCCGGGGTTGCTGTATATCCCCAGTTATCGGTGGTGCTTCCTGTAAAGGAACTAAAAATTAATGTTGGATCAATAATAAGCGTTGCATCGGGAGAGTAATTTTTAATTTTAAATCTTACCACGTTATCTTTTACCACATATTTACAATCCACGTTTGTTCTACCCGCCGTGGATACCTGGTACGAATAGGGGTATAATTCTTTTACGTCACCAACTGAAGTACCAATAACCAGTTCCTTATTTCTTACTTCCAAATTATCAACTCCCTCATACTTCAATGCAATGTCGTTTACATTACCTCCGGGATGAACAATTAAATCATATTTTAAAGTGCCGGCATCTGTATAATATCTTACATCAATATTAGGATACATATTGGTGTAGGTAACCCCCTGATAAATTTTGCAACCACCTTTCCATTTGCTTTTATCGTTGCCTATAAAATAGTTATTGTAAGTAGATAAGGGCTTATCTGGCCGGGATTCTGTAGTATTCGATGCCCCTAAAAAATTCACTCTATAAGCATGTGAGTGAATTACGAGATTATTATTTTTTGGCAGAGAAGATTTACTATTGATAGTTCTTGATTCAACCGTGTTGCTGTCTGTACCAAGACGCCCATGCATTTGATCGGCAAGTTTTTTCAGATCATCTGAATTATGCAGTACAACACTAAAGCCATTTTTTTGTAAAAAAAATGCGCCGGTAGATATCTCACTTTTAAATTCAGCCCTGCTGTCCCACTGACCTTTGTTTTCAATAAATTGTAACTGGGCAAAACATGTACCGCCTATAAATATTATTGAAGACGTAAGAAACAGATAAAGCATTATTTTATTAATACATTTCAATAGAAAGAATTTTATACAAAGTACTCTAATATAACCACACAATCTACCCGATTGTTGCGTTTATGATTTGTTAACTATTAATTACGATATTTTACTCCAAACTGTTTTACCTTTTTGAATTTGCAAGTAACTTTTTACTGGCAAATTTTCTGCCATTATTAAATCAGGATCAGTATTTATTATTTCTGTCGCTGCATTTTTTGCTGCTTCCAGCATTACTCTGTCATTGACTATGTTTGCCAGCTTAAAGTTTAATAAGCCACTTTGTTTTGTTCCCTCAATATCTCCGGGCCCACGAATTTCCAAATCTTTTTCTGCAACTTTAAATCCATCATTGGTAGCACATAAAATCTTTAATCTTTCCCGTGCATCTTTTGATACCTTATTGCCTGTTAATAATATACAAAAGCTTTTTTCGCTTCCCCGTCCTACCCTACCTCTTAACTGGTGCAATTGCGATAACCCGAATTTTTCTGCGCTTTCTACTACCATGATGGAAGCATTGGGTACATTAACCCCTACTTCAATTACCGTAGTACTTACCATAATCTGCGTATCGCCCTTTACAAACCGTTGCATATTGGTATCTTTTTGTGCAGCAGGTTGCCTGCCATGTACCATACTAATCCAGAATTTCGGTTCCGGAAAAAATGATTTTACTTCTTCGAAACCTTTCATCAGGTTTTCATAATCCATTTTGGCAGATTCTTCTATTAATGGATAAACAATGTACGCCTGTCTGCCTTTTTTAATTTCATCCCTGATAAAATCCATTACCATTGGGCGTTTGCTTTCAAAACGATGTACGGTGGCAATTGGTTGTCTGCCGGGAGGCAATTCATCAATCACGCTGTAATCCAGGTCACCATAAGCCGTTAATGCCAGCGTGCGGGGTATGGGCGTTGCTGTCATTACCAGCACATGAGGTGGCAAACTATTTTTGTTCCACAATTTTGCCCTTTGCGCCACTCCAAACTTGTGCTGCTCATCTATTACTGCAAAACCCAGGTTTCTAAATTTAACTTTATCTTCTATTACCGCATGCGTTCCAACCAATATATTTAGCGTGCCATCTTCACAAGCTTTTAAAATTTCCCGGCGTTGTTTAGCAGCAGATGATCCGGTTAATAGTTTTACACAAATGGGCATATCTTTTACCATGGCAGAGATGGTATTAAAATGTTGCTGCGCCAGAATTTCGGTTGGTGCCATTAACACAGATTGAAAAGCATCGCAATTGGTTGGGTGAATATTGTCTGCCGCAATCAACATACTTAATAAAGCCACAATAGTTTTTCCACTGCCCACATCCCCCTGTAACAACCGGTTCATTTGTTTGCCGCTGCCAATATCTTTTCGTATTTCTTTTAATACCTTTTTTTGAGCATTGGTTAATTTAAAAGGAAGGTAAGTATTGTAAAAAGTATTGAATAAATCGCCCACCTTGTTAAACGTCCAGCCTTTGCTAAAACGGTGCCGTGTACTGCGTAACAGGCCCAGCCGCATCTGGGCAAAAAATAATTCTTCAAACTTTAAGCGCCTTACTGCATGGGTATACATTTCTTCGGACGCTGGAAAATGGATAGAACAAAATGCGTCCCAACGGGAAATAAAACGATATTTTGAAAGAAGGGTTTCGGGAATGTTTTCCGGAAGGTCTTTGACAGATAATTGCTGTAATAATGCATAGGTTAGTTTTGCAAATGCCCTGCCAGTTAAACCGCGTGCTTTTAATTTTTCTGTAGAATAATAAACAGGCTCCAGAAATTTTTTACCCTCCGCTTTTTCAGCAGCGTACAATTCAATTTCAGGATGATTGATCTGCACCTGGTTCATAAAAAAACTTACCTTTCCAAACACCAGATAATAGTGGCCAACGGTTAGTAATTTTTCTGCCCAACTGATGCCCTGAAACCAAACCAGTTCCATTTGGCCGGTATCATCCTGCAGGCAGGCTACCAAACGTTTGCTTCGCTTCTCCCCTATCAGTTCCACATGCGTCAGCTTTCCCGCCACCTGTGCATAGTCGGAACCAGGATTGAGAGAAGCTATTTTATCTATTTTGGTTTTATCTACATGGCGAAAAGGATAATATTCCAGCAGATCTTTAAAAGTAAAAATGGCTGATTCTTTTTTCAGCAGTTCGCCTCTTAACGTTCCAACACCTTTAAGGTACTCAACCGGACTGGATAATATATTGGGAGAAGATGAAATAATAAATTGTTTATACAAATATATTTCTTTGGAAGCAAAATCTGCCTTATCACCCAAGGATTACAGATGATGACTTCAGGAATAATTAAACATGATTTTTTAAAAATAAATTTAGCGGTGGGCATATTGCAACTGTAACCAGTTTATAATGCGTACTATAAAATAAAAACGATTACGCCTTGTCTGTAATGTAGTTTAAGAAGGTCTTCTGGCAGGTGCATTTCTGCTAAAATGCATTGGTTTTTTACCATGTTTAGTACCGGTTTCCCTGGGGATAAATGCAGATGGTGAGTAAACAGGAGCTTCTCCAAATTGTTCGGGAACTATTTCCTTTGGTACCGGTTTACCTAATAATTTTTCTATAGCTGCAAACTTGCGTTGTTCTTTTACACTGATAAATGTGATGGCCGTACCTTCTGCTGCAGCCCTTGCCGTACGTCCGATGCGGTGCACATAATCTTCGCCATCATGTGGTACATCGTAGTTTAAAACAAGGCCAATATTATCAATATCAATACCACGGCTTAATATATCTGTTGCCACTAAAATCTGTAGCCGCCCGCTTTTAAAATGCATCAGTACTTCTTCTCTTTTATCCTGCTCCAGATCACTATGTATTTCATCCACAGCCAGTTTTGTTTTTTTTAATTCCCTGTTTAATTCTTTTACACTGTTTTTACTGCTGCAAAAAATAAGTACAGAAGAAAAAGTCTTTTGCATCAACAGATATTTAACCAATGGTATTTTTTGGGTGTCGTATACAACGTACGCCAGTTGCAAAATTTTTTCATTGGGTTTGCTGATAGAAATATTTATTTCAGCAGGCTGGTGTAAAATACGCCGGGCCATTTCCCGTATTTTATGCGGCATGGTAGCCGAAAACAAAAGGTTTTGACGCTTGGCAGGTAAGGCTCCGATAATGCGCATGATGTCATCATAAAAGCCCATGTCCAGCATGCGGTCGGCTTCATCTAAAATTAAATATTTTAATCCCTGAAATTTTACATAGCCCATATTGATGTGTGCCAGCATTTTACCGGGCGTACAAATCACAACATCGGCACCCACACTCAACGCCTTTTTTTCCTGGATAAAAGCGTTGCCATCACCACCGCCATAAACAGCAATAGAACTTACGGAAGTAAAATAGCTTAAGCCTTCCATGTGTTGTGCTATTTGTATAGCCAGTTCCCTGGTGGGTACTATTACAAGCGCTGTAATGCTATGGTGGTTAACCGGACTGGAAATAATATTATTGATAAGGGGCAATAAAAAAGCGGCTGTTTTACCGGTCCCCGTTTGGGCCGATGCAATTACATCTTTGCCTGCTAAAACCAGTGGAATTACCTGTTCCTGAACAGGCGTTGCTTCATTGTATCCCGAGGCTTCAATACCTTCTATTAATCTTTCGTCAAAACCAAAATCTGTAAACTTCAAAATGCGGAGGGTAATTAAATTAAAAGAGTGTGTGTTGTTATTAATGGTATGTTTATTCTGCTTCTATCGCAACAGTAGTTTCTGTTTCTACCGGTTGTGGCGTGGTATTTTTTATAGTCAACTGAAATTTTGTATTCAATATCACTTCAAACTGGCCGGTACGTAAAACTGCTTTAGTGGGTTCATCTTCCAACATAGCGCTGGCCAAATGACTGGCAAGTTCTGACCCACTAATTACATTACTTACTTTACCATCTGTAAAAGCAATTACAAATTTATAACCTGCCTTTCTTCCTGTCCCAGCTCTTTCAAAATCTTCTCTGTTAAGGCTTAGCAACTGATCGCCGGCAGAAGATTTTTTTAATAAAATTCTGATAACCGGCAGGTATTTGTTCCAAATATATGTATACATAATAAAAGATTTTAAATGGTGTTACTTTCAAACAAATCACAGATATTGAACGAAAATAAAATATGGCTTATAAAGATAGGCTTTAAAGACGGATATTGATGCTTTGATTTTTAATGCCCCTTACATGCTTCTCTTTTATAATGTGTAATTATATGCTGGTAACTCAACAGTTCCTTTTATTGTAAACAGGTGGTAAAATTATCTTTTAACGCAATATTCCCTATTTACCGGAGAGCCCATCTGTGCACTTTTTAACCCTTAACCAGATTTTTTTAAAGATATCTTTTTCTTCAAAACCATTTGCTTTAATTACTTTTCAATTGATCTTACTGAAGTTTACCCAAAAAATTTAATCAGGGAACAAACGCAATATTATACAATCTGCCGGGTTGTCATCCTTGTCGTTGCTTATACCTTTATTTGCTTTTTTGAGCAATTCAAAAATACCATCTTCCATAGCATGATTAAAAAAAGTGGAGATGCCGGAGAAACGCCTGGACAGGATAAATACCTTTTTTACCATCAGTTTTAGTTTGAAATTCATACCCATATATGTGCTTGTAAAATAAGCAATGGCATGTACAGTGGCGGGAAGGTTGCGATGCCGTTATATCTTCTCACCCTTCTATCTTCTAAGTTGCAGGATTATTCGATGTACCTGAAACATTGGTCGTATTTCCATCTGGTAAGATAAATTTCTACTATTTTGTGAACATCTTTTGGCGCTTTGCTATCGGGTTTTTTATTGGTGAGCAGTATCAAAGGATGCTGCCCAAATCCTTTGATGAGAACTGCATTCATCCATTTATCCGGCTTATCATACAGGGCTATTTTGGTAATACCAAAAGTGAGGTCGATATGGGATTCTTTGCCATCTTCTATTTTAGTGATTTGTACCTTGTAGTTGATAGTTGTGCGCTTTTCTAATTTATCAGCCTGAACAGGCACTACGCCACCATTTTTATTATGTGTTACCAACCAGCGGTTGAGTTTTAAGCAGGTTACAAATTTTAATTTATTGCCCGTAAAATGTTCAATAATTTCATTGCAGTCGCCACCGCTGTTAATTGACCAGGTGCCAGCTGTAGCGGTTTTTGCGATTACCTTATTGATGGCTTATATTATTTTTTGGATGGCTGTGATATAGGCTTCTTATTTGTCTTAAAAGGCTTAACAATATAGCGGCACTACTTTATTGTATTCTAAATTTGCTACTGTTACTTGGCATAAATGGTAACCTGTTGCACCATTGCCTGTGCTTCCATCATAAATGCCGCAAAGGTTTTCCATCACTTTAGCATAGGGTTTCATTGTATTACCAAGGTCAATGGCCGTCACCATTTCACCGGTTATTTTATCATCGCCAAGGCGAATAATCTGGGTGTTGATATAATCGCTAAATCTTCGTCGGATAAATTACGGCAGAGGCGTTCCGTTGTTTTTATCAGTACAAGATCTTCCTGCAAGCTATCGGCAACCTTGCATATCTTAATATCTTTGGCGGCCTGAATACCGTAAATCAATTCTTTAATAATTCTTTTAGCAGGCTTATTAAGGCCCTTGCCCAAGATCCCTGAAAATTTATTAGCTGGCGAATTTAAACGCCCAATAGCAGGAGAGTTTGCAGATGCACAAAGCCAAAGCGTTAGCCAGCGTGGCAACACAAAATAGTAAACAAATAAGCGAAAACTTACGGGCAAAAAATTGCAGTCGGAAAGACTGGCTATAAAAATTAAACAGAAACAAATTACATTTTACCCAACACAAACATAGGACCTTTCGGCGATGTATTGCCTGATTCGCTCTCAAGTGTTATCGCAAAGGCATCCACCTTGCCAAAAGTTTTCATTTTCTGAATGCGGTATTTCTCTCCTTTTTTTGAAGTTAAAATCATACCTCCGCTAACCGGTTTACCATCTACAATTCCCCACAACTGGTACTGCTTTCCTGCGGGAGCTTCGGGTAAATTGACTGGATCAAGATATACTTCACCCGTATTTTCCATCCAGAATATTTTTGCGGCGGCATTGGGTGATGCTTCAAGCCCTTTTAAAGAAACGGGTTTGCTGTATTTATTTTGAACCACCGCCATATCTCCTTCCATCGTTTTATTCTCATCTTTTAAAGCTGCCAAATCCTGTTGTGTTTGCTGCAGATTTTTGGTGATGTCGTTACTTTTGTTGTACAGCACCATATTTAATGCAATGCTTCCCAGCAACAATACAACAGAAGCTGCTGCTGCATATTTCCAGTAAGGAGCAATACCTATTATTGGGGCGGGGACACTATTGATTGATTTAACAGGCGCAACGGTTTTAACTTCCTCCTTTTCATTGTTAATGCGGGCAAATATTTTTTCTTTAACACTTGCAGAAGGTTCCATTGCAAGTGCCTGCGCATACGATTCCATATCAGCGTCTATCAGGGCTAACTCTTCAGCTACTTCAGGGTATTGAGCAATGTAAGCCTGCACATCCTTCTGTTCCTCCTCAGAGGCAAGGCCGGCAGCGTATAGCTCTAAAATTCCTGATAATATGATATCCTGTGATTTCAATTGTTATGTAACATTTTTCTTAATTCTAAAATTGCTGTACGCATTCTTGTTTTAACGGTGCCCAATGGTATACCCAGTTCTTTTGCAATTTCATCCTGGGTAAATCCGTTAAAGTATGCCATATCTATGATAATGCGTTGTTCGGGTTTTAAATTAAATAATTGTTTTCGTATACCTAAGGAGTCAAATTTAAGATGAGGATTGCTTGTATCCGGTAAATTATTTACGGAATTTTCATCGCCGGAGATTTTGCTTTGCTTTTTATATCCCTTGCTGCGCAATGTATCAATGGCAAGATTTCTGGTTAAATTCAGCATCCAGGTAAACAAACGTCCTTTTGACTGATCATATTGATTAAAATTATTCCAGATTTTTACAAACGCTTCCTGCAATATATCTTCTGAAAGCATGATATCTTCTACCATTCTAACGATAATGTTGTTTAACGCACTCGCATAGTTATCGTATAAGTAGGAGAATGCCTGCTTATCCTGGCGCTGCAATAAAGCAACCAGCTCTTCCTCACTATATTTATTAACAGCTTCCAAAAAATGTATTGTTCTTAGTTTAAGTTGTTAAAAATAAAGCTATTTTAAATACCTTTTGTATAATTCAATAATTAAATAATGTTATTAAAGGCTGTTTCTGTTTTACCTGTTACCAATATTACCGATGCCATTGATTTTTATAAATGCAAACTAGGTTTCAAAGGCTTAAATTTTGGCGATTATGCAATACTAAAATGTATGGAAGCCGAAATACATTTATCTATGGCCGATCCAGCTAAACAATTTACACCTGGCGGCTGCTATATTTTTGTGGATAATATTGAAGATCTATACGCAGATTTTTCTGCAAAAAATTTAATTTTCCCAAGAGGACAACTGGTAAACAAACCCCGTGGTTTTAAAGAGTTTATTATTTTAGACAACAATGGTAACGTACTACGTTTTGGGCAAAAGAAATGAGCCGTCTTCATCAACACAGGATTGCCGATGCTAAGATATCCAGGGAATTAATTTTTAAAATTTTATCATATGCAGGTTACTATTTTAGATCAATGGCCTGCACTTCGTACACAGGGCTAAACAGGTATATTTTGCCTGTGGCCAGCTCTTTGCATTTAAAACGCTTGCGAATTCTTTCTTCTTTTATGAAAATGCGGCCACCTTTTATAGTAAATTGTGCGCCTTCAGGCAGGGTTTCAATTAAAGTTATACCGTCCTTTTTCTTGTCATATTGATGCAATACCCTCAGCAATGCGGTATCGGCACAACTACTGGCAGCGGGGTTTTGCAAGGTTTTAAGTAAAGTACGCTGAATATCTGCAGGAAAAATATGCTTCGCTAAAAACTGCGCCAGTACTTTGCTGAATTCGTTCTTCCATTCCTGGCCATGGGCTAATACCCGGTGCCCGTATCGCTCAAAAGTAAATAAGTGTGCCAGCTCGTGTAAAAGCGTAATTAAAAAGGAGTAAGGGTTCAGATTGCCATTTACACTAATGCGGTGATTTTTGTTTTGGTATGAATTGCGATAATCGCCCAGCACCGATTTTCGTTCACGGGTGATCGTTAGCTGAACTTTATAATACATCAGGTAGTGACATACCTCGTCAAAACTACCATCGGGTAAATAATTTTTTAACTGGTGTAACGGTGCTTCCTGCTTAGGCATTTTTTTGACGGTTCAATTTGGTAACCAGGATAACTTCTGCCACCAGGTAAATAAGGTACATAACCATGGACACAATAACGGTAGCCTTGCTAAACTTTTCCTTCATTAAAAGCCAATAAACAAAAATAGCAATCATGCAGGCAAACATTTTTATCATCATGCCAGCCATTACACTGCGCACAAATACATGGGGGTTAGCATTTTGCAATGCCTTTTGCTGAATAAAAAACGTAATGAGTGTAAGTAATAGGAATAAAATATTGGCAATCTTCAACACATCAGTAACGATTCCCCATTTTACCAATAGTGTTTCACCCAAAATAAAAAATCCATTGCAAATAATAAATACCAAAACCAATGGTAATAAAAATTTTTTTTGTGTCTTCATTAAATTACCATTGGTGATAAATTTTATTTACTGGTTAACTGCTGTAGCCAGCTCAACATTTAACCCAACAATATTGCTAAGTTCTATAACACTGGCTCCCATTTGGCAACGTCCGTTAAAGGTTGCAGTTGGTTCTACTTCAAGCTTCCCTGTGCAAATATCACCATCCACTACACATTTACCGCGTAATTGCAGTACTTCTTTAACATCTATTTGTCCGGTTACTTTGCCTAGTACATCGGCATTTTTTCCCTTAATGGAACCATCAATTGTTCCGTCGGCTCCAACTAAAATCTTTGATTTAGAGCTAAGGTTGCCAACTAAGGTTCCATCAATCCTTATGTCGCCGCTACTTTCGATATTTCCTTTAATAATGGTTCCGGCACCAATAATAGTTGTACTGCCTCCGGATATTTCGCAACCCGAAGATTTAGATTTTGAATTGAACATGATAGCTGATTTTTTTAGGTTTGGAATTGGTTAGTCAAAATTTATTTTACAAAAAACTTATCTTTCAATAATAACAGTCAAGCAATATTGATTTATATCTCTATTTCTATTATACCTTCTATTTCTCTATTTACCGCACGCTTTAGACGAACAGCATTAAAACAACGATCAAATAGATTTGGTGGTATGCACACCGCAATAAATTTTTGCTATTCATTTGTATTATCTTCTTTTGGCAAGTCTAATTTGCTGGTATCCAGTGAAGGTATTTTTCCTTCCAGCACTTTTTTTAGATCATCTAAATATTGCTGTTTAAATTTCATGGCATTTTCCATCGAATCAGCCCTTATTTTAAGTTGTCTGTATTCTCTTACCTGCCTTGCATCGCCGTACCCTACTCCAGGCAAATAATATTTTATGGGCGTAAAAACAATAAGGGCAACTGTTAAAATAGTGAAAAACACAAATACACTACTCAGGATAATATACACGCTAAGCCTGCTTAAACGAAACTTTACCACTTCTTCATAAGTATCCTCATTCATTACTACCAGCAGATACCTGTTGCGTAAACGTTTTAATGTATTGTTTCCTTCTAAGAGGGCCATATTTCTGTATTGGATGTTAAAAATAAGAAACGAAAGGCATTATCCGATAGTAATTGGTAAAAATAACCGATATTTATCCGCATTATTTTAAACAATTATTCATGCAAAAAAGGATCTTATTCAGGCTATTGTTATCATCAGTTTTATTCACCTGTGTACATGTTGTTTTTGCACAACCTGCCTGGACAATTAATTTGCTGGATTCTTCTAAAAGATCGAAAAAATTTGAAGAACGAAAATTAGGTTCCGAAAAAATGGCTGACAAAAAATTCACGAAATTGCGGCATATTTTTCAAAATAATTATACCCATTTTAACTACTATTATAATGCCCATAATAAAATAAATACTGTTATTGAAAGGGCAAAAGCAGCACAAAAAGACGACTATACCAAACTACTCCGGTATTATCCATATAGCCTGGAAAATACCGCTACCCAAAAAACAGAACTGGACTCGGTAATTTATAAAGCCACCGCGGGTATTTTACTGCATGACCTTCGTAATGACTGGGTGGACAATATGTATTTATTAATGGGGCAGGCTTATTTTTTTCGCAAAGATTTTGATTCTGCGGCGGCTACTTTTCAATTCATTAACTACAATCTTTTTCCGCGTAAAAAAGATGAAGATGATAACCACGTTGTAGGTACCAGGTCGGCATCAAGTAGCGGCAACCTTAGCATTGCCAACAAAGAAAAACAAAACATTCTTCAGAAACTTACGGCACAGCCACCCAGTAGAAATGATGCGCTGATATGGATGATACTTACGTTGATTGAACAAAATGAACTGGGAGAGGCCGCCTCCCTGATCAATACTTTACAACACGATGATAATTTACCAAAACGCCTGGTAAACGACCTGGCAGAAGTAAACGCTTACTGGTTTTACAAACAAAATATCTACGACAGTGCGGCTACACACCTGGAAGCTGCATTAAGTAATGCGCCCACAAAACAAGACCAGGCAAGATCAGAATACCTGCTGGCACAATTGTATGAAGCCACGCATAAGTTTGATAAAGCTTCTTTTTTTTACAACCAGGCATCAAAACATACTACCGACCCGCTGATGGATATTTATGCCCAGTTGAACAATGCAAAAATGATGAAAGGCACGGACTCTGTGGAACTGAAAAAAAGTATTGACAACCTGGTACACATGACCAAAAAAGATAAGTTTGAACCTTACCGCGATATCATTTATTATTCTGCCGGGGATTTATCAATGCAGCGGCCAGACAGCAATGCAGCGATATTTTATTACAATAAAAGTCTGCATTACAACGAAGCCAATATATCTTATAAAAACAAAGCTTTTTTACAATTGGCAGATATAGGCTACAACCGAAAGCAGTACAAGATGGCCTATGCGATGTATGACAGCCTGCAGGTAAGCGATACTTTATTAACTGATCGCTTACCGCAGATAGAGGAACGAAAAAGTGCCTTGTCAAAAATTGTAGAAAAAATTATCATTATTGAAAGAGAAGATAGTTTACAAAAAATAGCAGCCATGTCATTGGCAGACAGAACTTTTTTTATAAAAAAATTAGCCAAACAATATCGTAAATTAAATGGATCAAAAGAAGAGGAAAGCGATAACGGATCAATGCCCCTTAGTTTTGATAATAATAAAAATCAACCGACGGACCTTTTCTCTGCCAGCAGTAAAGGAGATTGGTATTTTGACAACGCTGCTATGAAATCAAAAGGGCTGAGTGAATTTAAAAGAAAATGGGGTAGCAGAACCAATACGGATAACTGGAGAAGAAAAAGTGCAGCCGCAACAATTCCAAAAAATGAAAGTATAGTTACTCCGCCAGACTTGGGTGGTGCAGACATGGATGCAGTTTCAGCAAAAATTGCTGTTGAGGCACTGATTTTAAAAGACAAGAAAGATGTAGAAAATACGGCTGAAGAAAAAATTAAACAACCGGAAGACCAAAGCTTTGAAGGATTAATGGCTAACCTTCCTTTGACACCAGAAAAATTAGCAGAGAGCAATACCCTTTTATCAATTAATTTATTTGATCTGGCAAAATTATACCAGAGCAGTCTTGAAGATTATCAGCAGGCCATCACTGGTTATAATCAGTCTTTACAACGTTTTCCCGATTCATTGTATGAGGGGGATATTTATCTTGGCCTGTATTATTGCTACACTAAATTGGGCAACGCAGAAAAAGCAGCGTATTATAAAAGTATTTTGAATACCAAATTTGCTGCAAGCCCTTCCAATAAATTATTAACAAACCCGCCTTCAACCGCGATAAGTAAAAAAAATGAGGCAGGAACCAAACAGTATGAAGCCATTTACAATTTATTTATAGAAGGTAAATTTGACGAAGCACTTGCCGGAAAAAAAATGGCTGACAGCCTGTATGGTAATAATTACTGGAGCCCGCAACTACTGTATATCGAAGCGGTATATCATGTAAAAAAACAGGAAGATAGCCTGGCTATTGAAACACTGAACCATTTAATAACCCTTTATCCAAAAGCACCGCTTAAATCAAAAGCAGAGCGGATGATAGACGTTTTAAAAAGAAGAAAATCTATCGAAAGTTATTTAACAGCACTTAAAATTACGAGGGCAAAAGAAGAGGATGTAATAGCCACACCCAAAAATAAGCTGGTAAGAAATGATTTAAACCTGATTGTATCGCCGAAACTTTTTGACAGCAGCAAGACCGTACTGCCAGGTAAACAGCCTGTAACAAAAGATTCCGCTAAAAAAGTAGCGGCTGTTATAACCAACGGACCATTTACTTTTAATATGACAACACCGCAAAATGTAGTGATAGTATTAGACAAAGTAGATGGCACATATATCAACGAAGCGAAAAATGCTTTTACCAGGTTTGTGGCAGAAAATTTCAGGAATCAGGCTATCACCGTTACAAAAACGGCTGTTGATAAAGATGTTTCTTTAGTAGTTTTCACTTCTTTTGCCAATGCGGAAGCAGCGATGCAGTTTTTATACAAGGTTAAAAAGGCTGCACCGGATGAAGTATCCTGGTTACCTGCTGCCAAATATTCGTTCCTGATAATTTCTGATATTAACCTTGAATTGCTGCAAAACAATAAACATTTAAAAGAGTATAAAGACCTTTTAAACAAACAATTTCCCGGTAAATTTTAATAGCTTGCAGGTCTTTAAACAAGAAAAAGACAGAGTAATCTTTGCAATGAATTACACTCTAAAAATCTGAAAATACTATAATGAAAAAACCAGTAAAAATGTTATGGCGTGTTTTTTTTGGTGGCCTGCTGCTGCTGATTTTAATATTTACCGCAGCCAACTTTGGATTATTGGGTAAGATGCCTTCTTTAAAAGAACTCGAAAATCCTGAAGCCGATTTGGCCAGTGAAGTGTATTCATCTGATGGTAAACTGATGGGTAAATATTATGCAGAAAACCGCAGCGAGGTAAAATACAACGAAATTTCACCCAACATTATTCATGCGTTGGTAGCCACCGAAGATCAGAATTTTTATGATCACTCCGGTATTGATGCAAGGGCTGTTGCCCGGGCGGTTATAAAACTTGGTACCGATGGCGGCGGGAGCCCTATTACGCAGCAGCTGGCAAAAAATATGCTGGGCCAGGGAAAGGGGAATGTATTTAAAAGAGGAACACAAAAAATAAAAGAATGGGTAATTGCTGTAAAGCTGGAACGTAATTTTACCAAGGAAGAAATTATTACACTTTACCTCAACCGGGCATCCTGGGGTAACCTTTATGGAATTCGAAACGCAGCCAGAGCCTATTTTCAAAAAGACCCTATTGATTTAAATATTGAAGAAGCGGCTGTGTTGGTAGGTATGTTAAAAGGTTTTATTTACGATCCTATCCGACACCCAAGTGCCTCGCTTAACAGACGCAATACCGTTATAGAAAGAATGGTGGATTGTAAACAACATTATCTTACGGATGAACAGGCAAACAAATACAAAGCAAAACCCCTGATTACCAATTTTAAAAAAGCAGATGATAATGTGGGCATCGCTCCTTATTTCCGTTTTGCAGTGGCCGACAAAATGAAGGACTGGTGCAAAAAACATAAAAATCCAAAAACAGGCGAAAACTATGATTTATACAGGGATGGGTTAAGGGTTTATACAACCATTAATGCTAAAATGCAGCAATATGCAGAAGAATCGGTAGTACAGCAAATGCCCATCATCCAAAAAAAACTAAATGCCTATTTAAAAACCGCCAGTGATAAAACATGGAAAGAACATGAAAATGTAATACAATCAGCAATGAGAACCAGCGAACGCTGGAAGAATCTGAAAGAAGAGGAAATGAAGGATGCAGATATAAAAAAGTCGTTTTTGGCAAAAGTAAAAATGAAAGTATTTGCGTGGAATGCAAAAAAAGAACTGGATACGGTACTGTCACCAAGGGATTCTATTATTTATCACCATCAATTGCTGCAGACCTCTTTTGTAGCAATGGATCCCAAAACCGGTGAAGTTAAATGCTGGGTTGGTGGCAATGATTTTAAATGGTTTAAATATGATCACGTTACAGCCAGCAGGCAGGTGGGTTCTACAATCAAACCGCTTATATATGCGTTGGCGGTACAGGATGCGGGCTACACGCCTTCCACCATTATTGAAGGAGGTGCAGTGCAATATGGTAAAGAAATGAAAACATTTTATGGAGGTGGCGGCACGCTCGCTAATTGCCTGGCCTTTTCCAAAAATACTGCCTCAGTACGGCTCACAAATATGTTGGGTGTTAACCGGGTAATTGAATTTGCAAAGAGTGTGGGTATTAGTGCGCCGCTGCCGCCCTATATTTCCCTTTCGCTGGGCGCAGCAGAAATACCGCTGTTACAAATGCTGCAGGCTTATACAATGTTTCCTAATAAAGGATTTAATACGGAGCCAGTGTTCATCAGTCGCATTGTAGATAAGAACGGGAATTTACTGGAAGACTTTACCCAGGTAAACAGCAAGCAGGTAATGAGCGAACAAGACGCCTTTACGATGGTAAAACTAATGGAAGGCGTTGTAGAAATTGGTACAGGACGTTCTTTAAACAATTATAATATTCCTGTTCAGAAAGCGGGGAAAACGGGTACAACTAATTTTAATACAGATGGCTGGTTTATTGGCTATACACCCGAATTGCTCGCTGGCACCTGGGTTGGCTGCGATGATCCTTTTATCAGGATATATTCTGGCACAAGTGGTGGTAATGAAATGGCATTGCCTAAATGGGGATATTTTATGAAGAAAGTGTACGGCGACAAAAGTTTAGGATTTGGTAAAATAAAAGAGTTTGCTGAACCGGCCCAAATGTCAAAGGATCCTATTTATGCCGATCAGAATTTTAAAGATATTGTTAACAGTGGCGACAGCAGCAATAATCCGGAAGATTTAGGTAATGGTGGCGCAGGCGATTTTATTGTTGAACCTTCCACAGAAAATAAAGGCAACCAAATTCCTGTTGAAAGCCAGTTTGGAGATAGCAAAATAGATACCAGCCCAAAGGCAAAAAGCAAACCTGATTTACCTTTATCAACTCCTAAATTTACAGAGCCGCAAAAAGACGCCAAAGCAGTGATGCCGGTGCCTATAAAAGCAGCGGATGATAAAAATAAAAAGGTTGTAGTACCTGATAAGTTAAAACCAGTTAAAAAAAATGATTACTAAAAATTAAGGTTCAGGGACAAAATGAATGAGTTTAGTTTTTTGTAGCTTTTGACTTTTATTACCGCTTGAAAAATCCTCCTGCGCCAATTATACGGATGATACAAATAAAATCTTTTTTAATAAAAAAACGTGCTCATTACAGCACGTTTTTTTATTAAAAGCTTTGCAGTGATTGCATTTATTTTTTCATTACCTCATCAGGTACATTTTACCATACCCGCTGTTAAAGTATTTGTCTGTTTTATCACCTTGAGATGTGTATTTATCAAGCGATTTACCATTTAAGTTAGTGATAACTCTAAACAGGTAAACCCCATTGGCCAGCTTTTGCCCGTAAGCATCGGTACCATCCCATTTAAAGTCGGTTATATTACGGCCTATATGTATTGACCCCAGTTCATCTTTGGTTATTTCTCTTACTACTTTACCCGTAATGGTTAAAACCTGTATCCGTATGTTTTGTGGTACTTCACTTCCGGTAACGGTAAAAACAAAAGCGGTAGAAGTGGTAAAGGGATTGGGATAATTAAGCATATTACTGATCATGGGTTTATTAATAATGCTAAAGGTAACCTGGTATTGTATTTTACCAGCTTTATTACCTACCACATCTTTACCCGATACCAATAACTGGTAATCACCATCCTCAGCAAAATAAGGCATAAAATCAATAGAAGCTGCATTTTCTCCACTGGCCAGATTGGCCGGTGTAAACCGTACAGAATCACCAAAGAAAAAATTGCGTAATGACCCGTCGGGATAACGAACCTGTAGTTTTAACAAAGACGTATCGCTTAATGCCAGAAAGTGGCTTTCATCTTTTAGCTTCACCAATATATGTGGTTTGGCTGCAATAATATCCCGGTTTAAAATATGCACGCCATCAAAAGTTACATCCAGTAAAGGATTAAACTTGTCTTCTTTTACATAAAATTGTTTAAAAATAAAATTGTTGTATAAATATTGCTCCGGCTGATCATTATCGGGATTAACCATTACGTATAGTGTATTGGTACCCGGGTAATCTTTTGTATCAATGCTATAACTTACCACCAACGTATCTCCGGCTATCAAGGCCTTCTTTTTACCAATGGCAATTGAATGGGGTACATTATTGCGGTCTGTAATTATAAACTTTACTTTCAGGCTATCAAAGGCCACCGCAGAAATATTTTTAAATGCCAGTGCAAAATTTATTTTATCACCTTGCTCTACCGAATCTTTCATAGTGTATAAAAGATTGGGTGCCACAGATCCTTCGGGAACATAGCTTGCATTTATTCTCCAGTATGATAATTGGTTAGGGGTAGCATACAACGGATCACTGTTTGTCATTTTTAATTTGAGGTAAGGATACGTAGCTGCATTAACAAAACCCAGCGATGTATCGGTGGCGGGTTTTACTGTTGCCATAAATGTTTCTGCCCCGGCGGATGTTACCCCGTAAACATCTATGCTTACTGCATCCGTCATTGTCTGGTCAATACTTTTGCCGCGCCAATGTAAAGAAGACCAATTTTGAGCAGGTCCAAATACCGGCGATTCAATGGTGCCGGAAATATATTTTGTAGGAAGATTATAGGCCGACTCAAGTTGATCAGTTGGCAAAGACCCCACTTTTTGTACCGGTGTAAATGAAGGGCTGTTTTTTTTGTAAAAAAATATAAAAGGAATATTTTTGGTGAAGCTGTCAATCTGGCTAAACCCGATTGATTTTAATTTATGATAAATTGAATTGCCCGTTCCCAATATAGCCTGGTCTGCCTCCCAGGTACTATCAAAAGTATTGTTGCTCGTCCGGCCCGAGTTAGTAATGGATACATACATTCCATCCGGAATACTGTCTATAAAATCCATGGCGCGTTTCCTATATTTGAGTGAATCATAGGGAAACTCAAAAAAGTTTCTTGTACCGTCAGAACTGGCATCCCGCGGACAGGGCGACCAGCTTCCAAAGCGCCCCGTAACTTCGCCGGTAACCGGGTTGGTTATCCTGGTATTTTTCCATGGCTGCATTGTACTTGGATCATACACATAAAACTGTAGTGCATTAAAACGGCAAGTATAAAAATCAAGCTGATCAAAATCAAGATTTACATTAATCCTTTCATAATTGGTATTTGGATAAATGCCCGTTCTTATTGTAAGGGTTCGTTGTTTACTGGCATACCGAAATACCCTGTCGCTATCAAGGGAAATAGTACTGCTAAAGGTATTTTTAGTAAACTGAAAATAATGTGACTGATTAAATCCGGTGCCTCCGTTGGGCAGGTAAACGAAAGAAAAAGAATTCCATATTTGTGGAGCTCCGTTAACAGGTATCATTGACGTTCTCCAGTAGTAAACAGTACTGTCGGTAAAAGTTACATTGTTTGGCACAAACTCAATTGCCCCGCCAATGCCATTGGCACTGTACTGCTTTTTAAAAGGAGAATTAAAAAGTTCTGTTGTATCCAGTTCCATCTGGTATTGCCGCTGAGCACTTAAAGGATTTGCAGTAGAAGCGTTAAATGTAATTTGCTGTTTATTTACAATTGAATAGTTATAGGGCGATACCGGGCGGATTTCATCTTCAAGTATATAAAATTCTTTTGTGATGGTATTATTTGTTTCTGATAATTCATGTACTTTATCGCCAACATCTAACGTTACAATTATTTTATTTAATCCTTTATCGGTAGCAGGGTTAACGGGTACTGTAAAACTTAATGAATCAGCGTATTTAATGCCGGGTATCAGCTGATTAAAAATAATTTTTGAAGAGTCATTGGGTAGTTTTCTTATTACTGAAACCCGGATAGAATCATTGGTTACTTTGCCAATATTCATCATTTTAATATCTATCTTAAAACTATTATCGGCAACAGAAATAATGGCAGGATTTATTTTTACCAACTGATCTTCTACCACAAAATCGGGTAAGGCAAAAGAATTAATTCTGATGGCCGGGTCTCCATGCAGGTTCAGTTCTTCCAGGTGAATACGGGTATAAAAGTCAAGGGTTTGTGGATTACCTCCTAAAATTTGTAAAGTATTTTTAAGCTGGTTACCGATGGTATTTCCATAGTCGTCCACACTAAAATTATCATACAATTTGATATTAAAAAAATTCAAAAACGGAGGAATACCAAGATGAGTACTGGCGATAAAACCGATACTACCCCGCTGATCTGCCAGCACATATTTTTCGGAGAGTGTGGCGTTACCAGCCAAACGGGCAGGATCAAAGATAAAAAAATTGCCCGCACTGCATCCGCTTACATTAAAGAAGGGATACTTGCTTTGGTTAGTGTACACTTCAGGACTACTTAAATTAAATGCCAGTGTATTGGCAGAAGAGTGACCAAAATACTGGATTAAACTAACTCCTCCGTTTATCAATTGTTCAATGCGTTCACCGCTTGCCTGTTCTACCGCTGAACTGGAGGCTTTTACAAAAGTTTCTACATGTGCCCCAAAAGCACTGTCTTCTGCAATATATTTATACTCATTGAGGTAATTTACAAAAAGGTCAGTTTCTGCCTGATCGCCTCCGCCGGCAACATTAATAATATTTTTCATCCATGCCTTATCAGCAACAGTCTGGCTGGTAGACGCCTGCGCCTGCTCGTATTGTTTTACTTTATTGAGATAATATTTTATTTCGGTACCATTAATTGCCGCAATCCTTCCAATGGGTACCAGCGGAACATTTTGTCCGGGAGGGCAGGATAACAATACATCCGAAGCAGGCCAGCCGAAGCTTTGAACCAAATCCAGTTGGTCTGTGATCGGATTATTTTCATTTTGTTTATACTCCAGAGAATTCATTCCCCTGCCAAGTATCAAAACATATTTTGGTTTGAGGCTAAATTGCTGACTGGCAAAACGGATAAAGTCGCGTATGGCAGCCGGATGTTTTTTTATGCCAAAGGCAAACTGGTCATTCAGGTCATCAATAGAAAGTATAATAGGATGGTAACTGCCTCCAGGTGCAGAAGCCCTGTATTTTTTATACTCATCAACATAATTAATACCATTACCGTCGTTGAATAAAGAAGTATGTGAAATAATCAAATAGTCTCCCTGATTGGCTACTGCTGAATAATTGATAAACGATTTGGCTGTAAGGCTGTTAATTGCTGTAATATTATTCGTTTCCTCATTTACCATCGTAAATTTTCTAACGGTTTCAGACGAACCGGGTAAAGCAAATTTTACCTGACCTGGCACTGAAATGTCTCCGGCAAACCTTTGTCCATTATTAAGATTATATAAAACAGGCGGTGTTGTGCCAACATTAAAATTATCAATTACAACATAATTACCAGCGGCAGAAGCGCTGAGCTCAAAATAAAAATTCTTTTCATTATTAAAATTAAATTTTGATGGATAGGTAAGTACCATTTCTCCCACCACAATATTGTCGTTACCATTAGAAACCCCCGGTGGTGGCGTATCACCGTTAACAGATACCTGTAAATTATCCGGACTTTGAAATATATTCAGCGGTATATTGTTTACCTGTTTTTTTACAATACTGAAATAATTCATAGGCACATCATTAAACAGGATGGTATTGTAAAAATTTACCCTTAAATTTCTTGTGTACAAAGCATTGCCAAAGGCAGAAATATAAAATGACACACTGTTGGCAGGGCCTGCTGTATAAACATTTAAGTTATTAAAAGTTGTATAAAGATCGCAACCTGCGCAAGGAGATATATTAGCACTTGTAAATCCTTCCCCCATATCGTACGACGAAGAATAAACATATTCTCCTACAATGGCAGCATATCCGCGGTTGTATTTCGTTTTAAAAGATGTGCCCACTTTATGCATAAAATAAGCATCCGGGGCAAGTGTATTTCCAGCGATATTATTGGCGGCAGTAACAAACCGTTGATTATTGCCTAATGGGTTTACAGTGAGAAAATAAGTGGCAGTATCCGTATGCAGGCTAAAACTGTCAGACAGTTGATAGGATGTATCGCGGTAAAGATTTTTATCTGGTTTACCATCATTCATTACGCCTAAAAATTCGATATAGTCTGCGGGTGTTAAAACTCCGGCTGATACAGAAGTAAAAAGTCTTACTTCCTCTCCATTGCGCCATAATTGAAATTGTTCCGCAGGTATACTACCTAAACCTGCAGCAGATATGGTAGCCTGGCTGATACGATACAAGCCGGTTTTACCCACTTTAAATTTATAGTAAGTTTTGCTATAATCTATCCAGCTATTGTTAAGTTGCGCATGAGCAATTGATACACAAAGCAAGAATATTGGCATTAAAACTTTTTTCATTTTGCAGTTCGGTTATTAGTGTTTTTAGTTATTCTTTCACCCTTTTCACTAACGTAAATCTTAGTGAAAATATGTGGGTGTACAAGGGATTGGACTGATTGGCAAGATTACTGTAAGCATAGTCAAGCGTTACATTTTTTATCTTTACACCTGCACCTAAACTTGGCTGATATATCCAAACTTTTTTTTGATTCAACGTGTCACCATCGGATAGCCCTTTTTGAAAATTGGTAACGCCGGCCCTGATAAAAAAAACGTCTTTGATGGAAGCTTCCAGCCCCATATGCGGATCAACACTTACCGTGTTGCTGCTGATAACGGTATTTCTTTTACCATCAAACGTGAAGTCTAAATTTGCTTCGGCCAATAAGCTAAAGGAAGGGCTGAATTTGAAATCATATCCACCTCCGAACGTTAACCTGGGTGAGGTTAATTCGGTTGAGCGTACCGGTATATCGTTTTTTGTAAGGTATAAAACCTGTTTTTCTTTTTCAGTAAATTTAAAAGCCCAGGCATTAAAAGTTGTAGTTAAGTCTTTAGCAACTAAACCCAGGTGCCATTGCTTGCCATGTATCTGTACACCGGCATCAACGCCAAAACCCCAGGCAGTAGCAAACTGACCAACCTTGCGGTGAATTACTTTTGCATTCACGCCAAAACTAACCAGCTTATCCTCGGTTTCAACCACTTTTTGAGCATACGAAAACAGCATGGCATAATCTGCAGAAGAAAAGCTGGTGATACTTCCATAATCCACACTACCATCCGGCTGAACTAAAAATAATGTATTGGGAATGTCATCTACTGCAAAACGCAATAAGGAAATGCCGATGGTTCTTTTATTATCCTGGATAGGTATTGCCACTGAACCAAAATCGTATTTGCCAATGCCGGCAAAATATTCGGCATGCATCAAATTTACTTCCGGATGATCTTGTACACCCACCAGTCCGGCAGGGTTCCAGTAACCAGCAGTACCATCTTTTACAGATGCTACCTGGGCACTGCCCATTGCCAACCCTCTTGCACCAGCACCTATATTTAAAAATTCGTTGGAGTATTTTCGGAATTGAGAAAACGAAGCAATTGGAAATAATACAATACCAAGTAAAAAAGCAGCCAATTTTGAACTCATAAATAGTTAGTTTGCGGTTTTAATGCTTTGTATTAATAATACATATCAATATAAAACGTATTTGCACTAAGTAAATTGTGCTGATTATTTACTAAGATATCTTATTATTTAAACAAGAACAATCAATCACTAAATTATCAAGTGGCCGTATGGGACAAATACACAAATCACTACAAACAAAGACGCTTTGTTAACCAAAAAGGCTGCTTGTAAAGGCTGTGTTAACAGTTACTCTTTACCGATTGGTATTTTTATTTTTTTGAGGTGAATAATATTGTAAAATTCGAAAAAAAAAGAATTTCATTAAGTGTAAAAGAAGCCGTACTGGTGAATCTATTATCCGCTCCTCCATAAAACATAATTACATTTTTCAATTTTTCTCAGCACTTTTGCAAAACTTTTACTGCAGGAAAATGATGACTAAAATTTAAAAAAAATAATGATCAATTTAATACAGGAGTTACAATGGAGAGGCATGGTGCAGGATATTATGCCTGGCACCGAAGATCAACTGATGAAAGAAATGACTACTGGGTATATTGGCTTTGACCCTACTGCAGACAGTTTACATATTGGCAGCCTGGTGCCCATTTTATTACTAAAACATTTACAAAACTGTGGGCATAAACCCATTGCATTAATAGGTGGTGCCACTGGTATGGTGGGCGACCCAAGTGGCAAAAGTGAAGAGCGGAATTTACTAAGTGAAGAAGTATTAAACCACAATATAATTTGTGTAAAAGCACAACTGGAAAAGTTTTTAGACTTTACTGCTACCCAACCCAATGCTGCGGAAATGGCCAATAATTACGATTGGTTTAAAGACTTTACTTTTTTAAATTTTATTAAAGAAGTGGGCAAATACATTACCGTTAATTACATGATGAGCAAAGACAGTGTGCGCAAAAGACTTGAAGGCGATAATGGAATGAGTTTTACCGAATTCACTTATCAGTTGGTACAGGGGTACGATTTTTACTGGCTCAACAAAAACAAAGGTTGCAAACTGCAGATGGGTGGCAGCGATCAATGGGGTAATATTGTTACGGGTACAGAAATCATCCGTAAAAAAAGTGGTGGCGAGGCATTTGCTTTTACCTGTCCGTTACTTACCAAGGCTGATGGTGGTAAATTTGGTAAAACAGAAAAAGGCAATATCTGGCTGGATGCTAAAAAAACCTCTCCTTATCAGTTTTACCAGTTTTGGCTAAATGCAGCGGATGCAGATGCAGAAAAATATATCAAAATTTTTACCCTGCTAAGCAAGGAAGAAATTGAAACTTTGCTGGAGCAGCACAGGGGAAATGAACATCAACGGCTGTTACAGAAAAAGCTGGCTGAAGAAGTTACCTGTTTTGTACACAATATGGCTGAGTATACCTTTGCTGTAAAAGCATCTGAAATTTTATTCAACAATGATACTGCTGAAATTTTACAACAGTTAAACGAAGCGCAATTGTTGCAGGTTATGGAAGGTGTACCAAAGGTTGAATTTTCAAAAGTAACTGCAGAAACGGGTGTTGATGTGGTAACCTTTCTGGCCGATACAAAAATATTTCCCAGCAAAGGCGAAGCCCGTAAAATGTTGCTGGGCGGCGGTGTTAGCATCAATAAAATAAAAGTTGATTCTATTGAAATGACGATTAACACCAAGGGGTTGTTGAATGAAAAATATTTGCTGGTGCAGAAAGGAAAGAAAAATTATTATTTGGTAATGATGAATTAGCATTATTAAAAGACAAGCAGCATACTATATTGCTACAAGTCATAATAATTACTCTGCCTCCACCTGTTTTTTTATAATAATGCCTTCCGTTGCCTGGGATAAAAAATCTCTTTTATTTACCAGGTAACCATTACCCTTTTCGCATACATGTACTTTTAAATTTTCTATGCTAAAAGGGCTGCCGTCCGGTACGTCTGCAATATTACTGTAACGAATGTCGTAACCATCAATGATGATAACACAGCCACTGCCAATGGCTTCCATTTTATTTCCATGGGTAATAAGCATGCCGGTATCTTCGCCCAAACCAATACCAAGGCAGGATGGGTTGGTAGCCACCACCTGAGACAGGCGGTTAAAGCGGCCACGTTTTTCAAAATGGCTGTCGAAAACCACGTCATCCATAAAACCGAGCCCGGTGGTAATTTTTACTTCGCCTTTTAAATGTGCCCTGGTGGCATTGCCTTCATAAATCATCGTGTTGCTCATGGCCATAGCACCTGCACTGGTACCCGCTACTACAAAAGCAGCATCATTGTGGTAACGTTGCAACATCAGTTGCAGCAATTGCGTACCCCCAAATATGGTAGATAACCGGAGCTGGTTACCACCGCTAAACATCACCGCATCACAGTTGCGGATTCGTTCAATAAATTCGGGTATTACTACATCTGCCCGGTTGCGGATGTTCATAATACTAACATCTGTGCAACCAATTTTCCCAAAGGCATTCAGATAATTCTCCCCTACTTCATTGGGAATCATGGAAGCCGTGGTGATTACTTCAATTTTTGCGGCTGTGCCACCGCTTTCCTGTACAATGCGGTTTAAAATGCCTAACTCAATAAAATTAAGATTGCTTAGTTTTTGCAATTCTCCCTTTTCGGGTACTGTACCTTTATCTTCGGCGCCACCAATAGCAATCAATTTTCCACTGGGTTGTTGCATGAATAGTTATTTTGATGGCAGTAAAATAATTTCCGTTCGCCGCATTGTTTTACTGCCTAATATAATGGGTGCTGCAAAAGTAACCTAATTGAATAAAACTGGCTTTGATTACACTTTGTATTTTTTAAGCTTGCTTATTTTTATTAACTTCCGCTTTACCGGCTGCTTTAAAATATAACGTTGATTTTTATTGTTTATTTGCGTGGCTTGTAAAATCGGTTGCTTTTTATTTGTACCATGCAACCAGGAAGCCCAGGCTGCCCTATTTAAAAATGTACAAATGTGCGACGCCACCGAAGCTCCTCGTTGCTTCCCGGCCCGGACAAAAATTTTTTTTAAAACCCTTTTAACCCAAACTATTGTACAAATGAAGATTGCAGAGATAAAAATTATGAGAGGCCCTAATTATTGGAGTGTACGTCGTCCCAAACTTATACAAATGAAGCTGGATCTGGAGGATATGGAACAACGCCCCACCAATGTGATAACCGGCTTTAAGGAAAGATTACAAGCGATGTTTCCGGACATGTACCAACACAGGTGCAGCGTGGGTAAGCCAGGAGGTTTTTTTGAAAGGGTTGAAGAAGGTACCTGGATGGGTCATGTGATAGAACATGTAGCGCTTGAGCTACAGACATTGGCGGGTATGGACACAGGTTTTGGCCGTACAAGAGGCACGGGTAAAGAAGGAGAATATTATGTAGTATTTAGTTATATGGAAGAAGATGCCGGTGTATTTGCAGCAAAAGCGGCTGTGAAAATTACCCAGGCCCTGGCAGATGATTTGGCCTATGATATTGAAAACGATATTATGCAACTGCGGGAAATAAGAGAAGAAACCCGCCTGGGGCCAAGCACAGGTTGTATTGTGGATGAAGCTGCCAAACGAAATATCCCTTTTATCCGGTTAAATAAATACAGCCTGGTACAGTTGGGGTATGGCATTCACCAAAAACGAATCAGGGCTACCATTGCAAGTACTACCAGTAATATTGCGGTGGACATTGCCTGCGATAAAGAAGAAACCAAAAACCTGCTGGGTGCCGCAGAAATTCCGGTGCCCAAAGGTGTTATTGTTAGAACTGAAGAAGGATTGAAGGAGGCTGTAGAAAGCCTTGGCTACCCACTGGTATTAAAACCGATTGATGGCAACCATGGCAAAGGTGCTACCACCAATATTATTGACTGGAATATGGCAGTAAAAGCACTAGCAGCCGCACAGGTGTATGGCCGCAACATTATCTGCGAACGGTTTATTACCGGTTTTGATTTTAGGGTACTGGTGATAAATAATAAATTTATTTGTGCCGCACTGCGTACACCCGCTGCTATTACCGGCGACGGAGAACATTCCATTCAATGGCTGGTAGATGAAACCAATAAAGACCCCCGCCGTGGATATGGCCACGAAAAAGTTTTAACCAGTATTAAGCTGGATAGTTTTAGCCAGCAAATGCTGGATGCGAAAGGATATACATTGGATACCATTGCGCCAAAAGGAGAACTGGTTTTGCTGAAACCGACTGCCAACCTGTCTACCGGTGGAACATCGGAAGATGTAACGGATGAAGTACACCCGGCTAATATTTTTATGTGTGAACGTATTTCTAAAATCATTGGCCTGGATATTTGTGGTATTGATATTATGGCACCCGACTTACGGTTACCCATCAGTGAAAACGGCGGTGCGGTGCTTGAAGTAAATGCGGCCCCTGGTTTTAGAATGCACATTGACCCTGCGGTGGGGATTGGCCGCAATGTGGCCGAGCCGGTAATTGATATGTTATTTCCAAAAGGCAGTGCTGGACGCATTCCCATCATTGCCATTACGGGTACCAATGGTAAAACAACTACCGCAAGATTAACTGCACATATTGCTAAAAGCGCCGGGTATAAAGTGGGGTATACTACCAGTGATGGAGTGTATATTCAAAACCAAATGATGATGAAAGGCGACTGTACCGGACCGGTAAGCAGTACTTTTGTATTGCGTGACCCAACAGTAGATTTTGCAGTACTTGAATGTGCAAGAGGTGGTATCTTAAAAAACGGTCTGGCATTTCAAAACTGTGATATAGCCATCATTACCAATGTAAGCACAGATCATATTGGTCTTGGCGGCATTGACAGTCTGGAGCAGATGGCAAAAGTAAAAGCAGTAGTGGCTGAAACTGTTTTTAAACATGGGTATGCCATTTTAAACGCAGATGATGACCTGGTATATGATATAAGAAAAGGGCTTGATTGCAACATTGGTTTATTCAGCATGGATGAAAATAATCCACGGATAAAAAAACATTGTAATGATGGCGGGCTGGCTACTGTGTTTGAAAATGGTTACATCAGCATCATGAAAGGCAACTGGAAAATAAGGGTAATAAAAGTAACGGACGTTCCAATTACTTACGGTGGTAAAGCTGTTCATAATATTATGAATACACTACCGGCTGTACTGGCTACTTATTTGTACAGGGAAATAAAAGTAGATGATATTAAAGAGGCGTTGGAAACCTTTGTTCCCTCCCCTACCCAAACACCGGGCAGACTTAACTTTTTTAAATTTAAGCATTTTGAAATGCTGGTGGATTTTGCCCATAACCAGGCAGGAATGCAGTTGCTGAGCGATTTTTTAGGTAAGATGGATGGTTCGCCCAAAGTAGGTATCATTGGTGGTACCGGCGACCGGCGTGATGAAGACATTAAAGATTTGGGCAGTATAGCAGCCGGCTGTTTTGATGAAATTATCATTCGCCAGGATAAAAGTTTACGTGGCCGGACCGCCGAAGAAATAGTGCAGCTTTTGGTACAAGGTATTGATAAAGCAAAAACCAAAAATATACCTGTTACCATTATCAATATTGAAACAGAGGCAATTCTGCACGCATATAATACTGCCAAACCAGGTTCATTAATTACGGTGATGTGTGACGATGTTTTGGCATCTTTGGAATTTATAAAAGGATTAAAGGAAGCGGAAGATAAATTGTAGAAAAAGAATAATCAACCTATTTTTAAAATGGTTTTGGCTGTTTTACCGTCAACCCCTAAATTTGCATTCCCAAACTAAATTTTGGGAAAATGATTGGGTTATAGTGTAATGGTAGCACTACAGATTTTGATTCTGTCCGTCTAGGTTCGAATCCTAGTAACCCAACCAATGAGGACAAATCAATTTTATTACTGATTTGTCCTTTTTTATTTTTCGCTATAACCCTCTCCCACCCTATATATTAGATCAACTGCTTCATTGAGCCTGGAGGTTCGATAACTCATTCCGTCAAAAGTCAATTTTTCAGGATACATCGAACCTATTATTTCTCTTTTCCGCTTTGTATCAGCTTCCGAATATAGTTTATCAAGCCTTGTGAGACCGTTTAAAGCCTTATCCAGAAGTGATGCTATACTAGTTGTACCATTATTTAACTCTAAAACTTTGCCCTCCAAAATAGATACCTTTTTCTCTGATTCTGATTTTATTTCTCTATAATCTGCGCCGTCAAGGTCGCCAGATAGTTACTCAACAGCAAGTGCTTGATAATTGGAAATACCGGCAATACCGACCCCCATTCCCCATTCATTTTTACGTTTAAGTCGGCGTGGCGACAGGGGGTCAAGACTCGTGGATTTTCCAGTCCTGGGCAAATGAATGCTGCAATGATGATGTAATTACTAATAATGCCAATAAGAATTGTTTCAGCGATTTCATTGAAGTGATATTTATAGTTATTTAATAAAATTAAAAGCCATATATAAAATATATTTTTTATGTGGCTGTCTTTAGAACAGTTGTGCATCTCACACTGGCGCAGGTCTCTCGACCTGATGCCTTACCGTTACTTGAATCCCTACTGATAAACTTTTTTGCCAATGTTGGTATTGTATAAAATATGTTATAGATGGTGATAAAAACTAGTACACTGTGAAAATTTTATTCAACTCAAAAGCTGCTTAAAAAAACAATGATTCAAGGGAAACAGCAATCTATACCACTTCATACTGTCTAAGAAGCCGTCTAAATTTAGTTTTACAGACTTTGCTATAATGCCAAAGGGGCCATTTTTACCACTGTTGAACGGAGCGTCGCCAATGTCGCTGCTATGAAATACCGAAGCTAGTTAACAAATAAATCATTTTTAGACAACTGTCTAAGATATCTTAAGTTTCAATTCATCGGTAAAACATACCATTTACCGGGTTGGGTTTTTAGTTCAATGTTATACCCTCTATTTTTAATTTTACAATTACCCCCAACTTTTGAAAATACTCTTGAACTTACCAGCCAGCCACCCTTCCATTTCATATCTACTACAAATCCACCCCTTGCACAAAGGCCTTTTACTTCTCCATCTTTCCAGGATGCCGGCAATGCAGGAAGCAGTTCAATAAATCCTTCCTGGCTTTGCAGAAGCATTTCTGCAATGCCGGCAGTTGCTCCAAAATTTCCATCAATTTGAAAGGGTGGATTAAGATTAAATAAATTATCAGCTGTCTTTTTTATAAGAATATCATTCAACGCATCCAAAGCATTATCACCGCTTTTTAGTCTTGCATACAAGTTAGTAACCCAGGCTGCACTCCAGCCCTCATGTCCACCACCATGTTGCAGTCGGTACTCCAAAGATTTTCGGGCTGCTACCACATACGCTGGTGTCTGTACATTGTTAAAAGCACTACCAGGATACAAGGCGTACAAATGGGACAGGTGCCGGTGCCCAGGTTCCGTTTCCTTGTATTGCTTTGCCCACTCCATGATGCGCCCATCATCCCCAATTTGTACTTTCAATAAATTATTTTTTGCAGATTTTATCTGATTAATCATTTCATCTTTATCATTTAATATTACTGAACCACTAATCACATTGGTAAAAAGTTCTTCAAAGATTTCCTGGTCATGCGATGGTCCCATACTGATGGTGCCCTGGCTGCCATCAGGGGCTTTAAATGCATTTTCCGGAGAAGCTGCCGGGCCTGAAACCAAATTGCCGGTTGTGGAATCGGTTACCAGCCAGTTCAAATAAAATTTGGCAAAATTCTTTAAGGTAGGAAATACGTTTTGTAAATATTTTTTATCCTTGGTAAAAAGATAATGCTCCCAGAGGTGCTGACAAATCCACCCGCTTGCACCGGAAATCAGCCCCCAGGAAGGATGTTCGCCGGGAGATGTGTAACCCCACACATTGATGATTGGACCAATACAACAGCCTTTCATATTAAATTGTACGGAAGCCGATCTTGTGGCAGGCTTTTCAATTTGCTGAATAAATTTGGTAAGGGATAAATGCAGTTCGCTGAGATTGGTATTTTCGGCCAACCAATAATTCATTTGAACGTTTATATCTGTGTGGTAATCACCGTTCCAGGCAGTTTGAATTTCATTGGCCCAGATGCCCTGTAAATTCGCAGGCATTGTATTTTCCCTTGTGGATGAAATTAACAGGTACCTGCCATACTGAAAATACAATTGCGATAAATAATGATCGTCTTTTGTTTCCTTAATTTTATTGAGCCTGACATCGGTGGGTAAATTATCCTCCATTGATTCATCGGCTAATTGCAAAGAAACCCGTTTGAAATATTTTTGATAATCTGCGATATGCATTTGCTTCATTTGAGAAAAATCTTTTGCGAATGCCTTATCCAAATTATCCCGAGTAATTTTTTTGTAATCCCTTCCTTTATATATGGGGTATTCAGGTAAATAATCTGTAGATGCGGTTAGATACAAAATCACCTCATCTGCATTTTTTATTACAAGCTGGTTATTTAAAATAGATTGCTGCCCGCCTTTTAATTTAGCTTTCAGTCTGGCCATGTATTCCATTCCACTTCCACCATTTCCATTGTCTAAAGCGCCAGACATTATTAATTCTCCCTTTAAGGCTGTAGTGGTAAATCTTTCTGGCCGGTTGAGAATTGCGGTAAAACTAATGGAACCTCTTTTATTTGCCGTAAACTTTACTACCATTGCGTTACCAGGGGCGCTGATAAAATATTCCCGTTTAAAACCAACACCATCCTGTTGGTAGTTTACATGGGAAATGGCATCGTTTAAATTCAGATCACGATAGTATTGGGTATAATTTTTTTTTGTTCCAAAATCAATCCATAAATCCCCCAGGGTTTGAAAACAACCGAATGGCACATTGCCGCCATTGCCGTTACCCGAACCTTTCCCTTTGCAAACCTGGGTTCTATTGGTCAATTCGGTAGCTTCTCTAAATTTCCCTTCAAATAATAACTTACGTATTTCAGCTAAATACTTTGGAGCTTCTGGGTTATCATTATCGGTATTGCTGCCACTCCATAAAGTTTTTTCATTAAGCTGGATGCGTTCCCTGTTTACATCACCAAATACCATTGCACCAATATTTCCATTTCCGAGTGGCAGGGCTTTCAACCATTGCGGGTCATCTTTCCAACCATTTTTATCATCCGGTATCAAGGCATCTGCCGGTTGATTGTACCAAAGTTTTAGGTGACCACTCTGTGAAGAAGCCAAACTCACATTCAACAAAAAAAAACAAATAAGCGGGTAAACTTTCATCATGATCTGTTTAAATGTTAATTGAAAATTACAGAATAAATTTTAGGGCGGGTAAGTACCGTAATGGCGTATGGCATTTGAAAATATTTTTAAACATTCTACATATTGCGATCCCCAGTTTTCATTACCAACCCCCATTATTATTAAATTAAAAGAAGCTGGATGCGCCATTTGTGCCCGCACATTGCACCACTGTGATGTAACAGCGCCATTAGCAAATTCTATTAGATTGAGCCATCCTGCACGTATGGGTTTAATTGATCAATGGAAATTACTTTTGCCGTATTAAACAGCCAGGACGTACCGCAATTTCTTTAATAGCATACTTTTTATTTTGCTATTATTTTATCGTTAAAACAACTACTGCCATTGGTGGCAAGGTTACTGTCAACACATTTTTATCGATTGATGCATTGTTAAAAGTAGCAGGCTTTATTTTTTCGGACTCTGTAAATGAGTTATAATCCTGCAATTTTTTTGATGTAAGAATTCTGCCTGACAAATTCTTTTTAGTTTCACTTTTTAATACAACACTTATTTTTTGTGATTGCAAAGGATCAATATTAACAAGCGAAATATTAATTACGCCCAGGCTGTCTTTCGATGCAGAGGCAGATACAGCGGGTAATTTTTCGCCATTTAATATATAATCGTTCACTTTAAGGGTTATTGGTAATAATGTTGCATCCTGATGAACATTATACATTTCCATCACGTAATAAGTTGGCGTGAGAATCATTTTTTCTTTGTTGGTAAGAATTACAGCCTGCAACACATTTACGCATTGTGCTAAATTGGCAACTCGTACCCTGTCAGCATGGTTATTAAAAATATTTAGCGTAACGCCTGCGATCATTGCATCCCTAATAGTATTTTGCTGGTATAAAAAACCTGGGTTGGCACCTTTTTCAACATCATACCATCCGCCCCATTCATCCACCACCAACGCAATCTTTTGTTTAGGATCGTATTTATCCATGATGGCTGCATGTTTGGTTACCAGTTCATCCATCAGCAAGGCTTGTTTCATGATTTGAAAATACTGATTTTCACTAAATTCAACTGCAGGCCCTTTCTTATTCCAGTCTAACAATGAATAATGATGCATTGCCACGCCACCCAGCATATCCAGCGGAATATTTTTCATGAGTGTTTCTGTCCAGTTATAATCAGCATCGCTGGCACCGGAAGCTATGCGCATCAGGCCACCCCTGTTTTCCCAGTCAGAAATAAAAGTGGCGTACTTGCGGTACTCATTGGCATAATAATCTGGTTTCATGTTACCGCCGCAACCCCAGGCTTCATTGCCAATGCCCCACATTTTTACTTTCCATGGCGCTGTTCTGCCATTTTGTGTACGCAGATCACTCATGGGGCTTTTACCATTAAAGTTAGAGTACTGAACCCAATCCGCAAGTTCCTGTACAGTACCACTCCCTACATTAGCTGACAGGTAAGGTTCTGCGCCCAGCAATTCGCACATATTTAAAAAATCGTGGGTACCAAAACTATTGTCTTCAGTAACTCCGCCCCACCATTTATTTACCATGGTGGGTCTTTTATCTTTTGGCCCGATACCGTCTTTCCAGTGATAAGTATCTGCAAAGCAACCACCCGGCCATCGCAGATTGGGAATCTTCAATTTTTTAAGCGCATCAATAATATCATTGCGTACACCATTTGTGTTTGGTATTGAAGAGGTATCACCCACATAAAAACCATCATAAATGCAACGCCCCAGATGCTCTGCAAAATGACCATAAATGTTACGATTTATTTTTACTTTACCGGCGTCGGTATTAATAGAAAGATTGTTTTGTCCGACTGATAATTGTAAAAACAGAAAAGTGACGAGGCAGCAAAACGTATTTTTTTTCATAGATTTTTTTGAATATGTTGAGATCTGTTTAAATGTTAATCGAAAATAATAAAAGATTTTTAGGACAGGTAAGTACCCCACTGGTGCAGGTCTCTCAACCTGATGCCTTAGCGTTACTCTAACCCTGCTAATAATTTTTTCGCCCTTTTAAAATTCATTATTGAAAACATAGTTTTTGGAACTTTCCTTAATTTAAAATTAATGCGCAAACTTTTTTGGGTACTTTACAATATTTAAATTGACTACTTATAATTTACAAGAATCCAGATTATTAAATTTATTTTCTGATTAAAAAAAACTTCATTCGATCATTATTAACAGCTGATAGTAATATCTTTTGTTTAGCAGAAGTTTGTATTATTTTCATATCCTTAACATCGCCTTTTAAAATAAATCCGCTAATGGATGGCTTAATAAAAGAAAAATTCCCTTTACCATCTCCTTGTAAATAGCAGCCAAAAGATGCATCGTACCGTCCTGTCATTACATCAGCATTGTATTCATTACCGGCTAATAACAAATCCATTTTCCCATCATTGTCTACATCCTCGCTAAGTATGGTGTTGACTGGTGCAAACTGTACCTCTGCAGGAAGGAAATGTTTAATGAATTTACCATTACCTATATTTTCAAACCAACAAGTATGCAGTTCATCGCATTGTAGTTGAAGAAAAGGTTCACCACC